>JAIFKM010000165.1 GCA_020049575.1 Desulfobulbaceae bacterium
GAGTTGGCCAGCATGGGACATGGCGGCCTTTGCCGGAATTGTAAGATCTGTCACTACCCGGTGTGCAATTTTGGTAAATAATCCCTCTCAATGCACGGTTCGGCTTACCGTAACCAATAACTGTTTCGCCCCGGACATCCTCGCCATGGCATCTCAGCTTTCAAAAATAGCCATCAAAGACGCTATGCAAAAAGGTTCGGTGTGGCTCAAACGACCCGGCACCAAGGAACAACGCATCCGCAAGTCGAGATTCCAACTGCAGACAGGTGACAATATTTCTTTGTTTTACGATATGCAGGTTCTCGCCAAGATACCTCCCCTGCCCCAACTCGTAGCCCGGGAGAAGAACTACAGCATCTGGAATAAGCCAGCCGGCCTGCTGACCCAGGGCACTCGGTTCGGTGATCATTGTTCCTTGCTGCGCTATGTTGAAAAAGAGGTGGATTTCTGCAGAACAGCAAAACTCGTCCACCGCCTTGACCGTCAGGCCCAGGGACTGGTTGTGCTTGCCCATAACCAAAGAGCAGCCGCTGCCCTCTCCAGTCTTTTTCAGTCCAGAGAGATAGAAAAACGCTACTGGGGCGTTGTCCGCGGACGTGTCGGAGAAATTGGTGAGAAACTGATTTGTGACACTGCCCTCGATGGCAAGGAGGCAGTTACTGTTGTCACAGTAAAAGATATTGTCGGTGAATATGACGTCAGTATACTCGATATCCTCCTGCAAACAGGCAGGAAGCATCAGATCAGAAGACATCTCAGCATGCTGGGGCATCCCTTGGTGGGAGATACCAGTTATGGCCATGCCAGAGACAGTGAGGAACTTCTCCTCTGCGCCTGTTTCCTCGCTTTTACCTGCCCGCTCACCGGAAAAAACCGCAGATATTCGATCACGCCTCCTTCTTTCCCTCGGCAAGCTGTTGAGGCTTGAGAGAAACCAGCGTCGCGCCCCAACTTCCTGAATCCAATCCTGCCATTTTGTATCCTTTTACAAGAGGATTTCTGTCAAGAAGGGCATGAACCGAGCGCCTGAGATTTCCCAAACCCTTGCCGTGGATGATGCGGATCTCTAGAATTCCCAGAGAATGGCATTGATACAGATACTCCGGGATCAATGTCTTGATGTCCTTGGGCGAAAAGGCGTGGAGATCGAGTACTCCATCGATCTCCAGGTTGACCAGTTCGTTCTCATCGAAAGTATCTTTCTCCACTCGGTCCCTCAACACAACATATTCAGAGCAAGTTGTGCTGCTCGATCAGAAGCCCCCTTTTTGCCAAGTTGCTCTCTGACATCCAGCAGACCTTTGCGCATCCTTTCACTCCGCTCGGGATTATGAAGTATTTCCAGAATATTCCTGGCGATGTTCTCGGGACGAACTTCGTCCTGCAGTAACTCAGGCACCACTTCCTCTCCAGCAATAAGATTGACCAGCGAGAAGTATTTGAGTTTTACAAGCATCCTGCCCACTTGATACGTGAGTGGCGAAAATTTGTAGGTTACCACCATCGGCACATCAAGCAGGGCGAGTTCTAAAGTAACAGTTCCTGAGGCCGCAATAACCACTTCACAGGCAGCCATCACATCATAACGATCATCGCGGATAATACGAATATCAAGACCAGTGCAAACCTTTTTCAGGCCATTTTGCCATAGATCCTTCTCTTCGAGAGTTGAGGCTAGAGGAAGAAGGAAAATTAATTTCTCAGATGATTCTTTTTGTATATTTTCAGCAGCATCGAGAAAAAGAGGAAGAAGAACTGAAATCTCCTTTTTCCTACTGCCTGGCAGAATTCCTATGCACCTGCAGTCGGCTGGGATCCGATTTTTTTCACGGAACTCCAACAATGTAAGTGACAATTTAACCGAATCAAGCAAGGGATGACCTACGTATTCAGCAGCGATTCCCCTATTATTGAAAAACGCCTCTTCAAATGGCAGGATAACTCCAACTTTATCGACACGTTCGGCAATTGTCTTCACCCGCCCCGAACGCCAGGCCCAAACCTGAGGGGTGATATAATAAAAGACGGGAATGCCGAGTTGTTTTGCTTTTTTGGCGAGAAGAAGATTGAAATCGGGAAGATCGATGATGATCAGGAGCGCAGGCGGTCGTTCCCGCATTCGATTCTTGAGGGTCTTTTGGGCTTTGAGAATATCGCCAAGATGGGAGAAGACTTCAATCACACCGACGACCGCCACTTTTCTGGCATCAAAGAGAATTTCCATGCCAAGTGAGGCCAATTCACTGCCTCCCATGCCGCAGAATGTCAGGTCAGGATTGCGGTGCCGCATAGCCCTGAGAAGATTTGCACCATGAAGATCACCCGAGGCCTCTCCGGTGACAATCATTATCTCCGTATTCATCGCAACTTGAAGGCTTCCGATACCTTTTTAAAGACCTCAAGGTTCTGGTGTTCTTTGATCTGATCCATCACCTGCAACGCTACATCTAGCGCTCTCCGGCCCTCGTGACCAGACACTATCGGCCTGGTTCTGTTCCGTACGTGACCTACAAAATGTTCGATTTCGCTGCGCAACGCATCTCCTGCCGCAAAGGATCGTACATCAACGTCCTGACGAGGCATGCCCGATTCAAGGATTTCATCAGTCAGCTTGATGGTCATTATTTTTTTTGTGGCAAAATTGACGTTGATATAGGAACCCGGCTGAAAAATGCGCATCTGCCGAATGTTTGTTCTGGATATCCGGCTGACTGTTACGTTCGCCGTTGCCCCATTTTCAAAAATCAAGCGGGCATTGGCAATATCGGTGGTGGCAGTGAC
Organism: Desulfobulbaceae bacterium; assembly: GCA_020049575.1. Lineage (GTDB taxonomy): Bacteria > Desulfobacterota > Desulfobulbia > Desulfobulbales > Desulfocapsaceae > Desulfoprunum. The sequence goes on from JAIFKM010000165.1 coordinate 2,782, forward strand.
GACGGGTGCGCCGACAGTATGGATGGTCTTCAAGGGAGACTGGATGATATTCAGAATAATATCGATATCATGAATCATCAGATCGAGAACAACATCGACATCGACGCCCCTGTTTTTGAAGGTGGAAATCCTGTTGCTCTCGATAAAGACAGGCAAAGTCAGCAAGGGTTCCATGGCCTGTACTGCAGGATTAAACCTCTCGAGATGGCCAACCTGTAAAACCAGCCCCTCCTCTTCGCAACGCCGTATCAGATCATCGGCCTCTTCGAGAGTGACTGTCATCGGTTTTTCAAGCAGGATATCAACTTTTGCGTCAATGCAATCCGAAGCGATAGCGAAATGTTTGCTCGTGGGAACCACGATTGAGACAGCATCGACTTCCCGTAAAAGGGACAGATGGTCGATAAAGACCTTGCACCTGCACTCTTCGGCAACTTTTGCAGCCTGCCGGGAATCTACATCAGCCACTCCGACGAGTTCCACACCTTCCATCGCCGCATATTTCTGGGCGTGAAACCGACCAAGATACCCCACACCAATGACGCCAACCTTCAGCATATTCATACAGATAACCAGTGATCCTTATCCCAGTTCCAGACACCTGGTTTACCGGCATCGTAAAAGGGCTGCAATGAAATATATTTAGAACTTTCAGTTATGAAAATGAGGCAGTTGTCATATCCCAAGATATGCCTTCTGAATGTCTGTGTTTTTCAGCAGGCTTTCAGCTGTACCCGAAAAAACGATTTTACCATTTTCAATAACATAGCCCCTGTCGGCAATATGCAGTGCCTGGTTGGCGTTTTGTTCGACAAGGAATATAGTCGTGTTGTTTTCGATATTTATCTGTTTGATAATTTCGAAGATCTGCTTGATGACCAGAGGGGCAAGCCCCATTGAAGGTTCATCAAGAAGGAGCAGTTGCGGTCTTGCCATCAATGCCCTCGACATAGCCAGCATCTGCTGTTCACCGCCGCTCAGGGTCCCTCCATCCTGACCTCGCCGTTCCGCAAGGATGGGAAAAAGTGAGAAAACGTAATCGATATCCTGCTTGATTTCCTTTTTGTCCTTTCTGAGAAATGCTCCCATATCAAGATTTTCCTGAACAGTCAGCTGCGGAAAGATATGACGGCCCTCCGGTACCTGACAGATCCCCATCCGCACGATTTCATCGGGTTCTTTCCGATGAATGTCCTGATCCTTGAAGGAAATCCGTCCAGCCCTTATGGGCACGACACCAGAAATAGACATGAGGGTTGTCGATTTTCCTGCCCCGTTGGCACCTATGAGCGTTATTATTTCGCCTTGGGTGATCTCCAGGTTGACATCTTTTATCGCCAGAATGTTGCCATACCCGGCCTGGACATTTTCTAGTCTAAGCATCGACATCCTCACCTAAATAGGCCTTAATAACGGCTGGGTTTGAACGTATTTCCGCAGGTTTCCCGTGGGCTATTTTCTTACCATAATCCATGACAAAGATCCGATCCGAAAGGCTCATCACCAGTTTCATATCATGTTCGATAAGAAGGATTGACTGACCATCTGCCGAAATTTCCCGAATCAGTCGATCCAGTTCAAGGGTCTCCTGCGGGTTCATTCCCGCGGCAGGTTCGTCGAGCAGCAGCAGAAAAGGTTCGGTGGCCAGAGCTCTGGCAATTTCCAGTCGTCTTTGCGCACCATAAGAAAGATTTTTAGCGAATTCGTTGGCTTGATGAGCCAATCCCACCTTTTCCAGGATCTCATAGCTTTTGGCAACAATCTGTTTTTCTTCGTTACGGGTCGCAGCATTTCTAAAAATAGCACCAAGGATAAAGGCTTTTGTCCGGCAGTGCCGACCAATCATGACATTTTCAAGTACCGTCATCTGGGAGAAGAGGCGGATATTTTGAAATGTCCTGGCCAGACCTTTTTCCGTCACTTGGTTAGGTTTCAATCCCTTAAGACTGACACTCTTGCTGCTTCCCGGCGGTGTGAGCAGTATTTCGCCGGCAGTTGGCAGGTAAATACCGGTAAGGCAATTGAAAAAAGTGGTTTTCCCGGCCCCGTTCGGACCGATCAGGGCGACTATTTCACCGGAGTTGACATCGAGTTCAAGCCGGTTAAGCGCGCGGATCCCACCAAAATCCATCGTCAGACCGCTGATTTTGAGAATTGGGCTGTTCATTATTTCACGTTTAATGATTGCGTTTTGTCAAAACGGTACGTCCTGCGGATATTGGAAATAAGCCCTTGTGGTCTGAAGACCATCATCGCCACCAGAATGGCGCCGAATGCAAGCATTCTATACTCTGAAAGAGCTCTCAGATATTCCGGCAGAAGAATGAGGACCAGGGCTCCGAAAATGACTCCTACTATGGATCCCATACCACCGAGAACAACGATCGCCAGGATGATGGCAGATTCGAGAAAAGTGAAACTGGCAGGATTAATAAATGTCGTCTTAGCTGCAAAAACCACACCGATGATACCGGCCCAGAAGGCGCCGAGGGAAAATGCTACAAGCTTGGTCTTCCGTTTGTCGATACCCATGGCCTGGCAGGCAATCTCATCCTCTCTGAGTGCTATCCAGGCCCTGCCCAGGCGTGAATCCTGCAGGCGATTGACTATGAAAATCGTGACGATCACGAAGAGTATCATCAGGTAGTAAAGATAGATGATGGCCGAATCAAGAGAGAATTCCATACCGAAAAAACCAGGTCTGGCGATATTGGAAATACCACTCGGACCTTTGGAAAATTCTCCCCAGTTTTCCAGAACAAGGCGAATAATTTCGCCGAATCCTAGTGTCACTATCGCCAGGTAGTCTCCGCGCAGACGAAGGACAGGAAAACCGAGCATGATCCCGAAGATGGCGGCAAGTCCGCCGCCAATGGGCAGAACAGTCCAGAAGCCAAGCTGGAAATGGTGGTTCAATAAGGCATAGGTGTATGCCCCTACCGCATAGAATGCGACGTATCCCAGATCCAGAAGTCCGGCCATGCCGACAACTATATTAAGACCAAGGCCGAGCACCACATACATAAGGGCCGTGGTCATGACATTCGTTTGGTAGGAAGAGGAGAAATAGGGAAAGATGATGGCAACAGCGAGGAGTATGCCAACCATGATATTTCGCTGCTGTGGATTGGCGATTATTCGATGGATTATAGACTCTCTTGGCTCATTATCTTTTTCAGTGTTTGATTCAACAGATTGCAGTTTTCTATGGAGCAGATACTGCAGAAGAAAATAGACCAGAAATGTACCGACACCAATATACAGACAATTTTCCCAGCGCCAGCGCACAATACGCTCGATAGGATCAACCTTTATTACCATGATGGGGAATGTGAGAAACATAAACCACAGCGAAATGAACAGCCCTCGCATTCCTTGCTTGAAAACGGACATGACTATAACTCCCAACTCACACTTTCTTGGTTTCCGCTTTGCCGAGAAGGCCGGACGGTTTGAAAATCAGGATGAGAACGAGAAGAGAAAAAGCAAAAACATCCTCGTAATCACTCGAGACATAGCCAGTAGCAAAACTTTCGGTAAGTCCGAGAACCAGACTTCCGAGGACGGCCCCGGGAATTGAACCTATGCCACCGAGCACAGCAGCAGTAAAAGCCTTAATGCCTGCCAGAAATCCGATATAAAAATTAATCTGACCGACATGCGAGGCAATCAGCAGACCTCCTATGGCAGCAAGGGCAGAACCAATTATAAAGGTGGCGGAGATGATCCTGTTAACATTGATGCCGACCAGCATGGCCATGGTTCTGTCTTGAGCAGTAGCCCGCATGGCCTTGCCAACACGAGTAAACTTGATAACCACAGTGAGGATAATCATAATCACTGCTGTGGTTATGAGAATAATAATATCGGAGGAGCCAATAATGTGGGCAACCGGTTCCATGAAGGCAAATTCCGGTATAAGTTCAGGGAATGGCAGAAAATCTGAAGTCTGGGCCAGAAGCACATAATTTTGCAGAAAAACAGACATGCCGATAGCACTGATCAAAGGAGACAATCGCGGCGCATGGCGAAGCGGTTTGTATGCAATTTTTTCGACAGTATAGCCATAAGCGCTTGACCAGATGACGGCTGCAACACCTGCAATAAGCACGATGGCAAGTAACGGAAAACCATAAATGGAGAGAACTGTGGCAACAATAAAGGACGTAAAAGCCCCTATCATGTAGATCTCGCCATGGGCGAAATTTATCAGACCGATAATTCCATACACCATAGTATAGCCGAGCGCGATAAGAGCATAGATTGCGCCGCGTGTAATTCCACCCAGAAAGAGCTCAATAAAATAATCCATTTTTTATAAAAAAAAATCTGAAGCAGGATTCTCTTACTGTTGAGAACCTGCTTCAGATAGTGGAGTTGAATAAAGAATCGGTTATTTAACCACTACAAATTTGCCGCCCTGAACTTGATACATTGAATAGCCAACGCCTACGGCATCGCCCTTCTCGTCGAAATTAATGTTACCAACCGGGGTCTCAACTTTCTCCGACTGCAGTACTTTCTTCAAAGCCTCAAGATCTGTTGAGCCAGCTTTTTCAATGGCGTTCACCATGGCAGTTGTAGCAGCGTAGGCACCGTCAAAAAACGCGCCTGGGTCACTCTTGAATGCGGCCTTATGTTCTTCTTTTGCAGCGATGGACATCTTGTTCGAAGTAACATCTTCCGGTCCTACAGCGTAAACACCTTCTGCGTCTTTACCGGCGACTTTGATAAAAGTGTCGTCTTTCACGCCATCATCAGAGATAAATTCTGTTTTTAAGCGCTTCTTTTTCATCATGCTGACAATTTTCGAGGCTTCTGGATGATAACCACCGAAAATTACTGCCTCGGCACCAGACTGTTTGATTTTCTGCACAATTGCCGAATAATCAACAGCTCCGGGGGTAATACCTTCGAAAAGCACAACTTTGCCTTTTCCACCGTCTTCAACTGCTTTTTTGGCACCCTCAGCAAGCGGTTTGCCATAATCACCCTTATCGTGAATGACGGCAATTTTCGTGAGCCCCAACTTGTTCACGGCAAAATCAGCCATGGTAGGAGATTGTGCGGCATTTGGCGCTATGGTCCTGAAGAAATTTGGATATTCACCGCTGAGGGTCAATGGATCAGTGGTCGCGGAAGGAGACATGACCAGTATTTTAGCGTCACGATAAATCGGCATTGCTGCAACGGTAGCACCGGAGCAGATATGTCCGAGAACGACCTGAACGCCTTCCGAAACAAGCTTAGTTGCTGTATTCGTGGCAATTTCAGGCTTACAGACATCATCTTCAATAAGCATCTCAATCTTTTTGCCGTTTATTCCACCCTTGGCATTGACCTTATCAATTACCAGTTTTGCCGCATTGACGCTGGGCAGCCCATACGAGGCCAGATCGCCACTGTGAGGTCCGGCAATACCGAATTTAATGGTGTCGGCAGCGTTTACTGCACCCGGAGCATACATTGCCATCATCATAACTGCGGCTGCTGCAATTAATTTCTTGCTCTTCATCAGCTTCATTTTTTCTCCCTGAGAATGATTAGTAGTTATGGTTCATCACAATTACTTGTGTGCTAAAAATGTGGGCTGAAACCACTCAAAAATGATAGTAGTCTTTTACGCAGCATTTTGTAAAATTGGAAGTGAAAAATATATTTCAGGAATAATAATTGATCAGGATTTCTCTCGCAGCATGAAGCTTTCTCGTAACCTTCTCTTTGCCGCTGGCCGGCCTTTCAGCCCGATTTACGGTCTACTGATGCTTGTCCGTGAAAGACTCTACAAATACGGTGCATTCAAGCAACATACTTTCCCGATCCCGATAGTTTCTGTCGGCAATATTACTATGGGAGGAACAGGCAAGACCCCTGCTGTGACCTTTGTCGCTAACTTTCTGCAGTCTCTTGGTTTTCGTCCGGCCGTTGTCAGTCGCGGTTATGGAGGTAAGGCCACCGGGGCGGTCAATCTTATATCAAACTGTCAGGAAGTACTCCTCGATGTGCTGCAGGCCGGTGATGAACCTTACATGCTGGCTAAAAATCTTCCTGGCATTCCAGTGCTCACAGGAAAAAAGAGGTGTCACCCCTGTAGATATGCCCTTGATACGCTTCATTGCAACATCATCGTCCTCGACGATGGCTTTCAGCACCTCGCAGTGGCTCGCGATCTTGACTTAGTTCTCTTCAACGCCACAACCCTGGCCGGCAACAGCAGAATTTTTCCCGGTGGAGAACTACGGGAACCAGTCTCAGCGCTGAGGCGAGGCTCGGCCTTTCTTCTTACCGGCTGCGATGCCGGCAACCATGAGAGAGCATTACGCTTTTCTCAGCTGCTTAAAGAAAAATATCCTGGAAAACCGATATTTTTCTCATCAACGATGTGCGGCTCATTCATGGAGCGAAACTCTGCATACCTGAGCGTAACAGTACCCACTTTACCTCTCTACGCTTTCTGCGGCATTGCCCATCCCGAGCGTTTCCGCTCCACACTCGAAACAGCCGGGATCAACCTCACCGGTTTCACCGCCTTTGCTGACCACCGCGCCTACAGTCAAGAGGATCTGGATACGCTGGCCAACAAAGCTATAGAAGCCAATGCCTCAGGACTTGTTACCACAGAAAAGGACATGGTCAAACTCGAGCGTTACTCGACGAACCTCCCTCTTTTTTCACTGAGGACAGAGATGAAACCAGAACAGTCTTTCCTGGACTATCTGAGAAATAACCTTCCTTTACCAGCATAGAGTCCAAGCTTTGAGTTAAGGGGTGGCCGAATAAGCCCTACTTGGCTACTCAGCCCTGCCAGGGATATCCCCTTTCTGGGGCAAAGCAACAGGTCATTCACCAATTATCTTGACCAAGACCCTTTTTTTTCGTCGTCCGTCAAATTCGCCGTAAAAGATCTGCTCCCATGTGCCAAAATGCAATTTCCCTTTTGTCACTGCGACGACAACCTCCCTCCCCATTATCTGTCGTTTCAGATGGGCATCGGCATTATCTTCAAAACCGTTGTGGCGATATGCGCTCACCGGTTGATGAGGTGCCAGCTTTTCCAGCCACACTTCATAATCATGGTGCAAACCGGATTCATCATCATTGATAAAAACGGACGCAGTAATATGCATAGCATTACATAACAGTAAACCTTCACGAATTCCGCTCTCGGTAAGACACCGCTCAACTTCGGGAGTAATATTGAGGAATGCCCTGCGGGTGGGTATTTCAAAAATCAATTCTTTAAAAAATGATTTCAAGTATTCACCTCAATCAAACATTTTTACAACTAAGCCTGACTCGACGCAGACAGGATTTAGCTTGACTATATAATTCAATAGATTATATTTCTGCCCTATTGAGAGTAATTATTGATATTCCCGATGACTCAACAGCGTTTTCACCTGTTCCGCTTTTCAGTGCAGTTCATCAAAGGATTTGCAGCAGTATAAAGCAAGCCCCATTTCACCCCCAGTACAAGAATTAAACTCACCAGGAGGAACCCCATGACGCTTCTCGAAGGGCTACTATGGTTGACGCTCAATGTATATCATGAAGCCCGTTCGGAGCCACAGATCGGGCAAATAGCCGTTGCCCATGTGACACTCAACCGAGCAAAAAAAGAAGACCTTACAATCAAGGACGTTGTTCATAAACCACATCAATTCAGTTGGACACGGCAGCAGAAATCGTATTTTCCAGAAGACCCCCAGGCATTTCTCAAGTGTATGGAATCTGTCGTCATTGCATTAAAAAATGAAGATTTCACCCACGGATCAACACATTATCACCTGACGAGCGTCAGTCCCGACTGGGTATCGGAATATACCTTCGTCAAGCAGTACGGTTCCCACAAGTTTTACCGCTGACAGTAATCTCGTCAACAGCGGATCATTTAAGGTCGGGCACCCGCGCCTCAAACATTTCCTGCTCTTTTAAGGGCATCACACATGATCGCCAAACGTTCTTCCGGCATCTTGACAGAGATTGGCAGCACGAGTGTGCGCTCGATTATACCGGCTGAAGATGGCAGGATTCTGGGATCGTAGACCACCCGCCGCTTGCCATCAATGCCGACAAATGGCCAGCCGGAACTGGCGAGGGTCCTGCCTTCAAGGAGGTGCTCCCAGCGTGGGTAGTAATGCCAGGTGTTTTCAGAAAAATTGACAGCCCCGCAGCCATGGGAACGCAGTTCGTCATTCACCCGCCGGCAGTGTTCGGCGTCTTGCATGAAAAAGGCCAAATGCGTTGCCGTGTCGCCTTTTTCATCAAGCAGCTGCCTGAATTCCACTCCCGGGATCGACAGCACGGCCTCTTTGAGGATTGCCTTGTTTTTCTGCATGGCCATTATCATCGAATCAAGTTTTCGCAACTGGGCAAGACCTATGGCGCCCTGGATCTCCATCATTCGGTAATTCGAGCCGATAAATTTTCTTCCTTCACCGCCGCGTCCGCCCGGATTAACGACATGATCATGACCGTGATCGTGATATTCCGACATTGCCCGCCAGAGGGATTCATCTCCGGTGATGATCATGCCTCCTTCACCTGTGGTCATAGTCTTCACAGCATCAAACGAAAATGTGCCACACTGTCCGAAGGTCCCCAGATGCCTCCCATCGATTCTGCCTCCGGCTGCCTGGGCGGTATCCTCCAAAACCGGGATTCCATGGATTTTACCAATCTCGACGATCTCTTTAACCCGTGCCTGGGCGCCGAGCATATGAACTGGAATGATACATCTGGTCTTCGAGGTTATCTTTTTTTTCAGGTCAGCGGGATCCATATTAAGGGTTGCGTCAATCTCGGTAAACACCGGCAGAGCACCAACTTCCAGTATTGCCTCCCAGGTTGCGACAAAAGTGAACCCCTGGGTAATTACCTCATCACCAGAACCAATACCGAGTGCGGTGAGGGCAGCTTTTAAGGCAGAAGTTCCAGAAGTAACAGCCTGGGCATAACCTGTACCGCAATAGCGGGCAAATTGTTCCTCAAATTCTCGTACTTTAAAAACCCCTTTCCGCTGCTCAATAAACTCATATCTGAACAATACGCCGCTATCGAGAACGTCTTGAATTTCCTTTTTTTCTTCATCGCCAAAGACTTCAAATCCTGCCATCATGCACCTCGTTTCTTTCTTGATTTGACTGACTCAAGGAATCCTTGAAACTATCTTCAAGATATATTCTTTATTTCATTTTGCCGGCACGTAGCCGTTGAGATAATGCAAACGCAGCCAAATCACTGATCCATCAGCACAGCATTATCTATAAGCCGCACCTTGCCTCCGACTTTCACAGCGAGAGCCAACACGCTGTTCTGGTCAAGCTCCTGACATTCCTTGAGTGATTGGCGATCCACAACCTGTATATATTCTGCTATGCATCCAGGGAAAGAATCAATGATCCTTCCCGCTTCAGAAATTAATTCGGTAATGGATATTTTGCCGCGGGAATTTCCCACCATCTTTTGACAGCGGATTATTGCGGTGTACAGACAGAGGGCATTTTTCCGGTCGTCCCCTGTGAGATAGCTATTTCTTGAACTCATGGCCAGTCCATCCCTTTCTCTGACAATGGGGTGCCCGACTATTTCGACATCAAAATTCAAATCACGCACCATCTGTCTGATGACCGCGAGCTGCTGCAGATCTTTTTGGCCAAAAACAGCACAATTTGGGTGAGAAATATGAAAAAGTTTGCTGACAATTGTTGCAACACCGTCAAAGTGGCCTGGTCGGTTGGAGCCACATAACCCCTGGGAAAGCAGGCTCAAGCTCACCCTGGTCTGGAAATTCTGGCCAAACATGTCGGAGACCGCCGGCGCGAACAAAACATCCACTGCTTCTTTCTCAGCCAGATGGCGATCTCGTTCAAGATCTCGGGGATATGCCGCGAGATCCTCTTTCGGTCCGAACTGGATCGGATTGACAAAGAGGCTGACAATAACCCTTGTCCCGATTTTTCTTGCCATCCGCATCAGAGAGAGATGCCCCTCATGGAACCAACCCATAGTCGGCACCAGTACGACTTTCTGTCCTTTTTCCCGCCAGGACCTCGTCAACTCAGAGACATCATCAACAGACGTTACAAGTTTCACTTCAAGGCCTTCAATCGAGAAATTTTTTCTTCAATGATTCGTTTATTGGCATCATTGGCCGAGGTTTCGGTAAAAGTTCCGAGATAGCCGCTCAATGTCTCAATAGCCTTGCCAATCTCTCCTTCAGTTTCCTCTATTCTGGCTACGCTTAAATGACCAATGGCCTGATAGCCGCCAATATTTTTGAGGAGGGCAAAGTGTTCGGCGGCTTGTTTGTAATCATGATTGGCTTCATTTGCCTGGGCGATTCCGAAGATGGCCAGTGCATAGAGAGGATCGGAAGCATCAAGGTTATTTTTGATAGTGCTGTATTTTTCTGCAGCATCGGCGAATTTCTTATTCTCCATATCGAGATGCGCCAGCTCGACCTTCGCCCAGACAGCCGCTGAGGTTCCGGAAAAATCACTGGCAACCTTTTCAAGGGCCGCAGCTTTTTCAGCTGGCCCCGCCTGCATGGCGACCGAGAGCGCCGAGGTGGAATTCTCTATTTTTTTCTCGAGATACGAGCCGTACAGAGCCCAAACAACAACTGTGCCAACAACAACCGCCAGGACAATCTGCAGCATCGTCTTGTTCTTCCGGATATAACTGATTGCGGCAGGTGGAAGATTGAAGTGTTCCAGTAATCCTTCAACTTCACTGAGCGCATTCGCCTCAACATGTCGTTTATCAAAAGCACTCTGTCCGGCCATATAATCCTCCTTCATATTTATCTTTACCTTTTGGGGTATTCATTCTAACTTGAGCGTGCAACTATAATATATACTGACCGCCCTGTCCATTCGCAATCACTCCAACTGACAGACGTTTTAATCGAAACTCCCCTCTCCGATGTCACCTGAATTCAACCAGGAAATTCTCACTGTCTCCCAGGCAACCCAATCAATCAAATATCTGCTTGAAGACTCTTTCCGCTTCATCCATGTGCGAGGAGAGATCTCCAACCTGAGAATTCCATATTCAGGGCATCAATACTTCATCCTGAAAGACTCTTCCGCTCAGCTTAGAGCCGTATTGTTCAAAACCCAGGAGCGTTATCTCAGCCGTCCCCTTGCAGATGGTCAGCAGGTGCTCTGTCACGGCAGGATCTCGGTGTATGAGCAACGTGGAGAATACCAGTTAATTGTCGACATCGTCGAAAACCTCGGCTCGGGAGAGTTGCAGATCAAGTTTGAACAATTAAAGAAAAAACTTGCCGATGAAGGCCTCTTTGCAGGCAGTCGCAAGAAACCTCTACCGCCATTCCCCGATAAAATTATTCTGCTCACCTCCCCAAGTGGAGCAGCTGTCCACGACTTTCTCACGGTATGGCATAACCGCAGATCGTCGGTCGCTATCCAGATTCTGCCGGTGCGGGTTCAAGGTAAGGGTGCTGGCGAAGAAATCGCGGCCGCCCTCGATCTGGCCAACAGTAGGCTCACCGCTGACATGATTGTTCTCTGCCGAGGTGGTGGTTCAATAGAAGACCTCTGGGCTTTTAACGAGGAATGCGTTGCCAGGGCCATAGCACGATCTGCAATCCCGGTTATCACCGGCATCGGTCATGAAATTGATTTCACCATTGCCGATTTCTGCGCAGATCTGCGCGCTCCCACGCCAACCGGGGCGGCAGAGCGGATCATCCCCGACACACTGCTCCTCAGGAGGCAGATCGCGAATCGTGAGAAACAACTTGAGCAGGCGATTTTCCGAAAACTTGCAAGGGAGCAAAGGGCTCTTGACCAGAACCTGCGATTCCTGGGTGATCTCAAGGAGACTCTGGACAACCTTTCACTCAGGTTTGATCTCTGTGTCCACCGATTCAGCCGGTCTGTGCACGAGACCCTGCAGCATAAAGAACAGCAATTGCGCAGACTGGCCGATCGACTTGAGAGACGTTCACCAGTTCATGTCCTCGAGCTCAAAGCCATGCGGATTGAATATCTGCAAGAGCGGCTTGTGCAGAAGATCCTCAGCACAATAAGCAATAAAGAGGCCGCACTGGCAAAATGGGCCGCCCTGTTGGACAATATGAGTCCCCTTGCGACCTTGGCCCGTGGCTATGCGATAGTCAGAAAGATAACCACCGAGACCGCTTCATGGACTGTCATTCGCCGCAGCAGTGAGGTTATCCAGGGCGACCAGCTCGAGGTTCTTCTGGGAGAGGGCAGTCTGGACTGCAAAGTGCTTGCTGTGCGAGAGAAAGAATAGCCAGTCCTGAAATCCCGGACAACTATCGCTGGCAGGGCAGGCGAATGCTGAAGACCGCCCCCTTTCCTTCCTCTGATTTCACTTCGATGATACCGTTGTGTTGATCATGCACAATAAAATACGAGATGGACATACCGAGTCCGGTGCCAAGACCTATCGGCTTCGTGGTAAAAAACGGCTCAAAAATCCTCTTTCGGGTCTTTTCATCCATTCCCGGGCCATTGTCAGCTATTTCCACAAGCACCATTCTTTCTTCCCTGGCAATACGGATTGACAGTCTGGGGCCGTCATCATGGAATTCCTTTTCGGACAAGGCAAATGCGGCGTTCTTGATGATATTGAGAAAAACCTGCTGAATATTGGTGATCTCACAAGGCACCAGGGGCACGTCCGCCGCATATCTTTTTTCGACGACTATCTTTTTAAAATCATATTTCTTCCTTAAATCATAGTCATTTGCGGAAAGATCCAAGGTTACATCCATGAGCTCACAAAGATCCTGACTGGTAAAACTCGAATCACTCTTTCTGCTGAAGGAAAGCATATTGAGAACCAGTTTGGCTGCCCGTTTAGCCGATTCATTGATCGACATAAACATATCGTCGATACCTCTTTTTTGTAAATAACCGACGATATCATCCATGCTCATCCCGAACTCGCGGGCAACTTCAGCATTTTTCGCCAGATCGGGGGACAGCCTATTCTGCACGACCTGAAGATTCTGCAGAATGCCGGCAAGCGGATTATTTATCTCATGCGCCATGCCGGCAGCAAGGCCGCCGACTGAAAGCATTTTTTCGGATTGGATCATCAGATCTTCAATATGTACTTTCTCCGTGACGTCATCTATCCTGATAACCACACCGGTCACCTGCTCAGCAATAAGCGGATAAATCGTAATAGTCTCGTAATATGTTACACCTTCCTTATTGTAGGGAACCTTTCTGTCTTCCGAAGGTGTACCGCTGGCGATGACTGTCTGAATTTTCCAAAGATGGTTGGTCAGGCGAGGAAAAACATGGCTTAATAGCCGACTCTCGGCGGCCTTTGCCGAAATGCCCGTGACCCTCTCAGCCTCTTTGTTCCATTGCATGACTCTGCCATTCATATCAACGCAGATAAGCACCGAAGGCATTGAATCGTTGATTCCCTTGAGGAGATTCCGCAGGCGAATCATTTCCTTTTCCGAACTTGTCTTGAGGAAATGGTGCCACATCCCTTCTAGGAGCAGCGTCAGCTGAACAGCATCCGAGTCCGAATACTGCCCTTGCCTGTTACACACTCCAGCAATGAGGGGCACACGATCGTTATCGACAATCGGCACATCGAGATGATTGCGAATCTGTCCATTGCTCTCCGGATAGACGACAGACTCACGCGCATCGCTTGAGGTATTGCAGATGATTGGCTCCTTCTTTTGCAGGGCGTTGGTTACAAACCCGGCTTTATAGGAAAAATATGAGATCTCACTTTCTTTCTTCTGCCATGTATCGCCACTCCGATCTGCAAAAGACTGAAAGGAGATTATTGAGTGGTCAGTGTTGACACATGCTATATAGCCCCGCTCGCTGTGTGTTATTGCCAACATGCGTTTAAGGACAAAATCACTGATATCCTGTTGCGATCTATCTGCCATACGCCCCAAATCAAGCAGAGTATCAAGGCGAAGCTTGTCGTTGTGAATAATCTGTTCCTTTTCATTTCTCTCGTCCACCATCTTGTTGGCAAATTCTCCAAGTATGGCAAACTCGTTGTATTGGAAATCCGCGTCTTCAAGCTTGAGTTTCTTATCAGCCGCATCCTTGAAGAAATCGGTAAAAAGATCAATTCCATGTCTGATTTTCAACGAATGGAAGTAGGCAATGACGCCCACAAAAGAAATCGCAATGAGTACCAGGAAGAAAAAAACAGCAAAATCACGGAGCGCGATCTTACCCAACCTTTCTCCTTCGAGGGCGATTTCCTCCTCCATTTTATCCATATCGATTCCGGTGACGAAAACCCATCCCCACTCGGGATAGGTCTTGACATAGTTCAGGCGCATCACTCGGTTGGTCGTTCCGGGTTTTCTTCGAGAATACTGCACAAAACCCTTCTTTTTGCCACTTACGGCGACACTCCGCATTTCTTTGCCAAAGGCCTTGCCCTCACTGTCGACTACGTTGCTAAGGAGGCGGCGACCGCGACGCATCTTGTCAAAGTCTACCAGAATGGTTCCATCCTCATTGAAACAGGAAAAATCGCCGCTTTCACCAAACCGGATATCGCTGAGACGCTTGAGGATGTTTTGTTGCATCGCTGCCTGCATATCGTCCTGATAAACTCCTGAACCGATAAACCACTTAAAGGGAGCAAAAAATTTTACAAAGGTGACTTTCCCGTAATTCCTGCCATCGGCTTCAGGTTTGGACCATTTGTAGCGATGAACACCGGCGCCTTTCTGCAGGGCTATATCAATCATTTCCCTGATGATATATCTGCCGTCGGTATCCTGGGTATCTTTAAGGAAAACCTTTTCCAATTCGGGCCGGTCAGCATTGAGTTCAATATAGCCATCGTCTGTTCTGCCGATGAAATAATATCCCTTGCCGGTATCGAAGCGAAGTGGTCGAATCGCCTCGATGATCATTGATTTCAGTTCTTCTTGAGTCCTATCATTTTTGTAGAGGCTGTACAGATGAGAGGCTGAAATATAGGCAATCTGGACCTTATCGCGAAGCTCCGTCTCTATGAGCTGATCCATCTGGGATTTACTGTATTCCACAAACCCGATGACGTTCTCCATCTCCTCGGTTAAACGGTTTTGATATCCCCGCTGGTATCTTTCGCGGATGCTGCCGAGGGTGAAATTATAGGTCAGGTATTCATCATACCCCCAGAACAGGCCAAGGATTCCCGACATTGAAAGGATGACAAAGAATGAGGCGCGAAAAGGTGCGGCGGAAAGAGAAGTGCGGCTGTGTCCTAACATTGATTATCCATGTACAGATGACCTATGGGCATCGTGATGCGCAAGGCTTGCATCTTCAATCTGAGATTACTCACGGCATACCATTGGATTGCCCTGACAGTGCTATTCAATGACCAGGAAATTGGGAAAGATGGCGGTCAGGTTTATGGTGTCCAGCCCCTGATGATCATCCGGACCAAATTGAAGAATTACGCCTCCAAGGTCAAATTCCCCTGTTTCCTCCATAGTCTTGATAAATTTTTCCCGGGTTAATTCGCCCTCGACCTTGCGGGCAATTGCGACAAACAAACGACCAGCGATGTACCCCTCAAAAGATGTGAAGTCTGGTGAATGATCATGCTGATAGGTATCAAGTGCATGGACGTATTCTCGAACCAGGGGAATTTCGCCATTCCAGGGAAAAGGCACCACCTGCGAGATGATTACATTATTGCCGAAACTCCCCAGAGCCTTCTGCAGGCTGGCGGAACCTACAAAGGAGATATTGCTGAACAAAACAGTATTACTGTAACGCAACTTGCTTAATTTGATAAACTCGGCGCTGGCGGCATAGGCGCCGACAATGACAACCGCCTGCGGGTCACTGTCGTAAATATCTTTCATCCCCCCAAGAACGGCAACCGTGTTTCGTTCATATGTTCCTGTCGATACCAGGGATAAGCCTCTCTTCTGGAGGGCAATCTCGGCTCCCCTGAGTCCCGTAAAACCAAAGCTGTCGTTCTGGTAAAAGCAGGCAATGCGGCTCAATTTCAAGGTATCGACATAATAGGCGATAACCTTCTCCATTTCCTGGTAGTAACTGCCGCGAATGTTGACGACACATTTTTTAAGAGGCTTTCTGAGAAATTCTGCACCGGAATACGGTGCAAAAAATGGAACCCGCTCCTTTTCTGTTACGGCAATCACAGCCTCAGAAGTCGGCGTCCCAACCTCACCGATAAGAAGGAAAACTTTATCCTTATCAATAAATGCTCTGGTATTTTCTACGGCTCTGTACGGCTCATAACCATCGTCTTTGGTTAAGAGGACTATCTCGCGGCCTGAAATGCCTCCATTATTGTTTTCTTCTGCGAAAGCGGCGAGTAGCCCTGCACGCATTTCAATTCCGAGGTTTCTGGCAGGACCGCTTAAGGCACAGGACTGGCCGAGATAAAGCATATTTTTGAGTTCTGCCTCATTGCCGAAACAGGGAAAAGGCAGCAGCAGTAAGATAAGGAGATAAACGATTCCTCTGAGTTCCACACTATGGCACATCTTAAACTCTCTCAAATCATTGAACTAAGAAATACTTCACGGCAATATGGCACGACTGGCACAGGATTCGCTTCCTGCTCGACAATTTTCTGCGGCAAAAATCTTCTCTTTCTGTTCAGGATACAGGTTTAGAAGGCAATATTCCAGTGTATATTGTGCAGTTTATGATATGAAGTCAGTACGTAGGCTTTAAAAAATATCGGGGGTGTGTTTTGGTGAATCGACTCGAAACGAAATGAACGCTGGGTCTCTGGACGAAAAAGCTGAGGGGCGGGATGGATCTGAGGAACAAGTGAAACTCTCTTCACTGCGGTATTTGAATAGGCAGCGAAGAGAGCTCATTTTTACAGCAATTCGAGGCCTGAGAAAAAATAGCCCATTTCAAAGGCAGCGGTTTCTGGAGCGTCTGAACCATGGGTGGCATTTTCCCCTACGGAAGTACCGAACTGGCGGCGAAGAGAACCTTCCGGGGCGTCTGCGGGGTTTGTCGCGCCCATCAGATCACGCCATTTTTTAATGGCACCGTCCGCCTCAAGCACCATGACAACACAGGGCCCGCTACTCATGAACTCGGTGAGTTCGCCAAAAAATGGCCGGCTCTTGTGGACATAGTAGAATCCTTCAGCCTCGATCCGGCTCAGGTAGAGTTTTTTCAAACCTACAACCTTGAATCCTTCTTCATAGATCCTGCTCAGGATCTTCCCAGCATTACCGGCAGCAAAGGCATCTGGTTTGATAATTGCGAATGTTCTCTCCATAAATGTATCCTCTTGAAATGGGTGTGGGGGAGTTAAAAATCCGGCTCATCAGTAGCATCAAGGATCAAAAATGTCAAGCCCAGCCCGCAGAGTTCGAATATCCAGCCATCTTCAACTCATCTTCAACAGGGCGTTGACAATGGCGGCAGCAACAGGACTCCCTCCCCTTCTACCGAGGACAGTTATGTAAGGCGTCTCCTGCTGGAGAAGAAGATCCTTTGATTCTGACGCATTGACGAAACCCACTGGCACACCGATGATTAAATCGGTAACAAGCTTGCCCTCGGCAATGAGATCCATGGCGGCAAGAAGAGCTGTCGGCGCATTGCCGACCGCGACAATGCCGATATTGTCAGCACTGCTCAAAGCAAGAGCCGTTTCCGACCTCGTCTTGCCTCTTTCTTTCGCCAGTCTGCCGACTTCATCATCGGAAACCCGACAGATGACCTGACCGCTGTTGGCAGCTGACAGCTTTCGGCCGATCCCCGCTGCCACCATGGTGACATCGGTATAGATATTGCGGCCATTCCTGATTGCCCTAAGCCCAGAATCGATCGCAGCGGGATGAAACCTGATGGATTGGGCAAAGGAAAAATCACCAGTTGCGTGAATCACCCGCTGCAGAATGGCAAATTCGCGGTCCAAAAACATCTCTTTGTTCATGCCGGTCCGGGAAGAGAATTCCTCTTCGATTATGCGAAAACTTTCCCTTTCAATCTCATCGGGCCGTATATTCTGCACCTGTGTCAAGACCTTTCTCCTTTTTGTTGATGGGCAAGTATTGATTGGTAAAAATGTCGGATATTCCCGAGAGACCGGCCAAAATGAAGATGAATATAGCTGCCGATAGCATTGCCGGATCTGTACCCTTCCCGCCTGCCGTCTTCTAGGACATACAGCTGTTCTATGTCTTCTTCACCCTCGGTGATTGCAGAATAATGAAACTCATGGCCGAAAAGGATATCGCCTCGGCATCCCAGAAAACAATCCGCAGCCAATGTGACTCTGCGATACCCCAGACTGCTGAATCGCTTTTTCATCTCCATCCTGAGAGGAAACACATCGGCCATGGGGAAGACGGTACCGGTCTGATCAGAAAAATCCCGAGCCATATACATCAGTCCACCACATTCGCAATAGAGTGGACCGCCTGTCAATACCCAGTTTCGCAGACAATCGAGCATTCCTGAATTGTGACTGAGTTGCCGGGCATGCAGTTCGGGATAACCGCCGCCGATATATACCGCAGCAGTGCCTTCCGGTAGATGCTCATCCACAAGCGGGCTGAAAAAACAGAGATCAAAACCAAGATCCGCAAAAATGTCGAGATTATCCTGGTAATAAAAGGAGAAAGCGGCATCACGGGCAACTGCCAGCCGTAACCTGACCTGGGGAGCGGTGTTATTCTCAGCCGATTTCCACAGTCCCCGCGGCAATCGGGTTACGTCAAGCAATGCTTGAATATCGATATATTTTTCTACAGCATCGGCCAGTTTCGCGCGCTGATCTTCAGTCAGCGGATGCTCGTCCCCCATATGCAGTCCGAGATGTCTCTCGGGCATACAGAAGCCACTTTCCCGAGGAAAGGCGCCGAGCAACCTGGACTGGCAGTTTGTCGCCATTGAGTCGCTTATGAGTTGAACATGCCGTTTTGACCCAACCTGGTTCAGAATGACACCGCTGAGTTGCAATTCCGGATCAAAAACCTCAAACCCCTTGATCAGGGCAGCAATACTTTCTGCGGCAGAGCGAGCATCCACTACCAGCACAACTGGAATATTGAGCAGACGGGCAAGTGCAGCAGTGCTGGCCTCGGAACCATCGAAAAGGCCCATGACGCCCTCAACCACCGCCACATCACAATCGCAGCAGTGCTTCGCAAATACTTCCCGGCAGACAGATCCACCCATCATAAATAGATCGAGATTTCTCGAAGGTAGGCCTACCACCATCTCGTGCAGGGTGGGGTCGATGAAATCCGGCCCGCACTTGAAAGGCTGCACCTTCAATCCCCGACGACCGAGGGCGGCCATTATGCCCAGAGTGAGGAGGGTTTTACCCGATCCGCTGTGGGGTGCGCCGATCATAAATGCTGAAAAGTTTGTCATATCAATCCTGTCACAAGAAATCTGCCGGCCAGCATGAAGAGAATAAAGAGTAATGATCCGAGATACATCAGTCTATTTGTTGTAAGAATATCCTGGGGTGTTAAAGGCCTGCGGTCATCACCGATGAATGCTTTATCAACCACTCCGCCAAAATAGCGGGAAGGACCGCCCAGGCGCACACCCAGGGCTCCAGCCACAGCAGCTTCAGGATGACCGGCGTTGGGACTGGCATGCCGCAGACGATCCCGCAGCACAATACGTAAAGATTGCCGGGCATCCAAGCTGAGCAGGAGGGCGGCAGCCGCCAGAAAGATCGGGCTCAATCGAGCCGGCAAAAAATTGCACACATCATCAAGACGAGCGGCGGCTCTGCCAAAGTGCAGATACCTGTCGTTTTTATAGCCAATCATCGAATCCATGGTATTGACGGCTTTGTACAACACTGCACCAAGAGCTGTACCTGATATAGCGCTCAGACCACATATTGGTGCCAGCAGTCCGCAGACCATGCCCCAGAACAGGGGCGCGATCACCCCATCCACGCTATTCTCGGCAACTGTTTCGACACAGGCCCGACTGACCCCGGCGCTGTCGAGGATTTCAGTATCCCGGCCGACTATCATCGACACCGCCTTTCTCGCCTCAGCCAGATTCCCAGCCTGCAGGTGTTGGTATACCACCTCGCTGTGCCGGCAAAGGTCACGGGCCGCCACTGAGGTATAGATGAAAAATATCGCCGTAATATCCGCCAGTATCCGAGAGATGCCGGCCATTCCGAGTAAAATCAGCAACACAGCGGCCAAGGTGACAGAAAGGACAATAAGGACTGTGACACATCCTGCCATGAACTCATTCGTCAATAATTTGCGTGTAAGATACTCGCTCTTTTCACAGAGCCGGCCCATCATCTTCACAGGATGAGGCCAGGACCTTGGGTCTCCGAGAGCAGCATCCAGAATTATTGCCAGAAAAATCTGCAGCGAGTAGATCATCAGCTGTTGTCAACCATGGAAACTGGTGCCTCTCTAGAGCTTGAGCAATTCATAGATTGCCGGCATATCAAGGTTTTCTCTGACCTTGTCGGCCAATCGATCAAAGGCCGACTCCAGATCATAAGGAGCCAATATTACCGCCATGGGCGCAAATCCCTTCCTTTGACGTAAACTATCGACAAACCAACGCCTGAATTCATCTTGGTCAAATATTCCATGGAGATAACTTCCCCAGATGCGCCCTTCTCGGCCGACGGCTCCGCAGTATATGTCCTCTTCGAAAGCAAGAGCAGGCGGAAGATGCGAAGACGAGATGCCATGGTGGATCTCATAACCTTTAACCACAAGGCCCGATTGCAGATGTTTGCCCATCCTGCGAGTGAGGGTCTTGTGCTCTTTCAGTTCGGTGATAATATCGAGCAATCCAAGGCCGGTCGTCTCGAGGGCCGAAGATTCGAGCCTCAAGGGATCCTGGACGGATTTTCCCAGCATCTGATAACCGCCGCAAATGCCTACTATTTCGCAGCCTGCATCGGCTAATCGCGTGAGTGAACCAAAAAAATCATTATCCCTGAGGAAATGCAGATCCCCCATGACATTCTTGGATCCCGGCAGGATAACCGCATCAGGCTGGCCGAGGTCGGCCGCCCGTGAAATAATCCTCAGGTGAACATCGGGTTCATCTAAAAACGGTTCGAGATCAGTGAAATTGGAGATATGCGGCAAACTGACGACGACAATCTCGATATGGGGGATATCAGGTCGCGGTCGATCATAGCCGCCCCCCTTGAATGATACCGAATCCTCTTCCGGCAGACCAAGATCATGCAAATAGGGAATCACTCCAAAAACTCCAAGACCTGTGTGGTCACGCAGATAGGTATGGGCTGAATCAAGCAGAGAAGCCTGACCGCGGAATCTGTTGACCACAAAGCCTGCAACGAGCCGCCGCTCCCACTCAGCCAAGACCTCCATGGTACCGACAAAAGAGGCGTAAACTCCGCCACGGTCAATATCGCCAACCAGGAGAACCGGGCTTTCGGCGTGCCTGGCCATGCGCATATTGACGATATCATGGTGTTTGAGATTGATCTCTCCTGGTGAGCCTGCGCCCTCAAGAATAATCGCCTCATATTCTTCTGCAAGACTGTCATAGCTGGTGCAGACAATATCCCAGGCCTTATCCTTGAACAGCGTGTACTCTGAAACGGACATATTCTTCACCGGCCTTCCCTGGACGATGACCTGACTACCCGTGTCAGAATTCGGCTTGAGGAGCACAGGATTCATCCTGACATCGGGATCAAGACGCGCAGCCTGGGCCTGCACCACCTGAGCTCGTCCCATCTCCTCACCCCTGGCGGTTACAAACGAATTCAGCGACATGTTCTGGGCCTTGAAGGGGGCAACCCGCACCCCGTCCTGCAGCAGAATCCTGCACAACGCCGCGGTGAGGACGGATTTTCCGGCATTCGAGGAAGTGCCCTGGAACATCAGACTTCCCGCCTTCTTCTTTCTCCTGGCAGATGGATTTTTCTTCTTGAAAATTGCGCTGAATGCCTCGGCCAGTCTGGTGTTTTCTGCCTCGGTGCGGACAGCTACCCGGATATAGGTATTGTCCAGGCCGGTATAATTATCACAGCAGCGTATCAAAATCCCCTGCCCGGCAAGCCGACCGGCGACTTCTCTGGAAGGGAGGCTGCCGTCGAGTTGAATGAAGAGATAGTTGGCATTGCCGGCATAGACAGTAAGCTCTGAGATACATCTCAGTTGTTCAGTGAATGATTCCCTCAGAAGGGTGCATGTCTTCCGGGTCTGCTCGTGGTAACTCGTGTCCTGAAGGGCGCGCGCACCGATGGTCTGGGCCAGACTGTTGACCGTCCAGGGCGGCAGATGAACGCGCAGTTGATCAGCTATTGCCTCTGAAAAGACCCCATAGCCCAGACGCAGACCAGGAAGAGCAAAGAATTTGGTAAGAGAGTTCAGCGTGAAGATATTCTCTAGCTTGCCTCCTGCCGATTCGCCGTCTTCGACAAAATCAAGGAAGGCCTCGTCGATGAGAAAAAAGGCCTCTGGAAAATCAGCGGCCAGTTGGAGAATGGCGGCGGAACTAACAACAGCGCCTGTTGGGTTGTTCGGACTGCCGATAATCACCAGATCCCTCGCTCTGATATGATTTGCAAGCTGCAGGGGATCGAGACTGAATCCGCCTTGTTTGCTCATCACGACCTCTTCGACTGGTTTTCCGGCAAGTCGTGCCGCTCTGGCGTAATCTATATAAGCGGGAACGGGGATAAGAACCCGTTTGCAGGGCAGGATGCGCGGCAGCAGGTAGAGCAGTTCAGTCGAGCCATTGGCCGCGACTATCTGCGATCGTGGATATTGACCGTAACTGGCAATGCTGTTGATCAGGTCATGACAGTCCGGGTCGGGATAATGACCGAGATCAGCAACCGCCCGACTGAGCACGCTGCGAAGCCACTCCGGCGGACCGAGGGGATTGATGTTGGCGCTGAAGTCGACAATATCCTGCTTTTCGGCCCCAATCTTTCGCCGGAAGAGATGAATATTGCCTCCGTGGCCAGACTGACCGTTTTTTTCAACGACTGCCATATTTTCCCCCATGAAGTGTTACATCTAACCAGAACTGCGTCTCCATTGGCAACGTGGTTATCATGTACCATTCAACCCAATAGTGAACGACACTGCCGTCATCAGTTCGCTGATTTCACAGATCGCCCCCAGAGTATCCCCCGTTGCCCCTCCGAGACTTTGCCGGCACCACCTGACAAAGAGCAGTAATGTCGCTGTAAGCACCAGAACAAGCAAAACGGCTGTTTTCCAGGAAATTTCTGAAAAAACAACAGACAAACAAAGAAGCACACCGGTGAATGATGTGCAGAACCAGGCAGCCCGCATGGTTTCAGCAGAATAGAACAGCCGCCCCAGACCACCCTCGGGCCTGGCATAGGACAGCATCGCCATACTGATGACGATCGCACAGCGTCCGGCAATGGGCATGAGCAACAGTGCCGGCAGGAGCATACCGTTGGGAAGTGCGCTCAAAGCGGCAAATTTCCCCCCAAGGACTGCCAGAATCGCCACAACACCCATAACACCCGTGCGACTGTCTCGCATGATGACAAGTTTTTCTTCCCTTGACCTGCTGCTCAGAAGACCATCAGCCGTATCCGCCAGACCATCGACGTGGAGAAATCCGGAAAACCCAGCAAGCATGACAATACCTGAAAAAACTACCAGGGTATGGGGCAGGAAGAGGCCAAGCATCCCCGTCGAAAAGGCGCACAAACCGCCGATAACCAAGCCGATAAGCGGAAAATAGAACAATCCGTCGGCAAAATTCCGCCCATCCGATTCCGCCCGCCAAGAGACCGGGATAATCGTCAGAAATCGCAAGGCTGCGAGAAATGACAAGAGAGGTTGTTTCATACAGGCATATCCGGAAAATCTAGGCGTAATGACCTTGCTGCTACTTGTCTGCGCCGGCAACAGCTGCTTCAGAGAAGGTGGCCACCTCTGTCAGTATGGCCACTGCCGCCTCAACGAGATTCATGGCCAGAGCTGCGCCAGTCCCCTCCCCCAATCTGAAATTGAGATCAAGTAGAGGCCGGGTACAGCCAAGCATTTCCTGCATGAAGCGATGCCCCGGCTCTACGGATCTGTGAGAAAAGATCAGATAATCGCGGACAAATGGTTCAATCTTATAAGCAATCAGAGCTCCTGCGGTGGATATAAATCCATCAATCAACACGGGTTTACGCTGGGCTGCGGCACCGAGAATAAGCCCCGCAATTCCGCCAATCTCAAAACCTCCGACCTTGGCCAGAATATCCAATCCATCTCTAGAATTTGGCGAATTGACTTCAAGTATTTTTTTTATGATGCTGATTTTATGCGTCAACTGCTGATCGTCCAGGCCTGTCCCACGTCCTGTAAGCTCTTCCACAGTCTTTCCGGTACAGACTGCGGCAATGGCTGTGGAAGGTGTGGTGTTGCCGATCCCCATATCCCCCGTGCCGAAGATATCGAAATCGGGCCCGAGTTGGTTGGCCACATCAATTCCGGATTCTACTGCCCTCCTGGCCATAGCCGGGCTCATGGCCGGACCTGTTGCTATATTGCCGGTTCCGAGACCTATTTTTTTATTTATGATTTTTCCTGCCTTTGCCAGATCGTTGAGGTCAGCATCAACTCCCATGTCCACCACGAAGACCTTTGCCCCCGCCTGTCTGGCCATGGCATTAATGCCAGCTCCGCCATTGACGAAGTTATAGACCATCTGCGGGGTGACCTCCCGGGGAAATTTGCTGACACCCTCCACAGTCACCCCATGGTCTCCGGCCATTGTAACGATTGCCTTTCTGCCAACGGGAGGATGCAAAGACCTCGTCATTCCAGCCAATTCGATGGCCAGGTCCATGAGATCCCCCAGTGCCCAGTGCGGCAGAGCCAGTTGATCAAGCCTTTCCTTGGCAAGTGTCCGGGATTCCGTATCCTGGGGAAATATTTTCTGCAGTGTTTTCTCAAGGGTGGACATAGAGCATTTTCCTGTGTGATAAATTATCAATTTGTAATGTTGGTTTTTAAATAGAGAGGGATTCCACAGCTGACAAGTATTACTTCCGTCGCGAAAGAGGCCAGCAGACGATTACAATACCCAACCAGATCACGGTAGTGCCTGGCTAAAGGATTGTCTGGCACAATCCCCAGACCAACCTCATTGGTTACACAGAGAACAGTACCGGCATAGCGAAACACCGAGGCTTGCAGATCATCACATTGCCGCCGCATTTCCTTCTCGCTGAAAACTTCACCGGATTTCTCTGCCTGATAGAGCAGATTGTTGATCCACAGAGTAAGGCAGTCGATCAGCATGACCTCAAAGCCTGTTGATCTATCCAACTGGCCGGCGATATCGGTCTCTTCCTCAATACAGTGCCACCCTCTTCCTTCCCGCTCCTGCCGATGTTTACGGATCCGCTCGGCCATCTCCACATCGACGACCGGACAGGTTGCCAGAAAACAGCGCTGGCCCTTGATCTCTTCGCCACGCTGCAGGGCGTAGCTGCTTTTGCCGCTTCGCGCCCCGCCTGTAATAAGAATGAGCCGTCCCATAATCTATTATCCCTGATTCATTCCGACCAGAACTCCGCCCTGCGAATGCAGTTCAATAACCGAACAAAGCCCAGGCTGAATATCAAAAGCCAGATAATTCTCCGGTCCTAGTCCAAGACAGGAGCAGACAAGCTGTCGGATGACGCCGCCATGACTGATGACGAGCAACCGATCCGCTGTTGCCGCGTCAATCATCTGCCGTACTTTTTCTATACGCTGCAGGAAAGGCCTGATTCCTTCGCCTCCCGGGAAATTGAAATCTTCGGACCAGACCGCCCATTTTTCAACTAGCGAAGCGTCACGCTGCAG
>JAIFKM010000177.1 GCA_020049575.1 Desulfobulbaceae bacterium
TCAGAAGTTGCCAAAATGGTCTTCGCCACCCAGGAGTCGCCTCGCTGCTCCTCAGGGATTTCCGGCAGGTGGTGTACAACCAGGGTTCCGGCCGCCACCCGAATGCCAACGGCAAAATCCTTCTGCTGGGCATAGAGCAGATACGTCTGCAGAAATTTCAGATGCTGGGGGATAGCCAACTGCAGCAAAGGGGCCACAGCCTCGATCAGCCAGTCCGGCGGTTGGGCCATGAGACTGCTCAGAACTCTCGCGCCGATCTGTTTTTTCATCGAAGTTTCCAACAGGAAGGAGAACAACGGGAAGGACGTCTTGACCTCCGGATCGAAAATATCGGAGGCGATCTTCTTTTCCTGGAAACAGTCCATGGCCTCAAGTTCTGGCCAGCGATCCTTCATTTCATTGCCGGGCAGCCTGGAAGCGATGACCACGAGGTCGTCAAAAAGCTTCTGGTCAACGACACGCCCGACAGCCAAAATCTCGTTGACAAGTATCGGCCAGATACGGGCATGCGCTGCCGGCGGCACTTTGTTGCAGATCATCACCAGGAACTGCTGCGACGAAAAGTTTTTGGTCGAACGCAGCAGGAGGCTGATAGAATGGATGGCGTCATAAAAACGGCTGTCGATGCCGCAGGCCTCCAGGTGCATCAGGCCTCTGATCAGGGTTTCGACCTCTCTGGCGCTCAGAGCCGAAGTCAGGACATCGCGCAGATTCTGCCGGATCCGGCTCTCCACCGCAGGCTCCTGCTGGAACTGGAGCAACTGCAGGAGGATCGCCAATTCTTCACGGCGATCGACCATGTTAATTTTCTCAAGCGTCTTGCGGTGCACGAAATTATCATTGACAAATGACTGCAACTGGCCAACCGACAAGACATCAATGGTATCGGCAGCGCGTATTCCCTTGGGATTGTCTGCACCGCCATCGAGCAGCTTTTTATTGAAAACACCACTTCCGAAGACAGAGACCAGAAGGTTGATTGTCTCCTGGGTTTCCTTGTCCTGGGCAGCCTCCTTTTCCAGACCCTTGAATATTGCCGACAGGGCATTCAGATCATTCTGGGCAAAGACCCCGCCTGAACCATCTGAGAGATTGTAGGCATTGCTCACAACCTTCACCAGAAGACCGCGAACATCGTTCCAGGTTACAGACGGCAGCCCTCTGATATTGAGCGCCTTGCTGGAAAATCGTTCGGAAAGGGAATTGAGGAATTTCTTGCACTGCTCTATCTGATTCCGCTCAAGCCCCTGTTCGGCCAGGACCTGGAAGACGGTATTCAGGCCATGCTCGGCATCTTCGCCGTTTCCGTCGAGCAGTATCGCGCATTCATCAACCAGAAATTCTTTCTGCCTGATCCGAACAGAATCCGGCAGACCAGTGAGATCTGCCCCGGTGAACTGCTTGATGCCCTGCAGCTGCGAACGCCCGAAAAGAAGGCTCTTGACCAGCTGCAGCAGTTCCGGCAGAAGAATGGCTCGGTCGATTTCAACTGTGCCGATACCGAGGTCAAGAAGCAGTTTTCTAAAATCACGCACAGCATTGGTCGGCGCCGAAACCTCCTGCTCCTCAACGTAGAGGGAATCTCCCCGCAAGGCAATGAGCACCGAGCGATTGGTGTCGGCGACGCCTGCGAGATTGCGCTGGAATTGGGCGGCGGCCTGGTCGAGGACAGTGTGTCCGGCCGGATAATAGGTGCCTATCTTGCAGATACGTTGCAGGGATTCCAGAAACTCGATAAGCTTTTTCTGTTCGAGATGTTCAGGGACGTCCTGCGTTTTTTTCGGGGAACTGTCCATAGATACAGGCAAAATTAACTATTCGGCATCCAACAGGGATATTAACTGACTACGGCTCAACTCATTGTCTCAGCAAAAGGGGCAAGCGCGGTGGGCGATACGCTCGCGTCGGACAC
Source organism: Desulfobulbaceae bacterium (assembly GCA_020049575.1). Taxonomy (GTDB): domain Bacteria; phylum Desulfobacterota; class Desulfobulbia; order Desulfobulbales; family Desulfocapsaceae; genus Desulfoprunum. The sequence continues at coordinate 1,913 of JAIFKM010000177.1, forward strand.
TACGGAAATGAGTTTTCCGTGCATGAGATTTTCTCTTGACAGCGCATACTAAATCAGGACTGCCGACCTGTCAAATACTCTCCCTGCTTTCCTGCCCGGCGTATAGCTTCACGCTTCATCTGCTGCTCGGATCCCTTCCACTCTGCGCAGCACACTATCGACCTTGTCAGCCATGCTCTGCTGGCGATCAATGCGGGTGCCGAGCTTGATGGTCGTGGTGATCCTCGGTGCGCCCATGGCATGAATCTTCTCATGGCAGCGCTTTACTGCCGCCATCACCGCATCCCACTCTCCCTCGATATTGGTGCCGTAGGCGTGCAGGCTGGTTTTCAGGCCGGCCTCGGCGAGAATCACCTGGCAGGCCACCACATATTCCGAGACCGACACCCCGACGCCCATCGGCACCACACAAAGGTCCATAATCACATGCATTTCTTCTCATCTCCTATCATTATTGAGACTTGCAATTACCGCCGACCTTAATAGCATTTGCCAGCTTACTCGACTTTTTTTCCAATAGGCTCGAAACATTCTGCGATAGACTATAAGAATCGGCGGATGCTATGGCAATCTTCCCAGGCCAGCCTACAGCCCCTTTCTCGATAATCGAAAGCCAGTCAACTACCCCTGCCGACGCCGCAGATTCTCGGCGGCAAGCCGGGACTGGACATAAATCCCGACTGCCCGCACAGCCCGATCCGCATCCCTGAAAACGGCCATGCCTCTTTCCTGCAGATCCCTGGCAAAGGGGTCGTACATACTGCCGCCATCAACTACCGCAATGATCGGCCGCGGACAGGAAAGGGCAATGGGCAGGATGAGATCGGCAATACCGGTGCCGCCCTGTTCATCGCGCTCCAGGGTAGACATCGAAGGGGCCAGCGGGATGATGCCGATGATGGACAGATCGACGCCCCTATCCGCCGCCAGAGCATCCACCACCTCAAAAAGCAGGCTGTCGGTGGCCGCCGGATTCATGTCCAGCGGGTTTTTCACCGCCACCAGTTTCTCCAGCCGACAGTCAGCCAGGGCCTGCTGGATCCGCTGCCGGGTCTCCCGGCTGAAAACGGCCATATGCAGATCAAAGTCATCGGAGTGGATATTGTCGGCCATGCCCACGGCCTCGTATCCGGCCGTGGAGACCGCGGCGATCCGGTTGCCGGTAATCGCCTTGCCATGCAGGCCCTTGGCCAGCATATAGAGTTCGGTGAACTGGTTGAACGACTGGGCCACCATGGCCCCTGCCTGGGTCAGGCAGGACTCGCAGACCGTGTAATCGCCGGCCAGCGAGGCAGTATGGCTCGAGGTCGCGGTCTTACCTTCGGGGGTACGGCCTGCTTTGTAAAAAATCACTTCTTTACCCGCCAGCACGGCCTGACGTACAGCCCAGGTAAAATGCACTCCGTCCAGATCATTGAAACCCTCACAGTAAATACCGATCACCTCAATATCCGGATGCTCCCGAAAATAGGCCATGAGATCGCCCAGCGTCAAATCATTCTGATTGCCGACCGAAATCAGATAGGCCGGGTCCATCTCAGGGGCCCGGCTCATGCGGGTGGCCATGAATGCCCCAGACTGGCTGATGAAGGCCGAATTGCGCCGATGGCTGCCGCGCTGTTTGGGCAGTTTCTCCTCCGGGATAAACCAGGTGTCATAGCCGCCGGCATGGGAAATGATACCCATCGAGTTGCCGCCGAGAAACACCGGCCCCGTGCCTTGCCGATGGCCTTCGTTGATGCGGGCCATGACCTTCTCCGCTAACGCTTCGCTCTCGCGGGTCTCGCCGAGGCCTCCCGGGATAAGCAGGACGGACTCGGTCAGATTGCCTTCGATGATCTCGTCGACCAGCTGCGGCACGGCATCCGCCGCTACAGCTACTACCAGCATATCGAGCTTTTCCGGCAGGGCTGTAAGACTGGCGACGCAGCGAACCCCGTCAACCTCCTCGGCGGTAGGATGGATGACCACCACCTTCTCTGCCGGAAATCCATGGGAAAGCACATTCTTCAAGATAACCCTGCCGAAATTGTGCCGAGTCGTCGATACCCCGATAATGCCGATACGCTCCGGATGCAGCAGGGTATGAATCTTTGCCACCGGTCTGGCAGCCTTGACCGGTTTGCCCGGCAGGGAGAATCGGCACATGCCGTCCAGCGGCACCATCATGAAATCGTGGAAGGCAAAGGGGTTGATTTCCAGTTCCTCAATAAGAAAAGGAGCGGCCGGATTGGTCGGCGAGAAATAGTTGGCCACCTGGATAAAGGCGGCAAAACACTCGATCAGCTGTTCGTCGGAAACCACCCGTTTCTGGCCCCGGGTCTTGCCCGCCAGGATCTTGTAGGAGACGGTTCGGCGAAACAGCTCGAAAAATACCTCACCGTCGTTGAGTTCCGTTGAGGCGGAGACAATACCCCGGTTTTTCTTGAAATTGTCGGCCAAAAGCTCGGTATCGGTGCCGCCGACGCCAGCGGTCAGGATCATGCCGAATTCCCGACTGTTGCGCAGGCCAACGATGAGCTCGTTGCCGAAGGTCTCGGAATCGGGAGGTATGAACTGTATCTCAAGAACACCCCTGATATCGAGTGAAATCGCGGATATCAGGGCATCACCGGAGAGACCACGATAGCGGGCCGGGGCGTGCCGGGGATGGCGTTCGATGCTGTCGGCATAACTCTCGGCCACCTCGTACATCATCCGCCGCCAGGTGGAGCGGATTTTATCAGGCTGTTTGGCGATGATCCGCACCCCGCCGACATCGCTCTTGTGGACGATATAAGGTGAAACGATCTTCAGCACAACCTGATCTCCGGGCATGACCAGGAGTTCCTCGTCGGAGGGACGGGTTCCGGCCTGCAGCAGGATGCTGCGCGGCGGCGTCTCGGAACCGAGATTGCGCAGCAGGTTGTAAACTTCGTATTCAAAGAGGAACTGGCGATCTTCCCGTGAGGCCTGCTGGAAGACTCCGGTCATGGCCTGAAAATCGATATGGGTTTTAATCTTGAGTTTGTGTGCCGTGTCGATGCGCATAGTCTTTCCTTCATGGAGGCTGGCTGGAGGGATGTGGTCCGAGAATGACTCAATTCCCTAACTCTTGAGTATACACAATAACAGACCAAGGGTAAATCCGATGCAGCAGAACCTGCCTGTGCTGCCAGCGTCAACCGTTGTCCCTGCTCTTTCCGCAACAGTGCCGCTCAATCAGGCTATGAGCAAATAAAACATGCAACGTGCTGGGCTGACTGGTATAGTTTTCATTTGATCGGGCTCTCTTCTGAGAGGCTTGGGCAATGTCCTGGTACCACCTTACCCGACCATAAGCACATCAGCTCATTTACAGGGAGGGACCATGGCAAAAACAATCACCTACAGAGTAATTAATAACAGGCTGCAATTCAAATGCCCCGCTTGTCAGGCCAGAAAGATGCTTTCACTGCCGCGGGAGATCCGTCGAAAAAGCATCCGCTGCCATAAATGCGGGGAGCTTTCCCACTGCCTTTTGAATCGGCGCCTGATACCGCGGGAATCTCAGACCGGCAAAGCCGTGATGGTCTTCAACGACGGCCGGGAAGTAAACATTGACCTCTACGATATTTCGCTCGGCGGGGTCGGTTTCGATATTTTGAGCGGCAGCAAGGGCGTTTCACTCAACCAGGAGGTCAAGCTCAAATGCGCCTGGAACCCACGTCTCCTTGATCAGGGCAGATACGTGGTGAGAAGCGTAAAGGGCCGGCGGGTCGGAGTAGAATCAATCGAAAGGAAATATCTCTAATTCTCAGCCCTGCCTCTGCAACCTTTGATCCGCTGCGTCTCTCACCATCTCATTCCCCTTCGAATTGACAGAAGGCATGCACCGTAAGTCCTGATTCCCGCAATTTTCCGCTGCCTCCAAGATCCGGCAGATCGATGATGGCCGCCGCCTCTACTACCTGCACCCCAAGCCGCTTTAAAAGATTGGCCGCAGCCAGCATCGTGCCGCCGGTGGCAATCAGGTCGTCAATCAGGATGACCCGATACCCCTGACGCAGCCAGTCAGTCTGGATTTCCACCTCCGCCTCGCCATATTCAAGGGCATAGGCCTCGGAGATGGTTTCGCCAGGCAGTTTGCCCTTCTTGCGCACCGGCACAAAACCGGCGTTCAGTTCATAGGCCAAAGGGGCACCGATGATGAAGCCACGGGCATCGATACCGACCACGGCATCGATTGGGGTAGTGAAATAACGATGGACAAAAAGGTCGATCAGCTTACGAAAGACCAGCTTGTCCTCCAGAAGTGAGCTTATATCCCGGAACATCACACCTTTTTTCGGCCAGTCAGGGATCGTGCGGATATGTTTTCGCAAATCAAGACCAATTTCATTCATAGAAACACCATGTTTGTTGTAAAAGATCGCGCATCAAACGGCGATCATGATCCAGACTGCCAGGATTAGCAGGCTGCACAGGGTAACAGGGACGCCGGTGCGGGCGTGTTCTCTGAATGACAATGTCACGCCCTCGACGGCCGCCTGCTCAACGACAATCAGGTTGGCGATCGAGCCGATGAGGATGAAGTTGCCGGCAAAGGTGCTTGAAACCGCCAGTGCATACCAGAGATGACTTGCGCCGGGATCGAGAAACTCGATGAGCAGCATGACCGCTGGAACATTGCTGAATATATTGCTCAGCACAGCGGAAACCCCGCTGAGAATGAATGCGTTGTCGAGGTGGACGCCACCCTCCTGCAGAAAAGCCATCAATCTCGTCGGCATATCGCCCCGGGAAATGCCCTGAACCACGATGAACAAGGCGCAGAACAGGGTTATCAGATGCCAGTCCACCAACCCGAGGATCTTGCGGGTGTCGTTGCGCCTGCTACACAGCAGCAGTCCAGCCAGGCCGATCGCCGAAACCTCCCGAGGCACCGGGGTGAAGAACAGAGCGATGAGCACGGTAATAGCCAACAGGCCCTTGGTTGTCTGCTGGCGGTTGAAAACTGGCCAGACCGCCCGGCGATCGAGATTGGCAGTCTGGCTCTCGGGTCCGGCGGTAAACTGGCCACGGTAAAAAAGGACGATCAGCAGATAGCTGGTAGCCAGGGCAACAAAAGAGGGCGGCAGACACCAGAGGAAAAAGGCGTCGAAGTCGAGTCGGGCAGTCTGGCCGATAAGCATGTTCTGGGGATTACCTATTATGGTTGCGGCCGAGCCGATATTGCTGGCGATGGCAAGACCGAGGAGAAACGGTATCGGGTTGAGCCGGGCCGCCACCAGACCGTGGATAAGCACCGGAGTGAAGGCCAGACAGACTATATCGTTGGCCAGCAGGGCCGAGAGCCCGGCGCTCAGCAGCATCGACACCGCCAGAAAGATCCGCGGCCGATCGAGCAACGGGATGATCCGGCCCGCTGACCAGGCATAGAATCCACCAAGACGAAGCTGGGCTGAAATAACCATTAAGGCGTAGAGCAGCAGGATGGTCGAGACATCAACGGCATGAAAGGCCTCCGAGGTCGTCATCACGCCGGAGACTACCATGGCAATGGCACCAAGCAGAGCGATGCCGGTGCGGTCGATGGCAAGCCCCGGCAGGCGGCCGAAGGCGATGCCGAGATAGGTCAGGGTAAAGATGATAAGGGCAGTCATTTTTTTGCGCCCTCTCCCGGGCTGTCCTCCACCGCTTCAAGGACTGCAGGAACGGCCGGCATGTCATTCTCCCCGTTCTTCTTTCCGGCTCGCAGGCGGTTGAGCAGGGTGACGCTGCCGAGAATCAGCAGGCCGCCCAACCAGAATCGCCAACTCGCCGGGTCGCCCAGAAAGGTGATGCCGACGACGGCGGTGAAGACCACCTCGCTCGACATGAAGACGCCGCCCTCCCAGCCCCGGCAGTAGAGAAATCCATGATTCATCAGGAGCTGGGCGGTGAGCGACGACAAAATGATGCCGCAAATCAGCACCCACTCGACTGCCCTGTCTGGAAAGGTCGGGTTCATCAGATACTTCGGGGCGGTGACGATGGCGCACATGGTGCAGAAATAGAGGTAGATAACCACCGAACCGTTGTCGCGCCGCAGTTTCTGGATCAGAGTCATGGCCATACCGGCGAAGACCCCGCCGAGCAGCGCAATTGCCTGCCCGGTGATATTGCCCGCCAGCTTGAAATCAAAGAGGATTCCGGCACCGACCAGAACCAGCAGCAGGCAGAGCGTCTCAGAGAGATTGATGCCTTCTTTCAGCAGAATGAAGGAGAAAACCGCGGCAAAAGCCGGGTAGGTAAAGAAGATCACCATGGCAGTCGACACTGGCAGCAACCGGATGGCCATCACCATGGACAGAAAGGCCACCGCCCCGACACAGCCGCGGATGATGAGTAAGGGCATATTGTGGCCTTTGAAGATATTACGGCGACGGCCGAAAATCAGCTGCAGCAGGACGATACCGCCGAATGACCGGTAAAAGGCGATGTCCCATGGGGAGAATTCGGTACCCAGCAATTTGATGCAGATATTGAGCAGGGCAAAGAGCAGGGCCGCCGAGAGCATGAAAAGCGGTCCCGCCACTGCGGCGTCAAGATGTGCCAGTCGTCTGTTCATGGTCGGATCGAGAAGAGTTGTGTTCATCAGGAAAAATCAGAAAAACTCCTGTAATTCTTCCCCTGAAGAGGAGCATTACAAGAGACGAACCCACGCAATTTCTTTTAACCCGGAAGGCTGATATTGACACGGAAAAGAAGAGTTAGCGCTTCATTAATTCTCTGTTTTCCGGTACTCTATTCACTTGACAACAGGAGGGGCGAAGTGTAACTGAAAGAGCGCTGAGGCAATGGTCGACACAGCAGTCGAATACGATCCGGCCCAGTCACCATTCGTCGTATCTTCTCAGCATGTTACCCGGCACAACCTGGAATGCCGCATCCTGCTTCACTATTGTCCCGCTACCACAGAGCCGAGCGGGACTACCTACCGGGGGATGTATGATTGAAAAATGTAGTAGTTGAGCTTGCCAACGTCAAAAAATCCTTCTCGGGCCTTGTTGCCCTGCGGGACTTCACTCTCTCGGTCTACGATGGCGAATTCCTGACCCTCCTGGGCCCTTCAGGCTGCGGCAAAACGACGGTCCTGCGCCTCATTGGCGGTTTTGAAACGAGCGATCATGGCAGCGTCCTGATCGATGGCAAATGCGTCGACGGCGTACCGCCTGAAGCCCGGACGGTTAACACGGTTTTTCAGAACTACGCGCTGTTTCCCCACATGAATATCTATGACAACGTCGCTTTCGGGCTGCGCATGTCAGGCACCGCCGAAGATGTCATCCGCCGGACCGTCACCGACGCCCTTCGCCAGGTGCAGCTGGACGGCATGGAATTCCGCCGCCCTTCCGAGCTCTCTGGCGGCCAGCAGCAGCGGGTGGCGATAGCCAGGGCGATTGTCAACAAACCGCGCGTACTGCTCCTCGACGAACCGCTCTCAGCCCTCGACTACCGCCTGCGCAAACAGATGCAGAAGGAACTCAAGCAACTGCAGCAGCAGCTCGGAATCACCTTCATCCTTGTCACCCACGATCAGGACGAGGCCTTCACCATGTCGGATCGGGTGGTGGTCATGAACCATGGTCATATCGAGCAGATCGGCTCCCCGCGCGAAGTCTACGAGGATCCGGCCAACCTCTATATCGCCCGCTTCGTTGGTGAGATCAATATACTCAACGGCCACGTGGTCTGCCGGGAGAACGGCACCTATCAGGCAATGATTGAGGAAAAACCGATGCAGCTGCGCAGCGGAAAAACCTTCGCCGACAGTGAACTGGTGCACGTCCTGCTTCGGCCGGAGGATATCTGGCTGACCCCTGTCGGCGACACGACCGTCCCCGAACGACCGGCGGCCACGCCGCACGGCAATCTCTGCGGCCACCTGCGCGGCCACATCGACCGGACCTTCTACTGCGGCGCCACCTACGATCTCGACATCACCCTCGACAGCGGCAAGAAGATCCTGGTCACCGAATTTTTCGACGAAGACAGCGAGACTGTCACCTTCAAGGCAGGCGATGTGGTGACCATAAGCTGGCTCGAGGGCTGGGAGGTCGTTCTTCCCCATGAAGAATAATTCCTTGTTCAGACGTCTGACCATCAGCGGCGTTGTGGCCTGGCTGTTCGTCTTCGCCCTGCTGCCCAACCTGCTGCTGCTGGTCGTCAGCTTCCTGCAGCGCGGAACTGCCTCGCCAGTGGAA
>JAIFKM010000029.1 GCA_020049575.1 Desulfobulbaceae bacterium
AGGTGGCCTGGATATATGTTCAATGAGGACGATGCAGAAAAAGATCTAGGAACTGAACCGTGATAGTTTTGCGGGCTATCATGACTGGCGGCTACCAACCCTGCAAGAGGCCCTGTCTATCATGGAACCAGTCAAGAACAGCAAGGGCGTTCATCTTCACTCCTGCTTCTCAAGTGAGCAGCCCTTCATCTTTGTGGCGGCTCAGCGCAAACCTGGAGGATACTGGTTTGTAGATTTCAAGCAGGGCCGGTCGTTCTGGTCGTCAGGGACTATTCCGGGGGGATTTGGTAGGTTGGTTCGCTCGTACGATTGGACAGTATGAAACCTGAATTATTGGGCATTATAGTGGCATTCAACGACCATGATCAAGAATAGGAAGGGTGTTTCTCGTGGATGTGGTCTGGATTTCATCTCGTCTATCAAAGAAGTGTTTGGATATATTTCAGATGAAGTGAAAGCCGAGTTTGCTTTTTGTTTGAAAATGACAGAAAATAACGTATAACCATTGCTGATTGGAACACAAAAACCCTCTCCGTCAGAATGGATTTATGAAACGTATCCTGATAATAGATGATGAAGAATCAGCCCTTGACCTGCTCCGGCGAATATTGGAGCAGGAGGGGCATGAGGTTGCTGCAGCTCGAAATGGCCAAGAGGGCATCGAGATTTTCCGCCGGCAGCAGTTTGATCTGGTTGTGACCGACATGGTCATGCCGGTTAAAGATGGCTTGAAGACGATTCTTGAGTTGAGAAGAGTGGACCCGGCCATCCCCCTGATTGCCATTTCCGGGGGTGGGGCTATTGCGAAAGAACGGTACCTCAATGTGGCAGGGTACATAGATGGTGTGTGTACTCTTCCCAAACCCTTTTCCCGAGCTGAACTGCTTTCAGCTATTGATAAACTGCTCAATCCGCCTGCCCAAGATTCTCAGGCTTAACCAGTAGATGTTAATTCCGTTGGCCGGCATCTGAGGCCAACGCCAGGGCAGGAAGGCCTTGCTCTTCATCGATACGGTTTCCCGAGGCGGTTGAACTGCGGTTCTGCAGGGCGAAACCTCGCTGGACGAGTTTTTTGACATCATTCCACATCGTCTCGCTGCCCATGACAGCGACGACAATCTCGCAATCTCCTCTTTTGAATTTACCCACATACGTCTGTCTGGCAGCATTGGTGAAGCCGGTTTTCCCTCCCTGTGTGCCTTCAACCTGCCAGAGTGCCTTGTTATGATTGCGTAAGAGGGTGCCGTAGGTAGTCTTAACCTTGACCTGTTTCATTCGTTCGGCAAAGGCCGGTTCTTCCATGGCATGTCTGAATATGACAGCGAGGTCACGGGCAGTCGAAGTCTGTCCCTTGGCGGTTAGTCCTGTCGCTGTTTTGCAGACGGTATTCTGAGCGCCCCACTGTCGTGCCTTTTCTGTCATCAGGTTCGCGAAAGAAGATTCCGAGCCGGCAATTTTTTCAGCCAGCGCGACGCTTGCATCATTAGCCGAGGCGAGCAGCACGGCATTGATGAGATCGTGGGCCTGATACTGTTTTTTTGGATTAAGGTCAACTTTCGAGCGGGGTTGACCAGCAGCCCATGAGCTTACTGGGACTTGTTCGTTGCCGGTCAGCGATTTCAAGGCGATCATGCCGGTCAATATCTTGATGGTGCTGGCCGGTTGGCGGGGATTATCGGGAGCCTTTGCAAAGAGTGTTTCCCCGCTACGTGCGTCAATGATGATGGCACTTTTCGCCGATATCAGTTTGTTGAAAGAATTTGCCGGGACGGGTGCCTTGTCGACTGTTTTCTTTTTCGGGTTACTGCTGGCGGCGACGGTTTTATTGCTGGTGGAGGAAAGTTTCTTTTCCGTAACTTTTCGTTTTACTCTGCTGATATCGTTATATTTTCCTAGGGTGATGATCTTAGGAGGAGAACGTTTTTTTTTGCTTTTCAGCTGTTTTGGGGATGTCGAAGTCTGGGCGCCGGCATCGGGGCAATGAATGCTCAGCGAGAAGGTGAGCAACAGGATAAGTATGGTGAAAAAGATACAACCGGGAAGTTTCAATCTGGTCATAATTCTAGGAAGGGATATTTCGTTTATTGCTCGTTCGAGGACAGTGGATGCAAGCTGATTTGTAAATGGTGTACCGGAGATTGTCAAGTGTTTTCAGCCTTTCAGAGGAGGCAGGCCGGTGTGTCCCCAGCACATCTTGATGATTGACCGCTCTCTGGCCTTTGTGTACTATCTCGGGATGATGAGAGGCTGATCAGGTTCCTTTTTTTGGCTAAAAACCGAAGAATCTACGCAAAGAATATCCACGAGGTTATGTATGGTAACTGCATCGGAAATTCGAATGACCCTCAATTATATCCTGGACTCAAGTAAGGCAAAGTACGGTGATTTGCCCGCAATTGGTATGGCTCTTGAGAAACCGCTCAGCTACAATGAATTTCACAGTCGTGCATTGGTGCTTGCCAATCGTCTGCAGGCCGAAGGCTTACAAAAGGGCGATCGCGTGGCCATTCTCGCGGAAAACTCACCCGGTTGGGGAAATGTCTATTTTGCTGCAGCCCGGCTGGGGGCAGTGGTTGTGCCGATATTGCCTGACCTGCCGGAGAATGACGTGCATCACATCCTTAATGAAATGCAGGTGAAGATCGTCTTCACTACCCAGCGTCAGATCGAAAAAGTTTACGAATTAAAAAAAGACCTTCAGGTACCAGTCGTTACACTGGATGATTACGCCACAGAAATCGGCGTTGTCCGAGTCATGACCTATTCGCAGTATCTCGCCGGAGCAACAGCCTTGATACAGGAAGGGCAGCAGCAATTCCAGTTTCCCGATGTCGACCAGGATGATCTAGCCGCGATATTGTATACATCAGGTACCTCTGGATATTCCAAGGCTGTGATGCTCAGTCACCGGAATCTCACCTCAAACGCCTATTCCGCCTCTGGACTCATGGCCATTCAACCCGGGTCGGTTTTCCTCTCAGTACTGCCAATGTCCCATACCTATGAGTTTACCTGTGGTTTTCTCCTTCCCCTGATCGCTGGCTGCAGAATCGCTTATGCCGGTAAAAGTCCTACCCCGGCAATTCTGCAGAAACTCTGTCAGTACGAGAAACCGTTCGCCATCTTCGCTGTGCCTTTGATCCTCGAGAAGATTTATAAAAAACGGGTTGTCCCCCAGATTGAAAAGAGCAGGATGCTCACGTTGATCTGTAAAATTGGGATTGGGAGGAGGCTTATCTACCGCAAAATCGGTCGTAAACTGCTCGATTTTTTTGGTGGCAACCTGAAACTCATGGGCATTGGCGGTGCCGCGCTCAACCCGGAAGTTGAGCATTTCCTGGCGGATGCAGGATTTCCATATCTGATCGGTTACGGTCTGACTGAATGCTCGCCCCTTCTCTCCGGTGGCCCCGCCGGAGACCCGAGCATAACAATAGGCTCAGCCGGCAAACCCATTCCGGGAGTGCAGATCAAGATTGTCGATCCTTCACCAGAAACCGGTATTGGCGAGATTCACGGCTGCGGACCTAATGTCATGATGGGATACTACAACGACCGGGAGGCAACGTCCGAGGTGCTCTCTCCGGACGGGTGGTTAGCTACTGGTGACCTTGGGTTCATCGATGCCCAGGGAAATCTGCATATCTGTGGACGTTCAAAAAATGTCATTGTTCTGCCAAACGGTGAAAACGTTTATCCAGAGGCGATCGAACATAAGATAAACACCTACAATTGGGTGTTGGAAGGAATTGTGGTGGAGAGCAATGGACACCTTGAGGCCTGGATCTACCCTGATTATGAGGTTATAGACGAGGCTTCAGCCGGAAAAAACAGGGCAGAGAAACGTGAGTATATCGATCTGCTCTTGGAGAATATGCGCAAAGAACTCAACAGTCAGCTTTCCACCGCCTCAAGGATCTCAAAGGTATATGAGCGCCGCGAACCTTTTATCAAGACCGCGACGCATAAAATTAAGCGCTACCTCTACGATGGGGGCACGATTCCGGCCTGATCCCGTTTACGAGAGCAGAAGGCCGTTGGCGAAGTTGATTATCGGCAGAATGATCTTTGAGAGGATGCCGCTCAAGGCCAGTAGCAGAATGAGGATGAAGCCATATTTCTCGACACTGGCATAGGATTCAGCCAATGCCGGGGGGAGCAGGCCGGACAGTATGCGACTGCCGTCGAGCGGAGGGATCGGCAGGAAATTGAAGATACAAAGCACCAGATTAATCCATACGCTGGCAATCAGCATTGCATTGAACGGAAGAAGAAGGGCATTGATCAGCGGACTCGATGGCAGCAATTCCATGAGCAACCAGACAAACTTAATGGCAACGGCGCTGATTACCGCCATGGTAAGATTGGTCATTGGCCCTGCCAAGGCAACCCAGAGCATGTCTTTACGGGGATTTTTGAAGTATGCCGCGTTCACCGGTACCGGCTTGGCCCATCCCAGTTTGATGAGAAAGAAGGCAAGCGTGCCAATCGGATCGAGATGACTGAGGGGGTTCAGTGTCAGCCTGCCTGCCAGCTTTGCTGTTGGGTCACCGAGTTTGTAGGCAACAAAACCATGGGCGAATTCATGGATGGTGAGGGCCAGGAGAAGAGGCGGGGCGATGATGATGAGTTCTGAAATAAACGATGCATTCATAAAAAACCTGGTTGAGGAAGGACAAAGACGAAAAATCACTGTGCGGTCCAGAAGCCCGTACTCACACCCTAAACACTGGGCTTCTTCTCCGCAAGGGATGGCAGGGGGTAGGCTTCTGTAATAAAGGTGATTTCCTGTTGACGGCCACTGACGAGACCATCGAGGCGGGCAGCGAGAAGGTCGTTGAGAATTTCCTTGAATTCAGGTCCGGATTGGTAGCCAAGTGCCATAAGGTCATTGCCGGTTAATTCGGGTCGGATTTGTCTCAGCGTGGTGACATAATGGGATACAGCCCTTCGGATCTGATTTTTTCTTGCGATTGCCATCAGATACAGCAATCCCTCATTGCTGAGCTCCTTGAGCAGCCAGTAAATTTCGCTGTTTGCGACCACCTGCCTTCTTGTCAGGAGATGGGCTGTTTTATCGGCGTGGGTTTTCTGCCAGAGAAGACGATTGGAAATTTTCTGGGGGATTTGAAACCTTTCGCAAAAGGCTGCAAGTTCTCTGGCCTCTGATCGGCTCATGATGGCCAGCAGGTAAACCATCCAGTTCTGACAGGGCTCGTCGAGGTAGAGTAGTCTGAACCAGGAAAGAGCGCGCTGGGCCTGATGGAGGATATGCAGGAAGCGGCGGTCTATCTTGAGATATGGTTTCAGGTCCGGCCAGAGGAAAGGGAAAAGGTTGAATTCAGCCAGGCGCTGGATCGCCGGGATTGGATCTTCCTCCGAAAAGATCAGTTTGAGTTCAGAGAAAAATCGCTGATCATTGGCCTTGCCGAAGAGTTTCATGCTCACCGCGTTGTGGATGAGGCGTTTGGTGTGGGGGGCGATATCAAAGTCCATCCGCTTTTCAAAGCGGATGGCTCTGAATATACGGCTCGGGTCCTCGACAAAACTCAGGTTGTGCAGAACCTTGATGGACTGGTGGCTGAGGTCGTTCTGGCAGTTGAAAAAATCGATCAGGGTGCCGAAATGCTCGGGATTAAGCTGGATTGCCATGGCATTGATGGTGAAATCCCGGCGGTACAGATCGAGTTTGATGGAACTCAGTTCAACGGTTGGCAGGGCGGCCGGATATTCGTAGTATTCCAGCCTGGCAGTGGCGACATCGATTTTGAAGTTGCCGGGCAGAAGGATCATGGCAGTGCCGAAGCGCTCATGGGGCTTGATCCTGCCCTTCAACCTTTTCGCCAGCCGTTCGGCAAAGGCAATACCATCTCCTTCGATGACCACATCGAGATCGAGATTCTTCTTTTTCAATAACAGGTCACGGACGAATCCACCGACGGCAAAGGCATTGAACTGCAGTTCGTCGGCCACTTCGCCAATTGTCTGCAGCAATTCGATCATTCGTTTGCTCAAACACTCAACCATCAGGGAGTTCAGGTTTCTTCTGCGTTCAAGGGACGGATGCTCGGCTTCATGCAGCAGATTTTTGGGCAGATGGGCGGGGTCGTTGACTAGACGGTTCAGCAGATCGGTCCGGGTGATGACACCTTGGATCTGGTCATCCTGCACGATGGGGATGAGTCGCTGGCGGTGTTCGATGATGAGTTCCTGGATGTCGGCAAGGGTGGCATCAAGAGGAAGAGATTCGATATCCGAAGTCATATAATCGCTGACCGGCAGTAAGCCAAGGTCGTGGTGAATGGCCTTTTCGACAACCATGCGCGAGATGATGCCGAGGAGGGCGCGCGGTTGCGTCTGCAATTCTTTGCCGGGCAAAATGATGGGGGAAAGTACCGGCAGAGCCGTGACGTTGTACCTGGTAAGGATATCCTTAGCCTCGGCGATGGTTGTGTCGGCCGGGATAGTGATTGCCGGTTTGGACATCATCTCGCGGGCAATGGGTTGGGGAAGGACATGTCGATGGAGGATGTGGATGAGCTTTTCCTGGGCCTCCGTCATGGTCATATTCTTCAGGGTGGCCGAGGCTGCGGTAGCATGCCCGCCACCGCCGAGGTCGCGGGCGATGATGCCGACATTGACCTCGGCGATCCTGCTGCGGGCGATGAGATAAATTCGGTCGGCCATGGAGATCAGGGCGAACAGGGTGTCAAGGTTCTCCATGTTCATGAAGCGGCGGGCGATCAGGGCAAAATCATCGACATAGGTGGGAAGCGAAAGAGTGACCACCACGATGGGGATTCCCTGGATAGTGTACTGTGTCGCTGTCTTCATCAAGTTGTGCAGCAATTCAACCTGCAGTGTGGTCAAATCGTAGGTGATGAACTGGGAAATAATATCCAGCTTTGCCCCTTTCTCGAGGAGCCAGGCAGCGGCAATCAGGTCATCAGGGGTAGTGGTCAGATGAGTCAGGGAGCCGGTATCTTCGTAGATGCCGAGGCCGAAAATGGTTGCCTCCTCGGGTGTAATTTCCATGTTCTTATCGCGCAGCAGCCCGGTAAGGATGGTGGCTGTTGATCCGACGTTTTTCAGGACCTCAACCTCTCCGTGCATATCGCCGGGATTTGCCGGGTGATGATCATACAGGTGCACTTTGATTCCTGGATTGGTAAGACAGGCGGCAAGAGGTCCGATTCTTTCCGAGGATCTGGTGTCGACCACAATGAGCATTTCGACCTTGGCCAGGTCGATATTCTTGATTTTCTGAAAGTCGTAGCGATAGAGCAGGGTCTGGGAGATGAATTCTCTGAGATTTTTCTCCTGTGATCCTGGGAAGGCCAGAAGTGCATCCGGATAGAGCTTCTGGGCGGCGATCATGGATGCCAGTCCATCAAAATCGGCGTTGAGGTGGGTGGTTATGACATGCATCTCGGCATTTGTCAGATTTGTGAGGGGAGGTGTTCTGCTTCTATCTGATGTGATTCTGTTGTCTTATACCATTGCAAGCCGGAATACGCATAGGAAATCAGCCTCTCGGGTGGAATTTACGATGGATGGACTTCAGGCGATCCTGGTCAATATGGGTGTAGATCTGGGTTGTGGCGATGTCTGCATGCCCCAGCATGAGTTGCACTGAACGAAGGTCAGCGCCGTGAGCCAGCAAATGGGTGGCAAAAGAGTGTCGTATCATGTGCGGTGAGATATCCTTGGTGATACCTGCCGCAGTGGCCATTCTTCTGATTATCTGCCAGAATCTCAGTCGGGTCATGGCAGTGCCCCTGGCCGTGACGAAAAGGAAATTGCTGCGCTTGCCGTTCAGTATGGCTAAGCGTCCATGTGCAATATACGTTTCGATTTTTTCCTTTGCCTGGATGCCGAAGGGGATGAGTCGCTCCTTGTTGCCTTTGCCGAAAACCCGAACAAAGCAGGAGGAAAGGTTGCAGGCGGCAAGCGGCAGATTGACAAGTTCTGAGACCCTCAGGCCGGTAGAGTAGAGCAGGAAAAGCATGGCCGTGTCACGATGCATCAGTGGCGAGGTGATAGCTGGCGGAGAGAGAAGCCGGTTGACATCGCTGAGGGAAAGAGCCTTGGGCAGTATCTGGCCGCTGCGAGGCAGGTCAATCACGGCGAAGGGGTTATTGCTCGCCTGGTCAATCTGGACCAGGTAAGAAAAAAACCCTTTGAGGGCCGATATCCTTCGGGAGTTGCTGCGATGGCTTATTTTCTTCTTCCTGGCATGCTCAAGAAAACGATGGATCAGTGAAATCTCGACATCCTTGAGATCTGAGACGGAGCACTGCTGGAGAAAATTGAGAAAAAACGTTATATCAGCGGAGTAGGCCCTTACCGTGTTTTCAGCAAGGCGTCTCTCAGAGATGAGATGATGCAGGAAAAGTTCAGCAACAGAAGAGAACTGATCAGGTGCCTGGGTCTCTTTGATAGGGCTCTTGGGGGGGTGATCTGTCAGAAGTCGATGAAGTTCACAAAGTCCGAAACTGGTCGGACTTTGTGAGCCGAAATCAATTACAGAGATTTTCTGATGCGATTGAACTTGCGGAGCTTTCTTCTGGCTTCAGCCTGTTTCCGGCGTTTTTTCACGCTGGGTTTCTCGTAGTATTCCCGGCGCTTCAATTCACGTTTAATACCGTCAATCTGCAGCTTTTTCTTCAGCTGGCGTATGGCGTACTCAAGATCTCCACGAACTTCAACATCTATCATTTGGGGACTCCGTTTTACGTAGTATTTGGTGCCTGTGAGTGGGTGAGTTTTCAGCTCTCAGTCAAAATAAACACATTTCCGTGACAAGAACTCACCTTTATATAAGGAAGTTGTTTCTCTGTCAACGCATTTCTCAGAAGCAGCACAGCAATTCTCTTCGGTGGGTTGTTCAAGATGTCGGGAATATCTTGCCCGGGTTAAGGATATTTTTAGGGTCAAAGAGGTGCTTGAGCCCTTTCATGGCGTTGATTGTTGCCTCGTTCAGTTCAAGGGGGAGAAAGGCCGCTTTGCTGATGCCGATGCCATGTTCTCCCGAGAGCGTACCACCGAGGTCAATGGCCTGCCGGAAGAGCAGTCCCTTGGCTTTTTCCCCTCTGGCCAGCTCATCGGGATTTTCCTTGTCGAGCATGATATTTACGTGGATGTTGCCGTCCCCGGCATGACCGAAGGTCAGGATGATGAGGTCAAGTTCCCGCGAGAGTTTTTCGGTGAAGGCAACAAGATCGGGGATACGGGTGCGGGGAACGGCCACGTCCTCACTTATCTTGTGTGGTTTGAGATTGAAGGTTGCGGGCGATATGGAGCGTCTGGCCTGCCAGAGATCCGCGACCTCGGCGGCATCGGCGGCTTGTCTGCAGGTGCAGTCTGGCTCTGTGTCAATGAGGGTTTTGAGTCGGGCTGTCTGCCGCTCGATGGCTTCTCTGTCTCCGTCTATCTCCAGCAGCAGGAGGGCTTCAACCCCCGGCATGGGAGGGGAGGAGAGCATGTCCTTGACCACTGCGATGGCTGTTCGGTCCATGTATTCAAGGGTGCACGGTCTGATGTTGCTGTTGAGAATCCTGGCAACCAGAGCGGTGGTGCGGGCAAGGGAGGTGGAGGTGATGAGGAAGGTCTCCTTGTGTTCCGGCAGCGGCAGGAGGCGGACAATGAGCTTGGTTATAATACCTAGTGTGCCTTCCGAACCAATGAAAAGACGGGTGAGGTCGTAGCCTGTTACCCCTTTCTCGGTCCGAGTGCCGGCGTTCAATATTTCGCCCGAAGCCAGGACCACCTCGAGGCCGATGATGAAATCCTTGGTTACGCCGTATTTGACAGCGGACGGTCCGCCGGCGCATTCTGCGGCATTCCCCCCGAGGGTGCAGAATTTCAGGCTGGCCGGGTCAGGTGGATAAAACAATCCGTGTTTTTTGACGGCACTTTGCAGATCTCCGGTAATCACCCCCGGTTCGGCAATGGCAATCTGATTCTTTTCGTCAATTTCGAGAATCCTGTTCATGCGGCTGAGGGCGAGGATAAGGCCGC
>JAIFKM010000058.1 GCA_020049575.1 Desulfobulbaceae bacterium
AAGTCTTGCCGGTCTCACGATCAAAAACCTTGATGCTCCGGCGATTGTCCAGATAGGCGATGCGCTTGCCATCTCGAGAAAAGGTGGGGAAAAATGCATCACCGAGGGTATCGATAATCTTCTTTTCGGTTACGGGACCGGCAGCGGTGAAAGATGCGCCATGATCCGCAGGTACGGACGCCTCAAAAATGTCCGAATCGCCATCGCGCTCGCTGCAGTAGAGGAGGGTGCGACCGTCGGGGTTGAAGCTGACTCCATGTTCGAACTGGGGAGTGGAGGTGATGCGTCGGGTGCGACCATTGCTGGTTGACGTGACGAAGACCTCTCCCCGCGCGACAACCGCAACTTCAGAACCATCGGGAGAAACAGCAATCTCACTGGCAAAGGCATTCGCGCTGGAAGAGAAGGTGCCGGCCACCAGAGAACCCTGGCTGATATGAATTGGAACGCGCTGGGACTCCTCGCTGCCTGCCGCACGCCACCAAATTTCGCCTTCATACGCATAAACCATTGATCCATCCGCTGCGAGACTGAGGAATCGGACCGGCCGGCCTTCATGTGTGGTGATCTGTGAGGGTTGAGTGCTATCTCCCAGTTTCTGTTGCCACACATTGAAACTGCTGCCCTGTTCGCTGAGGAAATAGAAACTCTTTCCATCCGCAGCCCAGAATGCATCCCTATCTTCACCCCTGTTCGAGGTCATCTGGTGATGCTTGTTCGTCGTCAAATCATACAGCCAGATGTCGCGTGTGCCGGCAGAGACAGCGCCTTTGCGAAACTCGTTTTCATAGACAGGTACGTTGTCATACAGCAGTAGCTTTCCATCAGGACTCACCGCTACATCCAGCGCCGGTGTCGGTAACACGAGGCGAGTGCTTCCTCCCTCTGTGGGCACGGTGTAAAGCTGATCACTCTCTGCATACGTTCCAACCAGCACCGTCTGCGGTGTACCGAGCCGCGACGAGGAAAAATAGATCGATCGGCCATCCGGTGTGAACGCATACGGCAAGTCGTTGGCCGAATGGTATGTGAGTCTTTTGATTTCGCCGCCACGTGCAGGCATGATGAAGACATCGAAGTTGCCATGGCGTTTGCTGGCAAAGGCAACAGACTGGCCATCCGGCGACCATACCGGCCGCGTACTATAGTAATCGCCGCTCGTCAACGGTGTTGCTTCGCCACCTGAACTCGCCACTCTCCAGATTTGCCCGCCATAGGCAAAACAGATTGTACTGCCATCTGGTGACACAGCCGGGTAGCGCAACCAAAGCGGCGGTGCGTTTTCAGCAGCAGCGGTAAGGGTAAATGCACATACTGTGAGACAACTGAGCCAGAGAATATATCGTTTCATAGTATTTTCCACTGTGTATGAATGAAGGTGACAATGCAGTTACGATAAACACCCCCTCGGAGCAGTCCAGGTATATTTAAATTTAAAACAATCGAATCCCACCAGCAGTATCACCAAGCCAGTTCCAGGTTGTTTGCAGTATAACGTTACCGGAGAATGTACCTACAAGAAGCGGATCAGCCAGTAGAGCCACGGCAGCACAACGACAAGGGACAATGTGGAGATCAGCCAGCAGGCGTTGGCGAGATCGAGGTCTAGGTCATAGATCGAAGCGGCAACCAGCGAGTTGAAGGCCACCGGCATGGAGCTGAGAATGAGCACGACCTGCAGGGGTAGTCCCCCATCAATATTGCCGAGTCCGGCCAGCCAAGCGATACTGGTAACCACAACAGGGATGACCGCCGACTTGATCACCGCGACAGAGAAGGCTGGGCGCAGGTGATCGGCGATCCGGGAAAAACGCATGCCAAGGCCGATGGAGACAATCAACACGAAGGTGCCGGCGGGAATGAAGAGGCTGTTGATGACTTCGAAGAATTTCGGCCGAGCCAGGCCAGAGGCATTTAATATCACTCCCGCCAGGAAGGCAGCGAGAATGGTCGCGACAAAGGGGTCCCGCACTATCGCCCAGATTTTTTTGAAGCGCGATTTTTCATCAGCACCGGCCTGACCCGAATAGAATCGGGCGATGGGAAAACCGATGGAGTAATAGATTATTTCTTCAAACATTTTGTAGAGCGCCACCAGGGCAAAGCCGCTTTCACCAAGAAACATATAGCAGACCAGGGCACCAATGGCCCCGATGTTGGTGAAGGAACTGCAGCAGAACAGGACACCGCTCTGCCGGGGAGGCGCCTTGGTCAGCCGGGCAAGCAGCAGACCGAGCAGGCCACCGGAGACCAAGGCGGTCGCACCGATAAGCGGCAGCAGGGCAATGCGCAGGTCGGTAAAACGCACGACCCAGACCGCGGTCATAAAGGATATGGGCAGAAAAAAGAGCAAACCAGTCTTCTGCAGCAGTTTGCGAAGGGCGGCAACCGTCAGCGGCAGCGTAATACTGCCTCGCTCGGACAGCAGGCGAAGGGTGCAGCCGACAAGGAGCCCCGAAATGATAAGGGCAAGTGAAAACAGGAGCTTGTTCATGTAGTGTTTGTGCCTGCCCGGACGGATTGTTAAGCCATCAGGGTTAAACCGGGAAAGTTGGAAATGGCATAAATAAGGTCGGTACGGGTAATGATGCCGACGAACATATCTGCTTCATTGGTTATTGGGATGCAGTTAAGGTCATGCTCATACATTATTTTCGCCACTCGTCGGATATCAGACAGGGGATCGGCGGTAATTATCGGATAATCCATGAGTTCCCGAACCGAGGATGCCTTGACTTCTCGAATCTCGTTATCTTCGATGATAAGTTTTTCAAGGATTTTTTCTTTGCGGATCAATCCCACCGGGATGTTTTGGCTGTTGGTGACCGGAACTTGCCGGATGCTTTTTTCTGCGAGAAGTATATAGCAATCGGTGATCGGTGTCGTGTCAAAGACACTGATGACCGGGCGCTTCATTATCTGATAGGCATGAGAAATGACCTCATCATGTTTCGCCTGGATAACTTCCTTGTAAGCCCGTATCGCTTCTTTGTTGTAATAGGATAACGCTGTTGGTTCCTTTTCGTCGCCGATACTGTGTGCTGCCCGCTTCACCCCCCTGACCGGCCTGATGCCTTTCACAAGATAGAGGTCTTCGAGCGTACTGCGGAAGGTTCGCCCCTGCTCATTATAAACAGCAAACATAGTGCACCTCTTGGGGAAGCTGTTTTCGTGGTTTTGGCATGCGGCTACCAAGAAAGATTGGACAAAACGATGAGTAACGCTATTAAACTAAGTAATTATTTAAAGAAAGCAACAGTTTTCCCAAATGCGTCGGATGGGGCAATTGATAGGAATTTTAAAAGCCGCCAAGTTGATATCGCTTGACAAATGGATGACAACGAGCAGAAATACAGGTGTAAGGGGTAAAATGAGTGAGAGAAGGATTCTTCGGGGAAACGGTATGCTAAAAACTCGTTGGAGCAAGGAGGGGACATGACATTTGCAGTCATTGGTTATTTTTTTGCAGGGGCGGTATTTCTGGTGTTGGGTGCGGATATCCTGGTGCGGGGCGCCTCGCGTCTCGCCTCGATCTTTGGCATTTCCCCCCTGGTTATTGGTCTTACCGTGGTTGCTTTCGGCACCAGTGCCCCGGAACTGGCAGTCAGTGTACGGGCCGGCTTGACCGGTGCCTCGGATATTGCTCTCGGTAATGTGGTCGGCAGCAACATTTTTAATATTCTCCTCATCTTGGGGCTGTGCGCTCTGATTACCCCGCTAGTGGTGGCAAGACAGATAGTTCGCCTTGAATTGGCACTGTTGATCGGCTGTTCCGTTCTTCTTTTTTTCATGGGCCTGGATGGCCGAATCGGAACGGGCGAGGGGGTGTTGCTGCTTTTTGGGATACTTGTATACACCATTTTCGTGGTAAGAATGAGTGTCAGGGAAAGTGCTGAAATGCGTGAAACCCATTGCCAGGAGCTTGAAGCGCATCCCCAGGGTAAGGGGCAATGGCTGATCAGTTCGGCGCAGGTGGTTGCGGGCTTGGCGCTGCTGATTTTCGGGGCCGACTGGCTGGTCGACAGTGCGGTTGTTGTCGCCAAGGTCTTTGGCTTGAGCGAACTTATCATTGGCCTGACCATCGTGGCGGCAGGCACATCGCTGCCGGAGGTAGCCACCTCCATCATTGCCAGCATCCGCGGGGAACGGGACATTGCGGTCGGCAATGTGGTCGGCAGCAATCTCTTCAACATTCTGGCGATTCTTGGGATTTCAAGCATCATTTCACCAAATGGCATCACCGTGGCACCGGCGGCGCTCAGGTTTGATATTCCGATTATGATTGCCGTCAGTGTGGCCTGTGTTCCGGTTTTTTTCACCGGCTATCGCATTGATCGGTGGGAAGGAGCACTCTTTCTCGGCTATTATACGGCCTACACGCTCTATCTCATTCTTGACGCCAAGGACCATGATGCCTTGCCTGCATTCAGCACGGCGATGAGTCTCTTTGTCGTGCCCATGACAGCGGTGGCGCTGACGATTTTAGCCTTACGAGCCTGGCGTAAGCAACGGGCAACCTCGCCCGGCACGGGCAGCAGCAGGTAACAAATTGGAACTATTTGGCGGCATATAAATACTCGGATGCTCTGCAGAGCATCCGAGTAAATTCGACCATAAGGAGAAAGAGTGTGAGGCAGCCTCAATACTTTAAAAGAGTTTTACAAACCCTTTTTCTCAAACCAGGCGAACAGCCCCAGCGTCCCGATACTGAAAAGGGGTACTATTACCCATTTGGAAACACCAAGCGTCTCCGGCAGGCCTATTTTACCAAAATCTTTCCAGGCCAGTACAGTTGTTTTTAAAATTGGATACAGTTCGGCATATACAGCCGCTCCGGCAATCATTCCGGCAATGGCAAAAATAGCATGCCATCGACCCTCTCCTAATGCTCCGACAGATGTGCCCGGACAGTAGCCCATAATAGCCCAACCTGTTCCGAACAGCGCCCCGCCGAGAAGAATAGCACCCAGATTCATCGGCTTGTGACTGAGCTTGATGATCCCGGCATCGGATAACAGCATAATACCGATCATGCCGACTACGATGGCAGACATCATGAACTTGAGAATGGTCATATCTTTCAAAAGCATGGCTCCCAGCTGCTTTTCAAAACGGAGCACCCTCCCCTTCTGCAGCAGAAAACCAAAGGCAATACCAGTAAATAATCCCAGCCAGTGTGCAGTAGTCATGACCGCCTCCTTCTGTAGACCAGACCGGCTACAAGTATCCCGACGCTGAAAAACATCCCCAGGGCAACAAAACCACTGACAGACAACTGCATCAAACCGCTCAAGCCATGCCCGCTCGGACAGCCATCAGCCATGCGCGCGCCAACCATGGCGACAATGCCACCGAGAAAAGCGCCGATTGCCCTTTTGCCAACTGACGGGCCGAAACGTTTTTCCCACTCCGGCGGCACACTTTCCAGCTTGAAGCTCTTATCCGTTTGCGAAGCTGCCAGCGCGCCGACAAAGATACCGATGATGATCATGAACTGCCAGTCAACCATGACCTTTTCTTTCTTGAAATACTCATTGGCTGCGACATGCTCTGGAGCGACCGTCTGCTGAAGCAGACCAGCCGCACGGACAAAGGTGGTCGATGCCCCCAGATAAGACCCTTTGCCCAGCAACGTCGTCGTTGCAAAAACAGAAACTATGGCCAGAACACCGACTAAGGCCCCGGCCAGATACGGACTCCAACCACCATCACTTGATTCCGGACTCATTGGTACCTCCTTTACGGTTAAAACTTTTCCAATCATGCAACAGATTCAATAAGCCTTATCCTCTTCAGTCATCACACATTATTCAACTGTGACAGCACGAACACTGACAAACCTGGACGTTTCAAGGGAAGCTGGTCTCAGGTCGCTTGCAAAAAGAATAGCATAAAATTTTCTGCTCGTCTGCATGCCCGACGATTTTTATGTTCGCCAGGAAAATTTTCCCAGCTGCAACAATGACCTGCTCCCTTCTTTAACGGTTTATCTCTTCCCTGAAAATGGTAATATTGGACGGATAAAATCGACACCTTTTTCGTAAGCGTGACTGGTGCTTTTTGCGCGGCAAGACAACCCCGATTTTTTACAAGGCTGCCACCATGATCAATCCCTTTACAGCTCAAACAGATATCAGCCGGATTCAGCAAGATGTCCTCCGCCCTCTCTACACCATGTATTCAGGACAGGAGACAGCGCCCCACGCCTGGCTTCTGGCGGAAACCGGGCGGGCTATTGCCGGCCATCGCCGCTACATTGAAGATGTGTGCAGCAGTCGGCTGGTGGCCATTATCTTCAAAATTGTCAAGTTCCTGGGCGGCGCCGAACAGCTCACGGCCGAGGACTTTTCCAGGTTTACCTCCTATGTCAATGACGGCGGACTCCAGGCCATGATAACCATGCTCCTTGCCGTCGACAAGGAAGCAACCTTTATCGAAGAATTGCAGCGACTGCCGGACCATGTTCGGAAGAATGCGGCGCCGATGCTGACCAAGGCAAAAAGCCTGCATACCGATTTCATCACCGGGTTCTTTCAGGAATCCTTCGGCTCGGTGGACAAGACCCCGCTCAAGCTTCGTGATAATTTTGTCAGGTCGCGGGAATTCATCGACCGACTGGTGCAGTTGGCCGCCACTCAACCGGGGCGTGGTGCTTGATGCCTCACCGGTTTCCGGGCAGAACTGAAATAGGCTTGCAAAAGATTCAGTAAAATGATAGGTGATAGTCCAGTAGTTTGTGTGGTTGAAGGCGCCTGTTATCGTCTTATTAATGCACCGCTTACTATTGGAGGGATATATGATTTACCGACCTTTCCTGTTGTTATCACTGCTTCTTCTCCTTGCCTGCTGCACCCCTCATGTCCTGCCGCCCGTTCAATTTGCCGCACCCGAAAGGAAAATCGATTATCAGAGTGAAGTCCAGCCGATACTGGTCAAAAGGTGCGTCGTCTGCCACAGCTGTTACAATTCACCCTGCCAGTTGAAACTTGAGGCCTTTGAGGGGTTGGAACGCGGCGCCAGCAAGAAGGCGGTGTACGACGCCGACCGTCGACAAACCATGGATCCGACGCGCTTGTTCATTGACGCCCAGACCTTACCTGAATGGCGGAGTAAGGGATTTACCAGCGTGACCAGCAACACCGCCGGCTGCGGCCAGAATAATTCAATACTCATGCAGCTAATCGAACAGAAAAGAACCCATGCAGTTCTCAAAAAAGACGAGGACTTTCAACCGGAAAAAGACGAGTTGACCTGTGCCCAGTCGGAGGACGAACTCGGCGATTATCTCGCCAAACATCCCAACCGCGGCATGCCCTATGGATTCCCACCACTGAAAGATGAAGACTTTAACACAATAGCCGGATGGCTGGCGCAAGGTGGAGCAGGCCCGGAAGGGGCGGCGAAGGCTGCGCTCATGCATATCCCCCGGGAGGATCAGGAAAAGATTGATCAGTGGGAAAGCTTTCTCAATCAGACCGATGCCAAACACGCCATGACCGCCAGGTATCTTTATGAGCATCTCTTTCTTGCCCATATCAAGTTTCCCACAGAGTCGAACTTTTTTTATGAATTGGTCCGCTCCCGCACTCCGTCCAAGGCCCCGGTCTCGGTGATCGCCACCACTCTTCCCTATGACGATCCAGGCGAAAAACATTTCTATTACCGATTCCGGAAAATTCATGCCACCATCGTTCACAAGACACATATGGTTTTTGAACTCTCGGACCAGCAGTATAAGAGGTTCCATGATTTATTTATCACACCGGAGTGGCTGCTGGAACCGGAACGTGTCGGCTATGATCCACAAATCAGCGCTAATCCCTTCAAGGCCTTCGAGCAGATTCCAACCCGTTCGCGCTATCAGTTTCTCCTCGACAACATCCATTATATGATCATGACCTTCATTCGTGGGCCGGTATGCAAAGGACAGGTTGCCCTCAATGTCGTACAGGATCATTTCTGGCTGGTATTTCTTGATCCGGAACATGATCTCAGTGTGCAGAATCCCGGGTTTATCAAGAGCAATGGTGATTTGCTGGAAATGTCTCTTCTGAAGGACGATTATTGGGGCTTATTTCTATCGGCCCTGAAAAGAGAATATCGCAAAAAATCGACGGAATTTTCCAAGAAAAGACAACAATATTACGCCTCCCATTACCGTTATCGGGAACCGGGTGCTTGCGCAATCTGGCCGGGCAGGCAGACCAGGGCAGCAGGCAAATGTGCGGATAAGGCCGAGGAAAAAGACTGGCGCGAGGGCACGAGCAAGGACAGCCCGCTCCTCACCGTATTTCGCCATTTTGACAGTGCTTCCGTGGAGGTTGGGCCGAGGGGCAATTTGCCCGACACCGTCTGGGTCATGGATTATCCTCTGGTCGAGCGCATCTATTACTCACTGGTAGCCGGCTTTAACGTCTTCGGGCATAGGATGCATCAGGCCTCGATTCGCATCTATATGGACGAACTGCGCCAGGAAGCAGAGACGTATTTTATTGATTTCATGCCAAAAAATCGCCGTTATGCGATGATGAAAGAGTGGTATGGCGGGATGGATCTGCAGCAGGTGAGTATCGATTATAGGATGTCGGATCTGGAAACCGGCTTTGTTTTTAAAACCGGGGACCCGAAAAGAGAATTCGTTGAATACCTGGTGGAACAACACTTTGACCCGGAAACGGCCATGCACTTTGACCGGAATTATCTCCGGGCAGAAGAGGATTACCCGCAGCTGCTCAACAGCTATTCCGACATAGAGGAATATTACCAAGGATTCCGCGCGGTCTCAAAACCTGGAACAGCATTCTTGGCCAAGGTTGCCGATCACAACGCCAACCTTGCCTATTTGCGCATTATCAAGGGTGCGGAGAAATCAGATAAGGATCTCTTCTTCTCGATGGTGGTCAACCGCTGGCATGACGATGTCACCACCCTTGTGGCGGAGGAAGAGGATTTACGCCTGCGACCGGAACTGGACAAAGCAACCTTTATCGAAGGGTTTATCGGTTCCTACCCCAACTATTTTTTCGAGGTGAAAGAAGGCGATCTCCCGCAATTCTTTGATATGCTGAACAACTACGATGGTTCGGAAAAGTACCTGATGCTGCTCGATCAATTCGGAGTCAATCGGGCAAGACCCGACTTCTGGGAAAGATATGACGAATTCCAGGAAGTATTCGATAAATCCGACCCCGTGCAGGCAGGGCTTTTTGATCTGAATCGCTATTACTACCGCGCCAGGGTGGCACAATAAGAGCGTGAGGGAGCGAGGCTTGACGCGGCCTCAGTTGCTCAAGCGGCCGGAATTGTGTTATCGGGTGGGGATCGCGCCAGGTCAACACGGCTCCGGCCACCTGCTTTGGCCTGATAGGTGATTCCCAGGACATGATATATAGGTAACTTAAATTCAATACGTGGTACTGTTTTTCGACGATTGGGATCTGGAAATATTTCCAAGTCAATCATATACGAATCTTTTTTACCTCTAAATCCATGCCAACTTCACCCTCCGTCAACAGAGCAAACACCAGATACAGTGTGGCGCTGCTTCTGGCCTTGATTGGTGCCGGTCTCGCCGGCAACTCTTTCAAATTCCAGCTCTTCCACAACATCGACTTCCTCTTCGGCAGTATCTTCGCCATGCTGGCACTGCAGTTCTTCGGCCTTGGCCGGGGTATTGTCGCCGCCGCCACGATCGCCGGTTATACCTACTTCAGCTGGAATCACCCTTACGCCATTATCATCATGACCGCCGAGGTGACTTTTGTCGGTTGGCTGATGCAGCGGCGAAAGGTAGCAATGATAATGGCCGACACCCTCTATTGGCTGATCATCGGCATGCCGCTGGTCTACCTTTTTTACCATGGCATCATGGGCGTTCCGCAAAGCAATACCGCCATTGTCATGACCAAACAGGCGATGAACGGCATCGCTAATGCCTTGGTCGCTTCACTGCTCTTTACCGCTTATGGCCTC
>JAIFKM010000027.1 GCA_020049575.1 Desulfobulbaceae bacterium
GGGGCGATCGTGATCGATTTGTAAAAACCTATTTCAGCAGGTATAATAAAAACCCGAACAGCAAGGATTGGCGGGATTGGCCATACCTGACTGGTGACGCTGCCGTGCAGGCTGCCGATGGCTATTTCCGTATCCTTGGTCGTATTGATGATGTTATCAATGTTTCCGGGCATCGGCTCGGAACCAAGGAGATCGAGTCCGCCGCTCTGACCGTGCTCGAGGTCGCCGAGGCTGCGGTTGTCCCGGTCGCCCATGAGGTCAAGGGCAAGGAGCCGGATCTGTATATCGCTCTCAAACCCGGTTTCAAGGCTTCGGATGAGATTATCAAGAAGATCGATGATGCCATCACCTACCAGATCGGCAAGATTGCCAAGTGCCGCAAGATCTGGATAGTGCCGGATATGCCTAAAACCCGTTCCGGCAAGATCATGCGCCGGGTCCTTGGCGCCATCTCCAACCACGGTGATGTCGGCAACGTTATGACCCTTGCCAATCCGGAAGTTGTAGAAGAAATCAAGAAGATGGTCGGATAATCAGACGCAGGCAACTTGCCTAACGTCGATAGCGGAGACCTCTCAGGTGGTCTCCGCTATTTTTTTTTATCAATGTGTTGCTGTTAATAATGTGAATCATGTCAACAACTCTCAATGTGCCAGTGCCATTTATTGTAAGTTTCAGCGCCTCAACAGTCGAGGAGGTCACTATTCTTTGTGTCTCGATCCTTGTGGCGGTAACAGTCAGCGCCGAGAGTCAGGCCTTTGCCGCGACATTTCTCGGAGATTATCGGTCAGAGCCTGGAAAGCGTCATCATTTCAATGCATTTCTCCATCTCGACCCACTCGGCACGCTCTGTTTTTTTCTGGCGGGTTTTGGCTGGTCAAGAGAGATAACGATAGAGAGGACGGCTTTTAAACATCCCCGGTTCTATTATCTGTTGAGTCGGCTTGCCGGTCCGCTAGGCAACTTCTTGATGGCGAATATCGCCGCAAGTCTTGTCTGGATGCTCGGCGAGTTTGGCTGGGAGGACAAGGTCTTCAGTGGTCTGATTGTGGTGAATATGATGATGGCAGTCTATGGGCTCCTGATTATCCCTCCGTTACCCGGAGCAGCTCTCCTGACTGTCGTTCTGCCGGACACGCCTCAATGGCGGGTTGTGTTGAAAAATGCCAGATTTGCTGGTCCGTACCTTCTTGTAGGGGGATTCCTGCTGCTTCGGCTTTCGAACTGGGATCTCTCCAGCCTGGCAATAAATTCTACCGTTCGATCAGGTTGTGAGTTTCTCAAAAGCTTCGTTCTCTGAGTTTTTTCACGTGGGGAAAACGAATCGATATCTGAATATTCTGTGAGTGACTCTGGCAGCTGTTAGATAATCGGCAGGGTGTGGCATCTTGAGCTGGTGATTTGTTCGAGCTCGGCAGGTGTGAAATCGAGAAAGTCGAAGAGCAGGGTCTCAAACTCCTGGCAGATTGAAAAGTTTGCGGTGATCATCGACTCTTTGACCGGGTCATTATCGCCGTAGCGTCCGAGGATGTATTCCAGGCGGCTTTCCAGAGAAACGATCTGGTCGTGGCGCACTCGTTTGTCAGCATAATAAACAAGTTCGCAGGCGTTAAAGATCCCCTGTTTGTAACGTACAGGGGCATAATCTGAGAGAACGACATGATCCCTGACGATCTCGCCAATCTCTGGAAAACCCAAGTCCCTGCAGATTTCCTGGCCGACCAGGGCGTGTTTGCAGGCAGTCTTCAGACACTCGGTTTTAGCGATATCGTGCAGCAGGGCTCCGGCAAGCACCAGATCTTCCGGCGGCAGGGATGCACTGGTCTTACCGGCTTTCCTCAATCCTGCCAGCAGCGTCGTTGCCGCCCGGGCCACCATGAAGGAATGGGCGCGGATGTTCTCCAACATACTGAAATCATCCATGTAGGCCAGGCACTGCTCTATGTTGGGTACTTTCGGCGTCATCGTCATCTGACCGGAAGAATCGGGGGTGGTTTATCTGCTGCTCAGTTCGTGCACCGCTTCCACAGCGCAGCGTGCCTGCTCCGGCGGAGTGAACTGATGGATGCCGTGGCCAAGGTTGAATATATGGCCAAAGGCGCCCTCGGCTCCATCCAGTATCCCTTTAATCCGCTCGCGTAACTCTTCTTTCGGCAACATCAGGGCAAAAGGATCGAGGTTGCCTTGCACAGCCTTCTGGCCGACCCGCCGCACTGCCTCTCCGATGTTGATCCGCCAGTCGAGGCCGATGACATCCGCCCCAGAAGAGATCGACATGTCCAGGAGAGTTGCGCCGTTATTGGCAAAATAGATGATCGGGATATCGGTCTCTTCCTGGAGTTTAAAAATGATGCGTTGGACGTAAGGCAAGGCGAAGTGCTCGAAGTCGCAGGGTGCCAGGATGCCGGCCCAGCTATCGAAAATCTGCAGGGCCTGCGCCCCGGCCCTGGCCTGGGCCAGCAGGTAGAGGATGGTACACTGGGTGATTTTGTCCATCAATTTGTGAAAGAGGATCGGCTGGGTGAACATCATCTTTTTGGTTTCCCAGAAGACCTTCGAGGAACCGCCCTCGATGAGGTAGGTCGCGCAGGTGAAGGGGGCTCCGGCGAAACCGATGAGCGGCACCTTCAACTCGCTGCGCAAAAGGCGGATGGTTTCCATGACAAAGTCTGTGGCCTCATCCGGTTCAGGGACGATAAGCCGGTCTACATCGGCCTGGCTGCGCACCTTCTCCGGGAAGGTCGGTCCATGCCCTTCATGGAACTCCAGGCGGGCACCCATCGCCTCAATCGGGATGAGGATATCGGAAAAGAGGATTGCGGCATCCATGTTGAGGAGATCGACCGGCTGCAGGGTGACCTCTACGCAGAGTTCAGGTGATTTGCAGAGCTCAAGAAAGGTTACATTACCCCGGACTTTCTGGTATTCCGGCAGATAGCGTCCGGCCTGGCGCATCATCCAGATGGGTGTGTAGTCTGTCTTTTCCCCTCGGCATGCCCTGAGAAATGTATCGTTCATGTAGGCCTCTTCCTTCGTTCTATTTACATTGGACCAGTGCGGCAACATTGCCGGGCCGGTGTATCTCTCGCTGTTCGTCGGCTAGTCCTGCAGCTTCAAAGGTGTGTAGCTGCAGAACGGCTCCTGGGCCAGAAAGTCCCCGGTCATGGCATAGGATCTGGCCCGACAGCCGCCGCAGACGTTGAGGTATTCGCACTGACCGCAGTTACCTTTATAGCTCTTGAAGTCCCTGAGCTGCAGGAACAACTCGGATTTTTCCCAGATATTCTTGAAGGGGGTGGTGAGGATATTGCCTGCCGATTTGGGGAAATAGCTGCAGGGCTGGACCTCGCCATCGACATCGATCAGGCAGATCAGCTGACCGGCCAGGCAGCCCTTGGAGCCGCCGGTGGAGAACTGCAGGTTGCGCCGCTTGAAGGTGTCACCCTCCTCCTTGGCCTTCTGGCGGACTATCCGGTAGTAGTGCGGGGCGCAGGTCGGCCGCATGAGTATCTCGGTCTCTTCCTTTTCAACCTGATAGTGCCATTCGAGGATTTCGTCGTAAAGTTTTTCCGGGATCAGTTCTTCCATGATATCCTCGCCTCGGCCGGTCGGCACGATCATGAACATGTACCAGGCTGCGGCCCCGAGTTGTTTGACCAGCCGAAAGATTTCCGGGATTTCTTCCCTGTTGCGGACGGTGAAGGAGGAGTTTATGAGAAAGGGGATGCCGTGTTCCTTGAAGAGGCGGATGGCGTTCATGGTACCGGCAAAGGCCCCGATCTGGTTGCGGAAGTTGTCATGGGTCTCGGCCTTGGCGCCGTCAAGGCTCAGTGAGACCATTTTGATGCCGGTCTCCTTGATGCCGCGGCAGGTCTCATCGTTCACCAGCGTGCCATTGGTGGCCATGCACATGCGCAGGCCCTTGTCGGTCCCGTATCTGGCGATATCGAAGATATCGGGGCGCAACAGCGGTTCGCCGCCGGAGAGGACGATGACCGGACTGGCGTAGGAGGCGATATCGTCAAGGATGGATTTTGCCGTGTCGAAGGAAAAATCGGGATGACCGCCGGCCTCGAGTACAGATGAAGAGCGGCAGTGCACGCATTTCAGATTGCAGCGGCGGGTGGTCTCCCAGGCTATCCATTTCGGTTCAAATTCCATACATGCTCCGCTCAATTTCAGTGCCTCGGATCGGCCTCAGACTTCTACCGCTGCCCTTGGTTCGGGCGCAAACTCCACTTGTCTCTCAAGTCCCTTACTATATTGTCTTTTTCTTCAACTTGAAAGATAAAACTCCAAGATCGCAACAACCTTAAGCATTTCTTTCTGGGAAATAAAGTGTCCCGCACCGGCAATAAACGGCTGAAGGACCTGGCTATCGATACACAATGGCCGGCTGTGGCACTGATTTGTTTTTACACTTTTATAGAAGTTGAATATACTCTTTCTCCCGTGCCGGATCTCTTTCGGTATGAAAGAATCGTGTTGTGGCCGGAATGCATTTTTCGTCTTCCCTGGAGTTTGCCCCTGCAGGAAAATTATCAATGATAAGCAGGTGAATTATATGACCTGTTTGAACCCATAGCCCGGAAAAAATATGCCTATTACGCCTGTTACTACTGCAAGCCAGGAAGGTCAGATACTGATAGCCGGACTCCTAAATCGTTTTCAGTCGGCAGACAGTTCCTGCCGCGTTTCGGTCGAGGAGATCCTTAAGCGGATCAGGGAAGAGAAAGATGCTGCGGTTCTCGATTACTGCCGGCAGTTTGATGCTCCGGAGATGACTCTTGATCAACTCCAGGTTTCAGCAGCCGAAATGCATGCCGCCTACGACAGCGTCGATACAGCCTTTCTTGAGACCCTGGCTGTGGCCATTGAGCGCATCCAGGGATTCCATGAACGGGAGATGGAGGACAGCTGGCTGCAGACGCGGGAGGACGGGACCATCGTCGGCCGTCTTGTCAGGCCGGTTGACTCGGCCGGTCTCTATGTACCGGGTGGCCAGGGCGGTTCCACGCCGCTTGTCTCTTCAGTCTTGATGAACGGTATCCCGGCGGGTATCGCCGGAGTCGCTCAACGGGTCATGGTGACCCCGCCGAACGCTCGGGGCGAGGTGAATCCCCATCTGCTTGTGGCTGCCCAGGAGATCGGCATCACCGAGATCTATAAGGCGGGCTCGGCCTGGGCCATTGCTGCCCTGGCCTACGGCACTGAAACCATCCCCCGGGTCGACGTCATCGTCGGTCCCGGCAACCAATTTGTCGCCGAGGCCAAGCGCCAGCTCTCCGGCCTGGTCCGCATCGATATGATCGCCGGGCCCTCCGAGGTCCTGATCATTGCCGATGGCCGCGCCAGGGCAGCCAATATCGCCGCCGACATGCTCGCCCAGGCGGAACACGATCCCCAGGCCCTGGCCATCCTGGTGACAACCGATGCCGAAATGGCCCGGCAGGTTCCAGCCGAACTCGAACGCCAGCTAGCGCTGTTGTCCCGCCAGGATATCGCCCGCCGATCCCTTGCTGATCGAGGTGTCATCCTCATCGCCGAAGATCTTGAGGAAGCCATCGAATTGGCCAACGAGATTGCCATCGAGCACCTCGAGCTGATGATCGCCGACCCTTGGGCGAAGGTCCCCTTTATCCGTCATGCCGGTGCCATTTTCCTGGGGGATCATACCCCTGAGGCGGCCGGTGATTATCTCGCCGGACCGAACCACGTCCTGCCGACCATGGGCACAGCGCGTTTCGCCTCGGCCCTGGGGGTGGAGACCTTCCTGAAAAAGAGCTCGATCATCAGCTACTCTGAAATTGCGCTGAAAAACGATGCTGGCCACATCCAGATGCTAGCCCGCCTTGAAGGCCTGACGGCCCACGCCGCCTCAGTGGCTGTCCGCCTGGCAGGGGAGTAGGCGGGGTGGCCTCGGCGGCGGAATCATTCCGGGATGGCCTGGTGCTGGGCCTGGCAGCCCTTGATATGACGGTGGAGGAACAGGGCGTCATGGCTCTTTGCCGCTATCATGCCGAACTGAAGCGCTGGAGCGGCAAGATGAACCTGATTGCCAAGAACACCCCCGATGAGCAGATCCTGGAGAGCCATTTCCTCGACTCCCTGACCCTGCTGCCCCTGTTGCCGAAAGCTGCACATCTGCTCGATATCGGCACCGGCGCAGGTTTTCCGGGGCTGGTCTGCAAGGCCGTGATGCCGTCATTGCGCCTCACCCTGGTCGAACCCAGGCAGAAAAGGGTATCGTTTCTTCGTCATATCGTTCGCACCCTGGAATTAAAGGATGTGGAAATTATTGAAGGCCGCATCGAGGACGAACTGCTGCTGCCCTCGGAGACTTCCTGCAGCCATATCACCAGCAGGGCGGTCAGCGATATTGCGGGATTCCTGCAGATGACCGAACGTTTCATGCAGCCTGGTCTGCGGCTGATCTGCATGAAGGGGCCAAAATGGCAGGAAGAACTGGCGGCTGCCTCGGGGTTGATGGAGCGCTTGTCGATAGAACGGCTGGGTTGTCTGGAAAGGAGACT
This sequence comes from Desulfobulbaceae bacterium, assembly GCA_020049575.1. GTDB lineage: Bacteria > Desulfobacterota > Desulfobulbia > Desulfobulbales > Desulfocapsaceae > Desulfoprunum. Next base: position 6,534 of record JAIFKM010000027.1, read on the forward strand.
GCCGCTGACCGGGAGGCTTCGGGTCCTTATCGTCTTTGGTCGGCAGGCTGCCTCATAGCACTGGCCAAATCGACGGGTATTTGTTAAAGAGAGGGCCTGCAAGCGTGCCTGGTGTGCTTTTCCCAGATCTTTGCTGAACAATCCGCAGGAGAAATCAAAAATACTGATACAGAGTGGGGATATCCATGAAAAAAATTGCAGTTCTGGCCGGTGACGGCATCGGTCCTGAGGTGATGAGCGAGGCCATCAAGGTTCTTGGCGCCGTCCAGAAGAAGTTTTCCATTGAGCTTTCCTTTACCCCAGCCGATGTCGGCGGCATAGCCATCGACAACCATGGCGAGGCCCTGCCGGCCACAACGCTTGCCCTCTGTGAGCAGAGCGATGCCATCCTGTTCGGTTCGGTCGGTGGTCCTAAATGGGAGAGCCTGCCGCCTGCGCAGCAACCAGAACGTGCGGCTCTGCTGCCTCTGCGTAAACATTTTGACCTGTTCTGCAACCTGCGCCCGGCCCGGGTGTTCAAGTCGCTGACTGCTGCTTGCCCATTGCGGCCCGATATCGTCAAGGATGGTTTCGACATCCTCTGCGTGCGCGAACTCACCTCGGATATTTATTTTGGCACCCCGAAGGGCCGTGAGGGCTCCGGGCTTGAGGAACGTGCCTTTGATACCATGGCCTATACCCGATTTGAGATCCAGCGGATCGCCCGCATGGCCTTCGAGGCTGCCAGGTTGCGCCGCAGCATTGTGACCTCGGTCGATAAGGCCAACGTGCTGACCACCATGGTCCTCTGGCGCGAGGTGGTCATCGAGGTCGCGCAGGAATACCCTGATGTCAAGCTCAATCATATTTACGTCGATAATGCCACCATGCAGCTGGTCCGTGATCCCCACCAGTTCGATGTCATGCTCTGCGGCAACATGTTCGGCGACATCATTTCCGACGAGGCTGCCATGCTCACTGGCTCCATGGGCCTTCTGGCCTCGGCCTCAATCAACAAGGATCGTTTCGGTCTTTATGAGCCGGCCGGTGGTTCAGCTCCGGATATCGCCGGCAAGGGTATCGCCAATCCCATTGCCCAGATCCTTTCGGCGGCGATGATGTTGCGCTACAGCTTTGGTTATGATGAGGCGGCAGCGGCTATAGACAGGGCAGTCGAGGATACCCTTGTGAAAGGTATCTGTACGGCTGATATCGCCGTCGACAAGACGAAGGCCGTCGGCACCGCGGTGATGGGCGATGCTATAGTCGCGGCACTGCAAAAATGAGATGCGACAAGATGACTGGCGGTTGCAGCTTGTGGGCCGTCACCGCCAGGTCTCATAAGGGATAAGGAGTGGTCCTATGTCGATAAAGGAAGATCTTATACTGGTAGCCAATGAGGCCTCGACGGAACTGGCCAGAAAGGTAGCAGATCGGTTGGAAATCCCATTTTCGGAGATGCTGCGCCGCAAATTTGCCGACGGGGAAGGGTATCACGCCTTTCCCCGCTCCATTTCGGGCAAACACCTGATCATCATAGGTGCCTCGCATACCGATTATTCCTATCAGGAACTCCTGGATCTCATCCAAGGCGGCCGGTACTGGAATGCCGCCTCAATCAATGTTATAATTCCCTATCTGGGGTATTCCACCATGGAGAGGGCCAAACCTTATTCCCATGAAATCCCCAAGGGTATTACCCGGACCAGACAGATATTCCGGGCCAGGCCGGATTTCGTGGCCTTTGTCGATCTCCACTCCGAGGCTGTTCTCCACGCCCATGCCGGTGAAGTCAGTACCCTGCATGTCTGGACCGACAGCCTGGCGGTGGAAAAAATCCAGGCGGCCGGCCTCAGTGATTTTGTCCTCGTTTCCCCTGATTATGGGTTTTCCAAGAGGGTTGCCCGTCTGGCCAGCATGTTGGACTGCCCGCATACTGCCGCCGACAAAGACCGTTACGATACTGATAAAACCATCGTCGGTCAGATCTCCAGTGTTGTCCAGGGGCGGACTGCCATTGTCTGTGATGACATGATCAGGACCGGCGGTTCGATTATTCAAACGGCCGAGCGTTGCCTTGATGCCGGCGCTACCGATGTGGTGGTTATGGCCACCCATCTGGTGATGGCGGGCGATTCACGGCAACGCTTCGAGGACAGCCCCATCTTGAAAGTCATCGGGTCTGACACCTATCCGGGTCGTAAGAGCGATGACCTCCTTGAGGTGTATTCCGTTGCGCCGCTTCTGGCTGAAATTCTCGAAAAGCACCTGCAACTCTAACACCGCAGGAAGCTGCGAAAAGAAGCCTCCTGTTTGTGTGCCGCTGTCTTTCATTGCAGAAATTCAGTTTAAAGAGAGACAAGGCGGCAATTGGCTGTCATGAAAAAAGAACTCATAGAACATAACCTGAAGCGGTCCATCATCTTTCAGGACATAAATCCCTCGGAGATCAGCACCTTTAGCGAGGTGTGCCGGGTGCAGATAGTGCCAGAGGGGAATTTTGTCTATCGCCAGGGTGACGAAAGCGAGGTCTTTTATGTCATTGCCATGGGCGATGCCGAGATGGTCCTTGAACGCAAGGGTGGAGGGACCAGCATTGTCGGCCGAATTGGTCCCGGCGGGCATTTCGGTGAAACCGGTATCCTTACGGGTAAACCGCGCTCGGTGAGCGTCAGGGCCCTGTGCGATCTGGTCCTGATCTGTTTCGACAAACGAACTTTTCGAACCCTGCTCCTCTCCAACAGCCGTATCCATCGGCAGCTGGATCTGGCCCTTGCCGAAAGGCTGCGTGTCGCCTTCCTCGATCAGGCTGATACCGCCTGTTGTCAGAGGTCGACAACTGAAGCCTCCGGCGGGGTTGAGGACCTCATCCTGTTCAAGGAGAAGAAGCCCAGCCAGGTACGATTGCGAAGATTGGCGAATGATGACTCTGACACTGTCTGCGAGTCAAAGACGGCCAGGAAGACGCACATCATTATCAATAGATTCGCCGCGAATAATGAACCTTTCATGCTGACCGGCGAGACCGGCACCGGTAAGCTCATTATTGCCCGGCAGATTCATCTGCAGAGTGGTAGGAGTGACGGGCCCTACATGGAGATCGATATCCGGGAGCATGATCCCATCGATCTGTATAAAAAACTTGTCGGAACCGAGCAGAATGCCCTGCCTTTTGCTCAGTCACGTCAGGCCGGTATCTTTGAACAGACGTGCCGCGGAACCCTGGTTTTTTCCCATGCCCAACTCATGCCGTTGGATCTTCAGCGCAAACTGGCAATAATAATCCAGAGCAGCACCTTCCAGCACACCGACAGCGATCGGCAAATTGCCCTGCAGTCGAGAATTGTCTTTCTCTGTGCACAAGAGTTCGACAATCTCGAGGGAAGTGGTAAAATTATTCCTGAACTTATTGAGATATTTAAGAAACAGTATTTCAGGGTACCCTCGCTCCGTGAGCACAAGAGAGATCTCCCTCGTCTGATAGATCATTATCTCGAACGGTTCAGCAAGGAATTCGGCAAAAACGTCAGACAGGTATCCCCTGAAACTCTGGGGATTCTCATGAACTACGACTGGCCAGGCAATCTTACCGAGCTGTCAAGCGTTATGAGACGGGCCGTGATGCTGGCCAGACGTGATGAGATCCTCTCGGATCAGATCCTCCTTGGTCTACCCAAGACAGAGGGAAAGTGGGAATTCAATGTCCTGCGTTTGCCCTGGGTTCAGAAGTTTCTCAAGAGTCCGACCTTTCCGCGGGTGCCGCAGATCGTTGTCGGCGCGGTCCTGCTGCTGGCCGTCGTCACCCTGTTTTTCGGTCCCGACGAGGCCGACCGGAATATGGGCATTACCCTGAGTTGGTCAATAGGCTGGCCCCTGATGTTTTTCTCTTTCTTTTTCCTTGCCAGGACCTGGTGCAGTGTCTGCACCCTTGCCATGCCGGGTATGCTTATCCAGGACCTTGTCAAACCCCAGAGAAAGCTGCCGGAGGCGATCAAGAATAACTCTGGCTGGATCATGGCGGTCCTCTGCATCCTGGTGCTTTGGGTGGAGATCGTCTGGAATGCCTATGAAGATCCTTTTCTCACCGGTTGGATCATTGTCACTATAACGCTCGGGTCGCTCTTGACCAGTGTCATCTATTCAAGGCGGGCCTGGTGCCGCTATCTCTGCCCGCTGGGGGCGATCAATGCTATTTTCGCCATGCCATCCATTATTGAACTGCGGGCCAACCGGCATGTCTGCCTGAACCGTTGTGAAAACCATGCCTGCTTTGCCGGCGCAGAGGAAAATGTTGGCTGTCCGATGTTCAGGCATCCATATCTCGTCGATAACAACAGAGATTGCATTTTCTGCGCGGCTTGCATCAAGAGCTGCAACAACTCCTCCATCCATCTCAATCTGCGTCTTGCTCCTCAGGAACTCTGGTCGGTGCAGACGCCGAGATGGGAGGATAGTTTCCTGATCATTTCCCTGGGAGCTATTTTCTTTCCCTTTGCCCTTCATCATAATTATGCAGAGGTGATGGAATGGTTACGGGGATTTCTCGAGATAAAAGGCCTGAACCTCCCGAACTTCTTCATCGGCAGTCTGGGTTTTTTTGGCTCAATACTGCTCTTCCAGATTGTTTATTACCTGATGGTGCACATCCAGGCCAGATATCATAAACTCGACAAAAAAACTCTGCTCGCGCTGCTCGGTTACGGTTTTATTCCGCTTATCCTCGGTGGCTATATGGCCGTGCATCTGGAATTTTTTGTTGATGGGTCCTGGCGGTTGGTGCAGATAGCCAAGGAAGCGCTTGGCTTTAAGGCCTCATATGAGAGTGTCAGGCTGATAAGCCGGGACAGCACCATCGTCCTGCAGACCTTGACTATTCTCGGTGGACTTTTTGCCTCGATGTATGCAACCTACCGGATTATGGACCGCCTGCTGGAGGGAGAATATCTCGTCGCCCGGGTGCTGCTTCTGCCTTTCGGGTTTCTGGGCACCCTCACCGCACTCTTTCTCTGGATGCTTTGATTTTTTGTTATATACTCGTTGTGCAAATTCACGTTTAGCAATCTGTTGATCTGCTTTTGACCTCTCGAGTAGGCCTCCATCTCTCCCCATCTCTCTCTATCCCATCCCCTATATTCTTACGTCTTCTTCTGCCAAAACAAGCCAGTATTGCGTTTTCATCTCGCGATTTAAAAATACACGTCCAGGTCAAATGTGACCAATGGTGGAATATAACCCTTTTCTGTGGTCGCCAAGGGGCGCGCGGGAAGGATATTCATTGGATAATTGCTTAATTAAACCAAAATCATACGTGCTGTGAATGGCCGTTTTTGAAACCTGGTATGGAGATTGCTCTACACAAGGAGAGCGGATACTGCCAAGGTGACAAGGGGTGTCACAGGGACCCTTGGGTTTTTAGTCTTGAGGGGTATTAATTTTCAACATGTCTACTCATCTCTATCCAACAATGGTTGGATTGCTGCTCCCTGGTGCGTTGTCCGAGGGGTGGCCAACAAGTTGTTTTGAAGAAAGGGTGACAGGATGAACGCAATCAAAATGGCGGCAATGGTACTGGTCGTTGGCGGTTTTCTGGGGTTGTTGTACGGCAGTTTCAGTTACACCAGAGAAACTCAGGAGGCCAAGTTTGGACCGATAGAGTTGTCCATCGCGGATAAACAGACCGTCAAGGTGCCAATTTGGCTCAGTGTGGGGGCACTCTTGGCCGGAGGCGGACTCCTCATTTTTACCACCAAGAAAAATTGATTGCATAAGCCTATGACCTTGCTTGTATTTTTGCTGTATCTGGTCAGCAAGTTCGTGAACAATGCCCAAACGGGACGGCAAGGTGTCGATTCTCAGGTTCTTCCCACGGCAGAGAGTCAAGAGATCCTTCTTGAATGGAAATCAACAAAAATTAAAACGGAGAAAATTAATGAAATCAAGCAATAAAGACAATATTAAAGGTAAAATACTGCAGCTGAAAGGTGCGGTCAAAGAGGTCGTCGGCAAAGCGATTGGTAATCGCAATATGGAGATCGATGGCAAGGTTGAGAGTATCGACGGAAAAATTCAGGAAAAGCTCAGTCAGGTCGAGAAAGTAATTGAAAAGTAGCGTGTTATCTCTTCGGCAGTCTTGATCTCGGATACTCGTATAAAAAATACCATGAGGATGAAAGATTAATGCAGATCACAACCCGGTTCAGAAAGACTGCTCGGCAGGGGGCCGTATCTCTTTTTCTTGCTGTACTTTTCACTTCACAGGCCATGGCTGAAACGAACAGGACCAGCGATGAATTTCTGACCGGCTATGTTGTCTCAATTCTGGAGAGGGACCTGAGCTGGCAGAGAGACAGCTATGTGTTGAAGATTAAAAAAGGGGTCGCCAGAATAACCGTGTTTCAGGATGACCCGATACGCCGGGCGGCGGCTGACAAGCAACTGCGTTCCATCGACGGTCTGCAGGCCATAACAATTGTGGTGAGGCCCGCCCATGCTGATAAACCGGGAGTGGTAAACAAGGTACTGGGAATTACTGGTGAAACGGAGGCGTTCCCGACGGGTGACTTGTTCCGACCGCTCATCGCTGACCCGAAACAGCCTCAGTTCTTTGTCAGCATCAACCAGTTCTCCTCACTGGGAGAGCGATACCCCAGGGCCTCTGTCGGCTTCGGTGAGACATTCGGTCTCTATCGATTCTTCGGCAATCGCGAGGGTGACGGTCTCCAACTCAGTGCCGAAGGCGCCATCTTTGCCCAGTTCAACCTGGATACCCCGTCCTCCGACTTGATCAATGCCGACTACACCATCGGTATCCCGCTCACCTATCGTAATGGCGACAATTCGTTGCGCTCCCGCATCTATCATCAGAGTTCGCATCTGGGAGATGAATTTCTCCAGAGTGTCAACCCCCCGGAACGGGTCAACCTCAGCTACGAGGCCATCGATCTTATCTATTCCCGAGAATGGCGCGGATGGCGATTGTACGGCGGCGGTGAGTATCTGATCAACAAGGAACCGTCTGATCTCAAGCCGCTGAGCGCCCATTGGGGTGTCGAGTATCGCGACAGCAGGCCGCTTTTTTGGGGCGGCAGGCCGATAGTCGGGGTGGATGTGAAGAATCTGGAAGAGCATGATTGGGCGGACGATACCAGTGTAAAAGCCGGTCTTGAGTTCGGACATCCCAATCCCGGACAGCGGCGCCTGCGACTTATGGCCGAATGGTATCAGGGGTTCGATCCGCACGGCCAGTTTTACAGCAACAAGGTCGAATATTTCGGCCTGGGGGTATCGCTGGGCTTCTGATGAAATCAACTGAGGGGCGTTCAAAGACAACAGATATCCATTGGAAGTATCCGGCGAGTGGGTAGCAGGAACTCGAATCCGGCAATGAGAAGCACAGGAAGTTGAAGGCCATGGCCCGCTGGGAGCTATGGCGAACGACTCAAACAACAACAAATCACCACAGGAGAGCACCGAGATGAAGAGAAAATTAGTTCTGTTTTGGGCGCATGTCTGTTTGTGACATGCGCCTCGTCGGCTTTTGCAGCGGCAACACTCAAACGTCTGGGTGAACATCCATTTTTATCGTCCGTCTCTGACCTCAGAAGCTGATCTGCGGACTATGGTCGAAAAAAATGATGCTGATCTACAGTCGGGTTTTGTGAAAGCTGGGTACCCTGAGTTGTACCTGGAATTCAGGCAGCAGTTCCCGGCAGCAAAGGTTGAATCTGTATCGATTGCTCCCGGGGAAGATCTGGCCTGGATGCTCTTTCGGACTAACGGCACAGGTCCGGTAACAGTTGTCAGGGATGTGACCTGGAATGGCGAGGCCGCCTTTGATGCTTTTAGCTTTTCTATCGTCATGCAGGGGCAGCGCTATGTTTTTATTGTCCCTGCTGTCTGCGGTAACCTGAGCTTGAGGACTGTTGATACTGTTGCCGAGACATTGACCAATAAAGATCCGCTCTGCACTATGACACTGTCCAATTCCGAGATCGCCTGCGGTCAGGTTGTCATTGCCGACGCAACCGGGTCTTCGGATTCTGATGGTACCATAGCCCAGGTCGTCTTTCAGTTGCTGGATGACGCCAATACGGTCGTTGCCGAGAAAAGCGATACGGAAGCGCCTTATATTCAGGAATTCACCATTCCCTGCGATTCTCCGCGCTACACCATCAAGACTGTGGTGATAGACAACAGCGGTGCGGCGCCCAGTTCCGCGGAATGTACCAAGGCCGTAACGGTTGCCGCGCGTAAAGGTGGACCGGTGGTCGATGTTGGCCTTTCTCATCAGTTTGATCCGGCCAGTTATGCCTTTGCCCGTGTTGGTTATGGCTTTTCAATATCAAGTTTTTTCATGCGGGGCGCACAGGATACTGCGGTCAAGACCAAGGATTTCGAAGACACTGTCTTTTTCGCTGTCTTTCCCGCTGGTCTGATTGTGTCGAGATTCGTCGGGCCTTGAGATGTATTATTGTACGGCCGATGGTTTCAAAGGTATATGCCACTTCGTGGTCGCCAAACACGGCATTATAGGGAAGAATTTCCTCCAGTAATTCTCAAAACTTCGGGATGTTCCACTGGCTATTTTTCCCTACTTCAGTCCTGCTCCCAGCTATTCCAGATCCGTTGGACCTGCTGCCGCGGCCGTCGTTGAAAATACCATTGTAGTTCTTTCTTTGTAGTGTCCAGTGCGGTGAGGTTATTTCGACTGGCTGATGCTTCTTCGATCTGTGGAGATTCCGATCAGCACGGCAATGAAGGCAACTACCAGCAGAATATGGATGAACCCATCCATCAGATGACCGCTCATAAATCCCAGCAGCCAGAGAAACACCGTAATTACTGTGATAATCCACATCATTGACTTCTCCTTCCAAGGACCATGATTGGCTTAAAGCTGGCAGTTTTTCAGAGGTCGGCTGTCCCGCTGATTCCCGAAAAGATCTGCGGCAGCCTGGTCATATTATTTCCTCGACATAAACCAGCCGAGGAACAAGCCGGCAATGAGACTGCCACCGATGGCATAATAGGGCTTGCCGTGGATGTAATCGTCTGCGCTCTGGACCTTTACCTGTAACTGATCTTCCAGTTGGCTGTACTCGCCTTTTGCAGCTTCCAGGCGATCGTTGAGGGCCGCCCTGGCTGAGATGATCCGGTCATCCAGTTCACCGGAAGTGGCATCCACCAGCGTATGGGCACGGCTCAAGATGGTTTGCATTTCCTTGCTCATTGTTTTGAAGTTATTGTGCGCGCTTGCCATGGCGTATCTCTCCTTGAGATGGATTTGTGGTGTTTTTTTATCTTGGCCCTCGGATCAACCCTCATACCCTTGGGGGCGATAACGACAACGGTTGATGAGAAGAACATGCGATTGCTTTCTCTTTGTAATAGAGCAAGCTCTGTGCCATGTCCCCTTTTCTCAGTCGGAGTATCGTATCTACTTGGATTATATTGATTAATATTTGAAGAAGACTGGATTATGCAACATCAAGTGACCCAGAAAACAGGTCATATACGACCACTGGTGATATATAACCTGCTTTCTGTCTTCTTTGGGGAATAAGGGATACATGCGCAATCGGTTCTGCTTGTCCCTCTGGTCTGGTCATGGCCTTGGCCTGTGATACGGCTGACACTCAGTTTTCAGCATAAAAAAAACCGGGAAGCACCAGTAAACTTCACTGGTCCAACCCGGTTGGGGGGGGCTTTTTGGTTTGTATCCGTGATGGATATCTTAAGACTTGCAATTACCAGGCCATAATCGTTATCCCGAATGTTTGAACTGCCGATCCTTTATGTACCACGCTGTACCAGTCTGCCAGATTCTGCTTTTGGCGGTGACAGTGAGAGCAGTTACGAACCTGTAGATTTCAAAAACAACCTGGTGAGTACCAAATTGTAATCAAGGGCCGTACTCTGTGTAATTGACCAAGGCAGGTCAGCGTGCCAGCCTTGATCGGCAGTTTCAGCCAATATCTTCCAGCAGTTGCCGGATTCTGGCAAAGGCTGTCATGTTCTCCAGCCATTCATCCGGAATGGCTTCCTGGCCGCAGGCTGCCCCCAGCAGCATTCCGGCTGCCATTCCCCTGGCTGCCGAATCCCCGCCGGCCATGACATTTTCAATCAGTCCTTCTTTGAGATTATCCTCATAGCGCAGCACCAAATGAACCACTCCGGGAAGAGCCGCAGGCGTTGCGCACATCTGGCCGAATTCCTTGATCGTCTGGCCAGTGTCCCGGTCTGCTGTTTCCATGGCGCGGCGCAGGCGGAGATCGAGATCGATGTCGCCGACACCATGGTCCAGGGCGCCGCTCAGGGCTGCCCTGATCGATGCGCCGTGCAGGATGCTGAAAGCGGCCCTGGCTAGAAACTCTGCGCTACCGGCGACACCCGGGCCGGTGTGGGTCATGGCCGTCTGCTGCCGCACCGCCGCAAGCAGGCCGTCGAGATCCTGCCGGTAACGGAAGACCAGAGGGGCAATCCGTGCCGGTCCGCCAAGATCAGTGGACCCAGATCCACTCGTGTCAGGAGCTTTGCCTTCGGCGAAATGGGTCAGGGTTTCTTTGGTGGCATGGTCGACATAGCCGGTGGTCGTCGAAGAGAATCGCTGCCAGGCGATTGCAAAATCAGCCAGATTGAAGTCGCCATTATCAACGATCGATTGGAGAAGGACAAGGGTCTGGTCGCCGTAATGGGTAAACTCTCCGCGTTTTTTTGTCGGATGATATGATTTTTCCGGAGGAGCCAGCAGCGTATCAACTCGGCCGATGTCCTTGACTATTTTCTCTCTATCGTATATCCAATGGGCGCCCAGGGCGAGAGAATCGGCCACGAATGAACCGAGAACCATGGCATAGGCATTTGTGTTCATAAATCCTCCTTGCTCTTTAAATTCATTGGGGACGGCTGCGACTTGCTGCCTCCTGTGACATAGTGTAAGGCCATGATACATTGCTGTCAAAGACTGGAAGACCTGCCGGCTTCCCAGAAACGAACTGAGCCCTTGGCCGAAACGACTGAACGAGGCGCAAAGCCCTAATGCTGTCTTGAAAGATTTTTTTATTGAGGAAAGTGCTGTGCCGACGATTACCCTACCACGCTTCATGGCCAAGAAAAATGTCCTTGTTCCCATACTTTCAGGCCTTCTGCTCCTTGCTGCCCTCGGGCTTTTCGGTAGGCAGGATGGTTTCTGGCAGCAGAGCGTCGACACTGTACTGACCGCTGGTTTTGAGAAATATTCTGATGATCTGGCCAGATTTCAGGAAGAAGGCGGGATCATTGTTGATTCTGTAGTCGGTCGCCTGCGGATACCGGCCTGGAGCGGGTCGTTTTCATCGTTGATCTGTCTTCTTGTCTGGCTGAGTTTATCGGCTCTCTTTGTCCTGCGGCCATCGCTTGTTCTTGCCGGCGCCCTTATCTGGATAGGCGGCGGGCTGACGGTCAGCGTCCTGCTGCTTTTTCTTCAGGGAATCCTGGTGTCTCCCGCCAGACTTCTGCTTGCTGCCGTCCTGCTGTGTATATCCTTCATGTCCCTGGGACGGTTTAAAGATGCCTGGGATCGGCTGCAGCAACAGCAGAGGCTGGGAAATTTCCAACAGAAGATGCTCGAAGTCCTGACTGATACCTTGGAAACAGGTGATCCCGCGGCCGCCGGGCATATCAGTCGGATGCAGCACTATGTCAGAATTCTTTCTGAGCGACTGGTGCGATCAGGTCTGTATATCGACATATTGACTCCAAAATACATCAGGCTTTTGATTCATCTGACCCCTCTCCATGATATCGGCAAGGCCGCGATCAGCCAGGAGATCCTGCTCAAACCCGGTAAGTTCAATGATCAGGAGTTCGAAGAGATGAAACGGCATGTCGAATTTGGCGAGTCCCTCCTGGTCTTCGCCGAAGGTAGCGATGAACAGAGGGAATTCCTCAAACTGGCCCGGGAGATAGTGGGCTGCCACCATGAGCGATGGGATGGCAGCGGTTACCCGAAAGGCCTCTGCGGCGAGGAGATACCCTTGGCCGGCCGGATTATGGCAGTGGCCGATGTCTATGACGCTCTTATCAGCAAGCGCTGTTACAAATTGGCTTACTCCCATGAGCAGTCCAGGGCGATTCTGATGAAAGGCCGGGGATCATGGTTTGATCCGGCAATTGCCGATGCCTTCAGGGAGGTGGATGAGGAGATGCTGCGGATCAGCCAGAAGTATCGAGAGGGAATAGAGAGCTCTGAGTTCATCATGCAGTAGCAGGGCTCTTTGCACCAGCGGGACTATCGCTCCGCCTCCCTGCCGCCTTGGCATGCATCTTCATCGCTGGGCTGTCATGCAGGGTTCGTCGGTGCAGACATGCACTTCGATGGTCAGGTGCGATATCTCTTTGAAATTTTTCAGTAATTCTTGGTAATATGCAGTTTTTTCGGGATGGTGGGTGACGATCGAGATGATCGCGGCATAGTCTGCCGGACCGACTCGCCAGACATGGATATCGGCAACCCGGTTGTCCCGATCGGCCTCAATGTGTTCGACGAGAGCTGAAGCGTAAGCCTTGTCGATACTGGCGTCGAGAAGAATCGGGCCGGTATCCTTGAGCAGCGACCAGGCCCAGCGGGTAATGACCAGCGCTCCGACGATACCCATTATCGGATCGAGCCAGTTCCAGCCAAGATATTTGCCGAAGACCAGGGCGATGATAGCCAGCACCGAGGTCAGGGCGTCCGCCAGGACATGCAGGTAGGCGGCCTTCAGGTTGTGATCCTGATGATGGCTGTGCCCATGTTCGTGTTCATGATCATGTTCATGCTGATGATCGTGGCCGTGATGGTCGTGGTGGTCCTGCAGGATAAATGCGCTGATTAAATTGACGATGAGGCCGAGGACGGCTACGGCGATGGCCTCGTTGAAATGGATCTGCTGCGGAGCAACGATGCGGTGCACAGATTCGGCCAGCATGACGAGTGCGACGACCGCCAGGGCGATGGCGCTGGCAAAACCGCCAAGGACGCTGACCTTGCCGGTGCCGAAGGCAAAATCCGGATTGTTGGCATGCTTTGCCGCATAGCGATAGGCGAAGATGGTGATAAGAAAAGCGGTGACGTGGGTGCCCATGTGCCAGCCGTCGGCAAGCAGGGCCATCGAGCCGTACACGGTCCCGGCAATGATCTCCAGCACCATGGTAGCCGCCGTCAGGAGGAGGACCTGCCTGGTCCGTCTCTCCCCCTGTTCATGGATGACGGTGAAGTCGTGGCCGTGCTGCCATTTTTTCAGTGAGTTTCTATGCATATGGTTGATACAGAGGTCGGCGGCGCAGGCTGGAGAATGTGGCCGCATCCAGAGTATTATCTGATGAGCACCCCATCTTTCAGGGTACAGCAGTGGTCCATGCGTCCCGCCAGTTCCATATTGTGAGTAACCATGATGGTGGCAAGTTTGCGCTCGCGGCAGAGCTGGTGCAGTAGGTCAAAGACCAGGTTGCCGGCCCGGCTGTCGAGATTGCCGGTCGGCTCGTCAGCCAGCAGCAGCGCAGGTTCCATGATCAAGGCCCGGGCGAGAGCAGTGCGTTGCTGCTCTCCTCCCGAGAGTTCTGCGACCCTGTGGTTGGTGCGGTGATCAAGTTCAACTCTTGCCAGCAGCTTGCTGGCCGATTGCTCCATGTCCTTTTTGCTCCGGCCTGCAATCAGGGCCGGCATCATGACGTTTTCCAGGGCAGTGAACTCTGGCATCAGATGATGGAACTGGAAAATGAACCCAAGTGAGCGGTTGCGAAACCCGGCCAGTTCCCGGTCATTCTGCTTGATGAGGCTCTCGCCCTGGAAGAACAATTCTCCGGTTGTCGGGCTCTCGAGCGTGCCGAGGATTTTCAGTAGCGTACTCTTGCCGGAACCCGAGGCCCCGACAATGGCGGTCATCTCTCCCGGCTCAATGGCCAGATTGATGTCGGATAAAACCGTCAGCCGTTCGGCGCCGACCGGAAAAGTCTTGGAGATGCCGGTAGCTTGAAAGAGAGGGCTCATGACAGCACCTCGGCGGGCTGGACCTGTGAGGCCTTCCAGGACGGATAGAGGGTGGCCGTCAGGGTGATGAAGATCGAGCTGATGGCGATTATGGCTACATCCAAAGGCAGGACCTTGATCGGCAGGGTGGTCATCGGGTAGACATTCGAGGGCAGCTCGATAAACTGGTAGCGGGACAGCAGCTCGCAGAGACCGAGCCCGCCGAGGACGCCCAGCAAGGTGCCGGCCAGGGCGATGACCATTCCCTGGAAGAAAAAGATGCGCATGATCGAGGCAGAGGTGGCGCCCATCGATTTGAGGATGGCGATATCCCGGCCCTTTTCCATGACTACCATGACGAGGGCGCTGATGATATTGAGGGCGGCGACCAGAATGATCAGGGTCATGCAGATGAACATGCCGATTTTTTCCAGCTTGAAGGCGGCGAAAAGATTGTGATTCATCGACATCCAGTCCTTGGCGATGAAACCGTCACCCAATTTGTCGACGATTTTCAGAGCGATCTGGTCGGCTCGGTTGAGGTCCTTGTCGGCGATCTTCACCTCGATGCCGTGGACGATGTCCTCCATGCCGAGAAATGACTGGACGTTGGCAATCGACATATAGGCGAGCGTTGAATCGTATTCGAACATTCCCGATTCGAAGATGCCGGAAACCTTGCAGGTCTTGACCTTGGGTATCACTCCCATCGGGGTCAAGGGACCCGAAGGTGAAATCAGCCGGACGCGGTCGCCGACCCCGACCTGCAGGTCAGCCGCCAGATTTTTGCCGAGGACGATATGAGGAACCCGAGCATCTTTGGCCTGGATCAGGTCATCGATCGTGCCGGCCTTCATCTGTTCGGGCAGTTTGATTACGGATTTGGCGGTCTCCGGGTCGATGCCGCGCAGGACCACGCCGGTGCCGCCGCCTTCGCCGCTGAGAAGCGTCTGGGCGTAGAGATAGGGCGTGGCGGCAACGACCTCTTCGGTGCTGAGCACTTTGTCACGCACCAGGTCGTACTCATTGATGACGCCGCCGAGTCGCTGAACGATGATATGGGAGTTGACTCCGAGGATCTGATCCCTTAGGCCGTCGGTGAAGCCGGAATAGACCGCAAGGACGACGATCAGGGCGATGACTCCTACCGTGATGCCGGCAACGCTGATCAGCGAGATGAGCGAGATGAATCCGTGCCGATGTTTGGCCCGCAGGTATCTGAGACTGACAAACCACTCGAACATGATCAGGCCTCAGTTTTACGGCAGCATGCCGGCGCCGCCTGACCTTTCACCTGACCTCTGGTCTCGGGCTTAAGGTGCGGGAAGAGGATGACGTCGCGGATGGAGGGGGCATCGGTCAGCAGCATGACCAGACGGTCGATGCCGATGCCTTCGCCGGCGGCCGAGGGCATGCCGTATTCCAGGGCCCGGACATAGTCTGCGTCGAGCACCGGATGGACCTCTTCGTCTTCGCCCCGTTCGTTGATCTGTTTTTCAAAGCGCTGCAACTGGTCGACCGGGTCGTTGAGTTCACTGAAGGCGTTGGCGATCTCCCGGCCGGTGATGAACAGCTCGAAGCGGTCGGTGACCGTCGGGTCTTGTTCGTTGCGGCGGGCCAGCGGTGAGACCTCGGTGGGATAGGAGGTGATAAAGGTCGGGTCGATGAGTTTTTCCTCGACCAGCAGTTCGAACAGCTCGGTCTTGGCCTTGCCGATGCCGGCCTGTTCCTCGAGCTTGATGCCTTTCTGACGCACCAGGGCAAAGACCTGTTCTTCGTCGGCCAGCAGGGAAGCCTCGACACCGCCGATCTGGACCAGGGCTTCATCCATGGTCAGCCGCCGCCAGGGCGGAGCGAGATTGACTTCAGCACCCTGGTAGACGATCTGCATTGTGCCGTTGACCTTCTGGCAGATCGAGGAGATCAGGTCCTCGGTGAGATCCATCAGGTCGTGGTAGGTGGCATAGGCCTGATAGAATTCCAGCATGGTGAACTCGGGATTGTGCCGGGTCGAGAGGCCTTCATTGCGGAAATTGCGGTTGATCTCGAAGACCCGGTCAAAGCCGCCGACCAGCAGCCGTTTGAGGTACAGCTCCGGCGCGATGCGCAGGTAGAGGTCCATGTCCAGGGCCTTGTGATGGGTCTTGAAGGGCTTTGCCGTGGCGCCGCCAGGCACCGGCTGCATCATCGGCGTCTCGACCTCCATGAAATTCTGGTCGTTGAGGTATTCTCGCACCAGGCGGATGATCTCCACCCGTTTTCGGAAGATGTCGCGGCTCTCCGGCGTGACGATGAGATCGACATATCGCTGGCGGTAACGGGTTTCGACATCGGTAAGGCCATGCCATTTTTCCGGCAGAGGGCGCAGCGACTTGGAGATCATCGTAATTTTCGCGGCGAGAACCGATAGCTCACCGGTCTTCGTTTTGAACAAGGTTCCCTCAACTCCGACGATGTCGCCGATATCCCATTTTTTGAAGACGTTGAACTGGTCTTCCCCCAGGGTGTCGCGTTGCAGGTAGATCTGCATCTGTCCGCTGGCGTCGGCCAGGTGGCAGAAGGCGGCCTTGCCGAACTTGCGCATCGACATGACCCTGCCGGCCAGGGAATAGCTGACGTTGCCGGGCTCGGCGGTCTCGGGTTCGAGGCCTTCGCCTTTGGGTTGGAGTTCTTTGACCGAGTTGGTGGGTTTGAAGGAATTACTGTAGAGATTGACGCCCATCGCGGCAAGGGCATCGGCTTTTTCCCGGCGCTGGGTCAGGATTTGATTGTCTTTGTTCATTGAACTGCTCATTGAAAGTGGAAGGAGTATGATGCCCTCGGCATCTATAAAAAAAAGCGGCAGGATCTGCCGCTTCTCCGATCAGTCTTGTGAGCCTTAGGAATTACCGAGAAACAGCTCTTCTGTCAATTCTTTTCCAGCAGGACAACGGTCTCGATGTGGTGGGTCTGGGGGAACATGTCGACAGGCTGGAAGCGGCGCAGGCTGAACGAGTGGGCCAGGAGTTCGGCCAGATCCCGGCAGAGGGTGGCCGGATCGCAGGAGACGTAAACCAGGCGCCTGCTTGTAAGAGCGGCGAGTTGCCGGGCAAGCCCCGGCACACCCTGACGCGGCGGGTCGATGACCAGGCAGTCAAAGGATCTGCCGACCCTGACCAGTTCGTCGCAGGCGGCGTGCAGGGGAATCTGGCGGAACTCGGCGTTGGCCAGGCCATTGATCAGGCAGTTGGCCCTGGCGCTGCGGATGGCCGAGGCCTGGCCTTCGATGCCGAGAAGGCTGCGGGCGCGTTCTGCCAGAGGAATCGAGAAGTTGCCCATGCCGCAGAAAAGGTCCAGCACATCTTCATCGGCAGACGGGTTGGCACACTCGAGCACTGTCCTGATCAGCCGAAGGTTCTGGGCCAGATTGACCTGGCAGAATCCACCAACCTCCCAATGCAGTTCAAGGGCGGTAGAATCCTCGTCATTCGTCGGATAGATCAGGCTCAGTCTTCGTTCCCGCAGGCCAGAGGAGGTCTTGTTGGCAGCATTGCTCAAGGGGAATTCTTCGGCCTGGAAAAAGATCCGGTCGATGAGTGGGATATCTCGGCAAAGGTGAGCGGCTGCCTCGAAATCTTTGGCGCGAGGTTTGCGCTGCAGGTGCATCAGGCAGACGACGCGCGCAGTTGCGGGATCGACCAGGAGCTCGAGCTCTGTGCAATGCCGTATCAATAGCGCACATGAGGGATGTCCTTGGAGGGCTGCCAGGACCTTGTTGAGTTCCTCCCGGGCCAGCAGGCATCTGCCGATCGGGACGATGTCATGCGAGTGGAACCGCCTGAAACCTGGCCGTCCGGCGGAGTCGATCTGCAGTCGGATGCGTTGCCGGTAGCCGAAGAGAACGGGAGAAGGCAGCGGTTCGGCGAGGAGTTCCGCGGCCTGCCGCAGTTCGTTAGCGGAGTGTCGTTCCAGCAGATCAGTGATGATAGCCTTCTTCAGGGACAGCTGGGTGGGATAGTCGCAGTGCTGCAGGTCACAGCCGCCGCATTCGCCGTAATAGGGGCAGTCGGGGGCGATTCTGCTTGCGTGACTGGTGCGGATAGCGGTGGCATGTCCCTGGACGTAGGACTTCCTGTCTTCGGTAATACGGATATCCACAGACTCTCCGGGCAGGGCCCGTTGTACCAGCACTGTCCGGCCATCCTCGAGCCGGCCGAGGCCATAACCGCCATTTACCAGCTTATTAATAGTGACGGGCTTGATATTCATCTTTCAAAAACAGCTCAGTAGTGTAGAATATCGCTGATGATTCTGCGAACTTCGAAGGAGGATAGCAGCATGATCCGAACCATTTTCCGAGATCTGAAAACCTGTGCCTTTTCTTAATATAACATCTTTGGCTTGTCGAACCTTATTCCTTCTTCTGTTTGTCCTGCTGTCGCTTCCTCTGCCGTTGGCTGCAGCGGTTACTCTGGATGTACAGGTCAAGGGCGTGAAGGATGCGGTCTACGACAATGTCCTGCGGCGTTTGAAGATTTATCTGCACCGCGACAGCAGCCGGTTGACTGAATTCGAAATACGGCGACTGCACCACAAGGCGAAGGCCGATATCGAGGCCGCTCTCGCCCCTTTCGGCTATTATTCCCCGGCCATCGAAGGGAGCCTTGAAAAGAAAGACGAGGTCTGGCAGGCTTTGTACGTCATCGATCCTGGCACGCCTGTGCTCGTGGAAAAACTTCAGATAATGACCGAAGGCCCCGGTCAGACTGAATTCACTGAAATTGCAGAACGCTTTCCCTTGAAGACTGGTGCGGTGCTCGATCAGGGCCTCTATGAAAAAGGCAAGAAGCAGTTTATTCGTTCAGCCCTGAAAAAAGGCTACCTCAATGCCCGATTCTCCCGCCATGAGCTGCGTATTGATCGGAGCCGGAATGCGGCTGAGATCAGATTGGTTCTCGATACAGGACCGTTGTTTCTCTTTGGCCAGACCACTTCGGAACAAAAAATCATCAAACCCGAGCTTCTTGCCCGTTATCTTCCCTATAAAGTAGGTGATCCCTGGTCGCCAGCGAAGGTTCAGGAACTTCAGAAGGTGCTGTACCGCACAGATTTTTTCAAGAGTGTCTCAGTCAAAGGCGATGTGGAACAGGCTGGAGATCTGCAGATTCCAGTAACCGTCGACCTGGAAACGCCGGAACACCTCAACCGCTATGGTTTTGGTCTTGGCTACGCCACCGACACCGGGGCCCGGGGGCGTCTGGAGTGGCGCAACCGGCTGCTCAATACCCTCGGCCACAAGGCACAGGGCGCCCTGCAGATAGCCGAGAGAGAAAACTCCTTTACCTTCCGTTATGACATGCCGCGAGGCAATCCCCAGTTCGATAGCTATATGCTCAGTTCCTCCTATCACGACCAGAGCTGGGATGATACCCAGACCAGGCTTCTGGTGGCCGGTGTGGCGCTTGAGCACGACGGGCCGGTTTTTCATTATGGCGGCTCGCTTGAGTTGCGGGACGAGACGTATGATGTCGGGGTAACCAGCGGTGACAGCGCGCTGGTCATGCCCGGCGCCAACCTCAGCCTGATCTGGGCCGATAACCTGCTGCACACCAGGAATGGTCTGCAGGTGGGGGTGAATCTCAGCGGCGCCTCCGAGTCTGTCGGTTCTGATGCCACCTTCCTGCAAGCGACCGGCAACTCGAAGCTTATCTTCACGCCTTTTGATCCCTGGCGGTTGATCGGCCGGGGTACCCTGGGGGCGACCCTGGTGGATTCCATCGATGATCTGCCGCCTTCGCTGCGGTTCTATGCGGGTGGCGACCAGAGTATCAGGGGATACGGCTACAAGGAACTTGGCACCCAGGACGCCTCGGGGACAGTGGTGGGCGGCAGATATCTCGTGGTCGGCAGCGTTGAACTGGAGCGACTGATCAATGAGCAATGGAGCCTGGCAACTTTTTTTGATGTAGGCAACGCCATGGACGATGTGACTATCGATTTTGAGCAGGGGGCCGGGATGGGGGTCAGGTTCAGACTGCCCTTTGGCCAGGTGAGAATGGATCTGGCTTCCGCCATTTCGGAAGAAGACTACCCGGTCAGGCTGCACCTCTCGGTCGGAGGGGATCTATGAAAAAGACTCTTGCTGTTTTTCTGCTGTTTTTCTGCTTTTGCATAGTCGTGGGACTGGTATACCTGCTGAATACCGAAAAAGGGCTGATCTCTCTGACCGCAGAGATCGAGAGGGTGTGGGGACGTGACTTTTCAGTGGCAAAGGTGGAAGGGAGACTGCTCTCCGGCTGGCGTCTTGAGAACCTGAAGATAACAACACCTGCCGCCGATATTTCCTGCGGCAGCCTGACTCTGGACTGGCAGGCCGGCCGGCTTCTTGACGGTACGCTGCATATTGCCGGAATCCGCCTCAAGGATGTCGAGGTGGCTCTCAAAGAGGTCGACAAAGCTGCCCCAAAAGCCTCTGCCGAAGCATTTTCTCTGCCGCAGGAACTGCTGCCCCTGCCGCTGCTGATCAAACAACTCGACGTGGCAGGACTGAAGATCCTGCTGGCAGACGGCAGCCTGCTCACCGATATCCACCAGCTTTCTCTGCAGTTCAGCGGTGATCGGCGCCGTTTGGAGATCCGCGACGGTCTGCTGGATGCCGATCGCTATGGCCTGGAACTCCATGGGTTTGTGCAGACGGACGGCCGGTGGTCGGCCGATCTGATGGGCGCATGGCGCATCAACCCGCCGGAATATGCCGAGATGGGCGGCACCTTTTCGATCAGGGGGCCTCTTGAACGTCTGCAGGTCGAGGCCGCGGCCGATCGTCCCGGCGAGGTCCGGGTCTCCGGGGTGCTCTCCGATCTGCTCCAAAACCCACACTGGCAGGCTCGTGCCGAGGGCTGGCAGGTTTGGTTTCCTGGATTTTACCCTACCTGGCCGGAACTCACCTTGAGTGCCGTCGTCGAGGCCGCCGGCGATTTCAGTCGCTACCACGGCACAGTCAAGGCGCACGGTTCCTTTCTTGAATTCGAGGATATCACCGCTTCCTCTGATGTTGACGGAAACTACGCCGGTCTGACCGCCAGATCCATGCACTTTGATTCACCGAACGGCGCCGTGCAGATAGACAACCTGGCTCTGGGCTGGATTGACGGCTTCAGCTGGCGGGGTGATGTGCGGACCGCTGATTTCAATCCCTCCGGCTTTGATCAACGGTTGGTTGGCATACTGACTGCCGATCTGGCATCTGAAGGTTTCATCGGTTATGAGGATGCCGACCAATTACAGACCTCAACCGAAATCCGTTCTCTGGCGGGGACGGTGCGTGATTTCCCGGTTACCGGCAAGGGAAAGATCAGTTCACTCCATACCCGACTCGAAGTACAGGATCTGTTCCTGCAGAGCGGTGCTTCGTTTCTGCAGGCCGCCGGGGGTATCGGTGAAACGTATGACCTTACCTTTGATCTGACCTCTCCGGATATCGGCGAGGTCCTGCCGGATGGCAAAGGCGAGGTCACTGCCCGCGGTCGGATAGGCGGCAGTCTCGAGTCGCCGTCGATCGATCTTGATCTCGATGCAGCCGGGGTACGCTACGGCGACCAAAAGATAGAGCGTCTCAAGGCCGTAATACATGCGGATACCAGGCCGGGGACCGAGATGACGGCCAATATCGAGGGTGAGGAGATCGCGCTTCCCTTCCTCACCCTGCACACAGGCAGGATCGAGCTTGAAGGTTCTGCGGAAAATCATGCCCTCAAAGGAG
>JAIFKM010000166.1 GCA_020049575.1 Desulfobulbaceae bacterium
CTGGTCGATCAAACCGGAGACTGAAGCTGTAGAAGCCGGGTTCGACTCCCTTGAGGAGCCATTTCGCTACACCGCGAGTGTCGCTGATTTTTCGGAGAGCGGGCTCAGCGCTGATGACCTGCAGTCCAACGGGGAAGTATTGTTCGATAATTATGCTGGCCGGAGGTGGATAACTGACCCGCAGGTCAAGTTGAACTATTGTGCCGAAGGTTGAGCGGTATTGTCCTGAAACCGGTTCGATTGCCTGGGCTTGGGACGCAAACAGCAGGAAAATGCCAAAAGCTGTGAAGAGAAAGAGAATCCCTTCTCTGGAGCGATTGTATAATTCCGACGTGGAAGGCGCTCTGCTGTGTACCCGAAATGTGGCAGGCTTTTCCTGCATGCAGGAGGTAGCGCAGTCTTGGATCATGGCAGGATTTCGCAGGTCGAATTTTTGGCATTCCAGCGATAACCGGAACCCAACCAAATTTTTTCGATGAGTTCGAGGTCGATGCCGAGTTTATCGGTTGTATTGAAGCGATCGTGGACAGCTAGCATTTCCTTGTCGCTGAGGGTGTTGTCACCATCCGAATCAGCCCAGTGAAAGGTGTTGATCTCGATGCTGTCGCTGCCGGTCACTGGACGAAGATTTTCTGAATCCCGGCTGACGGCGATATTGCCCGCAAATTTGAAGACATCCCCAGGTTTCCCTTTGAGAGTGATTGAATAGACAAAGCGGGTTGGGGCTTCGATTTTCTCCAGCCACTTCAATTCCCGGTCCTTTGCTTGTGGAGGTGTCGAAAGTGCAGGGGAAACCTTTTTCAACACGGCTCCGCTCGGCAGCATCTCTCTGAGGATGAGTGTGACTGCTTTTTCCGGGGTGTTCTTGACTTCGATGACCACCGGAAAAGGTTGTCCCGGCAGGCAATGTCGCGGCAGAATGCGATGAGCTGAAATTGTGCTGGTTTCGGGTTTCAGGAAAAAAAACCAGCCGCCGATTGCTGCCATCACCAGAACGGCGAGAACAGGAGCATAAATGAGCCAGGAATTGTGCTGGGGGCGGGATACACCCTTTATTTCTTCATGGCTTTCATTGTTAACATCGATCTCTGCCGCAGTATTGCTGATTTCCTGCTGTTCGAGAATATCCTCAAGAGTTACTCCGAGGGTCTCGGCCAATTTGATACAATTCTCTTTTTTAACGGAAGGATAGCGTTTGTTTTCCCAGCGCGAAATGGTATCGGTGGTTACTTGCACGGCGGTGGCAACGTAAAGCTGGGTCAGCCCTTTTTGTTCGCGTAGACGTTTCACTTTGGAACCGTCGATTTTCACCATCACCATGCCGCCAGGCAGTGTTTCTTCCGTCATATCAGATTCTCGTAGGTTCAATCATCGGGGAGGAGTTCCCGGTTTCCCGCTGGGAATATACCAAGTTCGCGATCGGCCTCAAAGAGATTATTGCTGATCTCGCACGGCAGTTCCAATCTCTTCTCGGGCAAGAGAAGATGTGCAGATGATGGCCTACCATTCAAAGCGGACAAAATTGTCGAGGGCATCCACCTTGGCAACTCTTATTTTGACATGGGTGTCAGGAGTTGGTTTGGTCCCGGAAGGGCAGGGAAGATCGACGTCCATGAGGATATCGGTGAGGAGGAGGCTGACCCGTCTCGGGCCGCATTCAATGACCAAGGCGTCAACAAGTTGATTTTTGCGGTCTTCAAGATATTTCAGGAGCCAGTAGCGGTGCCGTTGCTGCCTGACATTGTTGGCGTTTGCCAGGGTGCGGGTGATAAGTGAGTTGAAATCCTTACACATCTCTTCGGTAAAAACCGGTTCCTTGCGTCTGACGATGGAATTGAGCTGATGCTGCATGACCAAATCAAGCAGGCGGCGGATTGGGGAAGTGACCGTGGTATAATGTGGCACTCCAAGACCGCTGTGAGGCCTGGCGGTTGTCAGAAGTTCACCCCGGGGAATTTGCTTGCGCTGCCTGGTGTTTTGGAAGAGATCGTCGTCTTCGCCATGGACCAGGCGGTTTTTCAATGGTCCCTGAGCACGGAAAAGACCAGGGACCATTCGATCTGCGACATAACGCGCGGCCTCGCTGTTGGCCAAGATCATGAATTCTGAAATCAATGTACGCGCCGGGGTATCTGTCCTGGCCAAGCTGACATGAACCTTGCCGGAATTATCGATAAAAATGTTCACGTCCGGAAACGGCAGGAGCAGAGCTCCGCTGTCCAGTCGTTTTTTGCGAAGTTTGCGCCGTAGCATATCAAGGGTATGCAGTTCCGCATCAGAATGCATGATTCGGTCACCCTCCTCGTAAGTGAGTCTGCGAGCCACCCGGATGATCGAAGGCATGATGCGAACCCTGAGGACTTCAACATCTTCAGAGAGCAGGATCATGAAACTGAATGCTGCTCGGGTTTCATTTTCGATCAGGCTGCAGATTCCCTGCGACAGGTGTCGAGGCAGCATCGGAATCTGTCCTTCCGGAAAGTAGAGCGACGTTCCTCTCTGCATCGCTTCCTGGAAAAGCGGATCGCCTGGCCGCACATAATGAGCTACATCGGAAATATGGACGCCAACAAGATAGTTGCCATCCTGTTTCTCAATGGTCAAGGCATCGTCGAAATCAAGGGTCGTGGCTCCATCTATGGTGAGAGGAGCAAGGTGGGTGAGATCGGTTCTGCCCGGATCGTTGAACAGCTCTTTCTGGCTACTCTGGAGAATCAACTCAGCCTGCTGGCGGGCTGCAAGAGAGAATCCGACCGGGATATCGTGACGCAACAGCGGGAGATTCTCATTCCTGCCCCAGACGCCGGCCTTGACCAGAACATGAAAAGGATCGTGGGGATTGTTGAGCTGGGCCTCTTTAAGGATGTTCCGGGCGATCTCGGCGTTTTTTGAATCATTGCCGAACAGGTAAAAGTCTCGAATGATTGCCAGGCACTCTTCGAGCCAGTTATCCATCTGGATCTCCGGGATCGGATTGGCCATCATGGTGCGTATCGCCATCGCCCCGTTAATGATCAATTCAGCCTCTTTGTGCTCTTTTTCCTGCTGCTGCCGTATTTGCTGGACCTGTTCAACGGAATGGACCTTGATCCTGCCTTCCCTGTATCGAAAGAAGAGTTTGTCGGCAAATACACTGCGTAGAAAGGCTGAAACGGTATCATCGTCTGCCGCCTTACCAAAGGAAAGTTCGGTGAGGAACGTGGGGTCAAAGGTGTCAGTCGTCTCTGCAGATACTAGTTCCCACAGTTCTTCAAGGTCAATTTCCTGCATCAGCTGACTGCGTTTCTCGGCCGTAGTCTTGAGTTCTCTGGCCAGGGTTTCCCGGTCAAGATCAGTCTGATAACTGCGGCTGGAAGAGTGGACGATTCGGGATACGGGCAAGTTGATCTCTCGACCGTTCTGATTGATCAGACGCACCCTTTTGGACTGGCTCTCGATGATGAAAGCACAGATGAATTTACCGTCGTCGAGGTATTCGACGAGTTTTCCTGAGAACATAATTGGGTGTCTGTCAATATATCAACGTATGCCCGAATATCACCGAATTACGGGGAGGGGGAATCGTCTTAAAAATAATGAGCAATAAAATAAGCGAGTAGTATAGTTGAGCGCAATTGCCCCCTCGGCAGAGTGCGAAGGACAGCTCTCAGTATAGTGTGAAAATCCGTTTTGGCCACTGTATATTAAAGAAAAATTAATAATATGGAATATATTCTCTATGATTTTGGCAACTGATCAGATCAAATCCGGCATGGTGGCGATTGTTGGTCCCCCCAATGCGGGCAAATCGACCCTGATGAACAGTCTTCTGGGCCAGAAAATTTCAATTGTCACCCCCAAACCCCAGACTACCCGCAACCGGATACTCGGAATCGTCAACAGCAGCGACCATCAGATCCTCCTTCTTGATACCCCTGGGTTGCATACCGCCCGGGAACCGTTGAACCGGGAAATGGTTCGAATTGCCATGGACAGCCTCTCTGAGGTCGACATTGTTCTCTTTTTGATAGATGTCTCTCTGCCGGTCCCTGAAAAAAGCCGGGAGGAACGGGATCGTGAGTTTTCGAGCTGGCTTGAGCGTGTCAACTGTCCTGCTATTCTTGTTCTGAATAAAGTAGATCTTATCGACAAGAAAAAGCTTCTTCCCCTAATCGAAGCCTATGCCGCCTTCTTTCCATTCAAGGCTATACTGCCAATGTCCGCGCTCAAGGGAGAGGGTACGGAAAGCTTGCTTCGTGAGATGCTTGTCCATCTCCCGCTCGGCCCCCGTTATTTTCCGGAAGATATCCCGACTGATGCCAGTGAACGGTTTCTTGCCGCTGAAATCATCAGGGAGAAGGTGTTTCTCAAAACGGGCCAGGAAATTCCTTATTCAACTGCGGTGCTCATCGAATCCTTCCAGGAAGAACCGGAAAAAGGACTGGTGACCATCCACGCTGCAATCGTCCTCGAAAAAGATTCCCAGAAGGGTATCGTTATCGGTAAAGGGGGGTTGAAGCTGCAGGCCATCGGCACCGCAGCCAGGAAGGATATAGAGAAAATGCTGGATCAGAAGGTATTTCTCAAACTTTTCGTCAAAGTCAGAAAGAACTGGTCCCAAGATGAGCGTTTCCTCAAGGAACTGGGGTTTTAGCAATCATCACTGCCTGATTGTCTGCGCTTTACGATAGGCTGAGAAAAGATCGAGGCTTTTTAAAATATTCAGAGCGGTATTGAGCTGGTTGTCGTTGTGCAGTTTTTCCTTAATCTCCGGATCTATAGCAGATGCTGGTTGGGGAGAATCTGTTGATTGGTCTTGGAAGTGATTGTCAAGATCCGCTTCACGCAAAACCTCGCTGTTTTTTGCAGTATTTTCTGCTTTTGTTTCCGGGGCCAGGGGCACTTCGACGTCAGGGATAATACCTTGGGCCTGTATGGAGCGGTCAGCAGGCGTGTAGTATTTGGCTGTGGTCATCCGCAGACCTGCACCATCCGGCAGGGGAATGATCGTCTGCACCGAGCCCTTGCCGAAGGTCCTTGTTCCGACGATAACGCCTCGCTTGTGATCCTGAATGGCCCCGGCCACAATCTCCGATGCACTTGCGGAACCCTCATTGACCAGCACAACCATGGGCACCGTAGTGTCATCACTGGTTTTGTGGGCTTTGAAGAGCATGTTTTGGTCTTCCGTTCGTCCCTTGGTATAGACGATTGTCCCCTGTTGCAGGAAGATATCAGAAATACTGACGGCCTGGTTCAGCAATCCACCCGGGTTGTTCCGCAAATCGAGAACAAGACCGCGAAGAGCCTGCTTTTTCTGTAAATCGGCAAATTCCTGTTTGAAATCCTTGGTCGTGTGGGTCTGGAAGTTTGTTATACGGATATAGGCGAATCCCGGTATGAGAAAAGAGGCCTTGACCGAATGCACCGGGATGATATCACGGGTAAGGGTGAATGGACGCTGCTCGTTCCAGCCTTCGCGTTGGATGGCGATAATGACCTTTGAGCCCTTCGGGCCACGCAACTTTTTGATGGCCTCGGTGGAGCTCATTTCCTTGGTTTTTTTGCCTTCAATCTCTACTATCTGGTCATTGGCCTTTATTCCGGCCTTGTCGGCAGGCGTCCCTTCAATGGGACTGACCACCGTCAGCACGCCGTCCTTTACGGTAATCTCGATCCCGACGCCACTGAAAGCCCCGCTTGTTTCGTCCTGCAGATCCTGAAATTCTTCCGGCGTCAGATAGGAACTGTGGGGATCGAGGGTGAAGAGCATACCTTGGATGGCTCCGTCCAGAGCCTTTTGGGCATCGATCTCTTCGACGTAGTTTTCCTGCAGGATACTTAAAACATTTGAAAATATTTCCAGCTGTTTGTAGGTTTTTTCCTTTTCCTGCTGGGAGATGTCAGCCATCGCCGTTCCAGAGAGAAAGCCGATTGCCAGGAAGAAAGTGCAGGCTGCCCGAATGGGGCGGGTAGGGTATGACATGAACGTCCTTGAGAGAGTAAGGATATATGGTTGACAGTTGAGGAGTTATTCGTCGATAAAGGTATCTGGATGCTGCAGTCCGTCCGGAGAAAGCCATTGAGTTGGGTCAAGCGACGTGGAACCATGGCGGATTTCAAAGTACGTTCCCTCTTCCAGGAGGGTAGCGGTTTCGCCTGTTTCGCCCAGAATGCTTCCGGTTTTGATTGTCTGGTTTTTTTCTACGGCAATTTCTTCCACCCTTGATGTGATAGAATAATACTGAAATCCATGATGCACAATGATTGTGTTGCCATAGCCCCGTAAATATCCGGCAAAAACTACTGTTCCCGGGAAAATGGCTTTGACCTTGCTGCCGTTCGGGGCTTTGATGGCGATGCCGTCAGATTTTTTGCTAATCCCAAGCGAATTGGTAACGTCCTGCTGGAACAGCGCCACAAGCACACCGGCGACGGGTGGCGGCAGAGTGCCTTTCTTTTCAAGGAATCCCTGTTCTGATCTCTGCTCTCTGGTCTTCAGGGCCAGGAGAGTTGAGGAGAGCTCGGCTGCGGCCTTTTCCATTTCTTCAATAGCCTGCTTATGCAGTTTTGATTGTGTCCGGATATGCTGCAGGAGGTTTTCCTTCTCCGTTTTTGTGGCATCTATGGCCTTTTGTTCGGAAATTGCCCGGCTAATAAAATCGTTGAGGACGTTTTTTTCAAGATTGAGTGCTTTTGTTGCCTGCTCAAGATCTTTGATACTTTTTCTGTAGATAGCGATCACATTCTGGTCATAGGCTATGAGGGCCTGATAGGCATCATGGAATTTCAGGAGTTCCGGCAGGGTCTGGGCGGAAAATGTCACATTGAGGAGACCGATATTGCCCATTTTATAGTAGGAGGTGATTCGCTTCTGCAGGTGCCGCTGCACTTTCTCTTTTTCAGCCCTGATTTGGGAAAGTTCCTGTTCTTTCTGGTCAATGACGATCTGCTGGGCGGCACTCTGCTCTTTCATGGCTTTGAGTTTTTCCGTCTGCTTGGCCAGGCGTTTGTCGATTTCCTCGAGTTCTGCGAGGAGGTTTCTCTCCCTGTTCTGTGTTTCGCTGAATTGCTCCCGTTGGGCTGTGATACCTTCCTGCAAGCGCTGGATATTAATCCGGAATGTTTTGATACTCGGTTTTCCTTGGGCTGTAGATGCAGACTGTGTCAATTTCTCGGCACTGAAGGCGACAGACGGGAAAAAAGGAGAATGCGTGGAGGTCACCGCGACAATCAGAATGATTATGAGGAACCGTACTTGTACATGCTGTACAGTCCCTTGCCGCCTGTATGGGCATCGTTGGGGGCGGACCATCATCTCGGGATCACCATGAAAGAGCCTAAATGCGCAGAAATTTCTGCATGGAAGTATAACTCCCTACAGTGCAGAGAAGAATGGAGACGCCTATAATGGTAAGAGAAGCAGTGTAGGGGAAAAAGGTAAAATCGAAGAGGCTGAGAAGTCCGGGGCCGGAAAACTGCATTTTGATCCAGTCAAAGAGCAGATAGAGTGACAGAAGTCCCAGTGTCGAGCCTAGCATGCCCTGCAACAAACCTTCAAGCAGAAAAGGGGTGCGTATATAGTTGTTGGTAGCCCCGACAAGCTTGAGCAGTTCGAGTTCAGCCTGCCTCCCCATGATGGTCAGGCGGATCGTATAGGCCACCATGAACACAGTGGTGAGAATCAGTAGATTGCCAGAGAGCAGTACGACAATGGAGAGCAGGCGGGTAAACGAGTAGAATCGCTCCACCCATTCCTGCCCGTACTGGACTTTGATAGTACCGGGCAGTTTTGCAAGGTAATCGGAAAAAAGCTTGATCTGGCTGAGCCCCCTGAGCGTCTTGAGAGGAACCACTTCTATTGAGGCAGGCAGAAAATCACGGGGCATCTCGTCAAGGACGTCCTTGTTTTGGGCAAGTTGTTTGATGAAGCGATCATAGGCCTCTTCCTTGGAAATGAAGTGGATTTCCTCGACCTCATCGAAATTGGTGATCTTACGCCTGAGTTGTTCCTGCATCTCCGGGCCGGGCTGTTCTTCGAGATAGACGATGAGCCTGAGGTCATCGCCGAGTTTATCACCGATATTGAGCATATTGGTGTACACCAGATAGAAGAAGGCAAAGATCAGGACAGAGAGTGAAACTGTCAGCAGGGTCATCAGTTGGGAAGGCCAGGTCTGTCTGAGGTTCCGCCCGACCTGTCGGAATACGGTCAACCAGAAGTTCATGTGCGAATGCCTCCGCTGACTGTGTGGATCCTGCCTTTTCTCAATTCCATCACCCGGTGTGTCGTATCTTTGTAGATGGAGTCGTCATGAGTGGCGATGACGATCGTTGCCCCTGCGCTGTTGCATTTATTCAAGAGTTTCATAACCCTTTCGGTGGTCGTCGCATCAAGGTTCCCCGTGGGTTCGTCGACCAGGATCAAGGCCGGAGAGTTGGCCACGGCACGGGCCAGGGTCACCCTTTGCTGCTCGCCGCGGGAAAGTTCGCCGGTTATGGTGTTGTGTTTGTCTGAAAGATCAAGCTGTTCAAGAAGATCGACTACCCTTTTTCGGATGATCTGGGGTTTCTTATAGGACACTTCCATTGAAATGGCGATATTTTCGGCAGCGGTGCGATCGGTGAGGAGTTTGAAATCCTGGTAGGCGACCCCGATTCTTTGCCGCATGCGGGCCAGGGTTGTCCCTTTAAGCTTGTGGATCGGGTTCCCGGCTACTTCAATAAGGCCATTGCTGGGTGTCTCCATGCTGCACAGAAGTTTCAGTAGGGTGGTCTTGCCTGCTCCGCTCATCCCGATCAAAAAAAACATCTCCCCCCGGTCTATAGTCACGGAAATATCAGAAAGGGCAGACACATCAGGTGGATAGGATTTTGAAACTTTGATCATCTCGATCATTACAGTTTCGGACTCAGGATGCTGCATTGTCATAAGCGTGTACACCTGTTGAAAAGACCTGGCAGTAGAGTTGTATGGTCATTTTTTTAGACACTTTAATAAACTCGGGAAATTATGTCAAATTTAAAGGTTTTGGAAAAGGTGCCGGGGAAAATGGAAAAATGACCCGGAAGACATCTTCTGGGCAGATATCCTGGCAGAACAAGATTTTTCACTGATATTTTAACCTTGCATCTTGCTGTTCAGTTGGTATTTTTATAGGTTTTAGGTGGCTGATTGTGATTTTTTGTTAATCAGGATTGCAGACGATTACCACCAGCTCTCTGAATCATCATCACTCGTCGGGGATCGACAATCCCAGCATTATATACTTAAGGAGATGTGTATGGACTATCGGGCGACACTCAATCTGCCCCAGACGGCATTCAACATGAAGGCCAATCTGACGCAAAAAGAACCAATGCTCCTGAAACGGTGGGAAAAAGAGGATCTTTATGCCCAGATTCAGGAAAGTGCCCAGAACAAGCCACTTTACGTCCTGCACGACGGCCCTCCCTATGCCAATGGCCATATTCATCTCGGTACGGCATTTAATAAAATCCTGAAAGACATCATACTGAAATCGAAGAGGATGGCTGGTTTCAAGGCGCCATATATCCCCGGTTGGGATTGTCATGTCCTGCCGATCGAGCACAACGTTGATCTGGAACTGGGAGACAAGAAAAAGCCCATCCCGATTCTGTCCAAACGTGGTGCCTGCCGTAAATATGCCGAGAAATGGATCAAGACCCAGAAGGCCGAATTCAAGCGCCTCGGTGTACTGGGCGACTGGGATGCGCCCTACCTGACCATGGATTATGCCTATGAAGCGGCTATTGCCAGGGAATTCAACAAATTTCTCCACTCAGGATCAGTGATTCGCAACAAGAAGCCGGTCTACTGGTGTTCCACCTGCACAAC
>JAIFKM010000150.1 GCA_020049575.1 Desulfobulbaceae bacterium
AAACAGCTGGTGGAAATGCAGGACGGCTCAATCGGGGTTGAGAGCGTCGAGGGAAAGGGCTCGGTTTTCTGGTTTGTCCTGCCTTTTGAGGTGGTAGAGGCGTCGAGCCTGCTTGCGCCCTGTAAAAAGCTGGAGAACAAGAGTTTTCTGATTGTCGACGATAATGCCACCAACCGGATGATCATTGAGCACTATCTCCAGGTCTGCCCGGTCAGGATCTATTCCTGTGCAGATGCCGCGAGCGCCCTGACAATGCTCGCCAGCCTGAGCGCGCAGGGGCTGCCGATCGATACCGTGCTGCTCGATTATCATATGCCTGAGACGGATGGCCTGGATCTGGCGCGGCAAATTACCGAGACCTATAAAGAACAAGCTCCGGAGATGATCATGCTGAGTTCGGGCGGGCTGTCGCGCGAGAAAGCCCTGGAGGCCGGTATCCGCGCTGTCATTTTTAAACCCGTCCGGCAGTTTCAGCTCTATGATACCCTCGTCTCAATAGTTCCCGGACGAAGGCATTCACTCAGAAGGAAAGAGGAAAAAGACAAAAAAAAGAGAGACATTCGCCTGCATGGCAGGGTCCTGCTTGTTGACGATGAGCCGATCAACCAGAAGGTGGCTGAAGCCATCCTGCAGAAATTCGGCCTGCAGACCGAAGTAGCGAATAACGGCTGGGAGGCGGTGCAGATGGTCCAGTCGCGGGAGTATTCACTCGTTCTGATGGATATCCAGATGCCAGAAATGAGCGGCTTTGAGGCCACCGAAATCATCCGCAAGCGGGAACAGCTGGAAGGGCGCAAGCGGGTGGTGATCATTGCGATGACGGCCAACGCCATGGAGACGACCCGTAAGCGCTGTCTGGCGATCGGCATGGATGATTTCATTACCAAACCGATCAAGCCAGATGTCCTGGCCGAACGTCTTCATCCCTGGCTTGGAATTCCTCTTGAGGCATCGACCGGGGATGGTGGTTTGGATGCGTCTGGAGCAGTAGACGAGAGTGTCGGCAGGTCTGCGCACTGGAACCGGGGCAGGGCTCTGGAGTTTGTCGGCGGTGATACAGAACTGCTCCGGCAGATGACGGAGTTGTTCCTGCAGAGGAACGCCGAACTCCTGGGACGGGTAGAAAGGGCGGTGGCCGTCGGGGATGCCGCGGCCCTCTGCGAGGCAGCCCACGCGTATAAGGGAGCGGTCAATCATTTTGCCGCGGTCGGCGTCCGCGAGATCGCTTTCGCCTTGGAAAAAGCTGGAAGAAACAATGAAATGGCCAATGTCGACGAGTTGTGGATTCGTCTCCAGAAAGAGGCAGACCTTCTCGTCAAAGAATTGCAGCAGGCCCTGGAACGGGAACCGTGAACCGCACGCCATCCCTCAACGATTGAAAGATACTATCTATCTCGCCCTGGCCAGCACAACCAGGGCGGTGAGGATGATGCCGCCGCCGGTAAGTTTCATCACGCCGATTGGTTCGCTGAGAAAGAGGGCGGCGAGAATCACGGTCACCAGTGGTTCCAGCGTCGAGATCGTGGCCGCGTCGCTTGCCGGCAGACGGGCCAGGCCGGCGAAGAACGACACCATGGCGACAACCGTCGAGATGAGGGCGATTGCCGCCACCGCCAGCCATCCGGAAACAGATCCCGGCAGGGCTGGCTGCTGAACTGCGGCCATCGTCGCGAATACCGCAGCTGCCGAGAGCATGACCACCGTCGCTGCTGCCAGAGCCCCCTCCGCCTGCATCATTCTGCTGCCCACCAGGATATAGATGGAATAGATCAGGGCCGCGCTGATGCCGAGCGCTACGCCCCGCAGACTGCCGCTTGAATCGCCGCCGATAAGGAGGGCCGTTCCTGCCAGGGCCGCCATGACCGCCATGAGCTGCAGCCAGCTCAAACGCTGGCGCAGGAAGATCGCCGCCAGGAGGGTTACGAGTGCCGGGTAGAGATAGAGGAGCAGGGATACAAGACCGGCCGAGGCGTAGTTCAAGGCCGAAAAGAAACAGAAGGACTGGCCGACATAGCCAAGGCCCCCCATGCCGGCAAGCACCAGCAGGTTCCTGCCCCGGGGCCAGCGCAAACCCTTGATCAGCATGATGCCGGTCATCAGCAGGGCCGCTAGGGTAAATCGCAGCGCCAGTACCGCCACCGTCTCGGCACCCGAGGCATAGGCAATCTTGATAAAGATCGGCAGGGCTCCGAATGAGGCGGCAGAGAGGGCGACAAAGAGAATACCGACAAGGGGGTTGGGAGTGGCAGAGGCTGAACTAGACATGTGTCAGTGTATTGGTGTGTTGAGAAAATTAGCAATAAGAGTAGTGCAGCTTGGCTGCAGACTGTTTTCTGGGAAAACGCACCTGAGGGCATCACCCCCTGGGGTGTTGGTGCCTGACATCATAGCCGAAAGAACGACCTGAAGGTTATAAAATTCTGAACGAGTTCAACCGGAAAACATGACCCGCTTTCTCCTCACGACCCTCGGCTCCCTAGGTGATCTCCATCCCTTTATCGCTGTGGGCCGCAGTCTTATTGCCCGCGGCCAGCATGCTGTGCTTGCCGCCTCGGAGGAATACCGGGGATTGATTGTCGGCGCCGGTGGTAAGGGCGGTGCCAGCGATACACCTTATGAAAATCTTGGAATAGAGTTGACCTCCGTGTAGTATTACAGCTAACAATGAAACTTCGTCTTCCAATCCTGTCTTTCCCTGTTTCCCGATGAAAACTGCCAACCCCGAGCTGCAACTGGCCGACGACTTCGTCCAGCAGACCAACTGTCATATCTTCCTGACCGGCAAGGCCGGCACCGGCAAGACAACCTTCCTGCATGATCTGAAGAAAAAAACCCACAAGCGTATGGTGGTCACGGCACCGACCGGGGTCGCGGCGATCAACGCCGGCGGGGTGACCCTGCATTCATTTTTTCAGATGCCCTTCGGGCCGTGTGTCCCCGGCAGTGAGGCATTTTTCAGCCAGCACAGATTCAGCAGGGACAAGATCAACATAATCAAGAGTCTCGACCTGCTGGTGATTGACGAGATCAGCATGGTCCGGGCCGATCTGCTCGATGGCGTGGATAAAGTTCTGCGGCGCTATCGTCGCAGCAGTTTGCCTTTTGGCGGCGTGCAGCTGCTGATGATCGGCGATCTGCACCAGCTCTCACCGGTGGTTAAGGAGGCAGAATGGCAGATCCTCCGGCAGCATTATTCTTCCGCCTATTTCTTTGACAGCATCGCGCTGCGCGAGACCGAGCTGATTCCTGTCGAGCTCAAACATATTTATCGCCAGGCTGACCCGCATTTTATCGAACTCCTCAACCGCGTCCGCGACAACCGGCTGGACGCGGCTACCCTGCAAACTTTGAACGGGCGCCATCTTCCTGGTTTTGTGCCGCCCGACGATGTGGGCTATATCACACTTTGCACGCACAATAGCAGTGCCGATGCGATCAATGCCGCCAAACTGCAGATGGTGCAGAAAAAAATCTGCAGATTCGAGGCGGAGGTTGACGGAGATTTCCCGGAGCATACCTATCCGACCTCAGGCAAGCTTGAGTTGAAAGTCGGGGCTCAGGTCATGTTCGTGCGTAACGATTCTTCGCCGGCGAAACGCTATTTTAACGGAAAAATCGGCAGGATTACGCGCATCTCCGATGCCGATATAAGTATCCAATGCCCTGACGATGAGAACGAGATAGAGGTTGAACCGGCCGTCTGGGAAAATATCGAATATACCATCGATCAGGAGACTTCGGAGATCATCGCCAACAAGATCGGCTCGTTCAAACAATTTCCGCTGAAGCTGGCTTGGGCGATCACCATCCACAAGAGTCAGGGCCTCACGTTTGACCGGGCCATTATCGATGCCGGGGCCGCCTTTACCCATGGCCAGGTGTATGTGGCGCTGAGCCGCTGCAAGACCTTCGAGGGCATGGTGCTCAGCTCGCCGCTTTCGGCCGTTACCGTCAGGACCGATGCCGCTGTGCTGCACTTTGCCGAGCAGGCCAGCCGCAATCCGCCCTCGGCCGAAAAGCTTGCAGCGGCCAAGATCCGCTATCAGCAGCAGCTCGTGCTCGAGTGCTTTAGTTTTCAGGATCTGCGCGCTCGACTCGGTCGTCTGCTCGCCATCCTTTTCAAGAACGGGACGCTGGTACAGATATCGGCTGGCGTTGATCTGGGCGCGCTGGAAAAAGCCTGCCGGGAGGAGGTGTTCTCGGTCAGCGAGAGATTCAAAGCGCAGCTACAGGGACTCTTTGCCGCTGCTGTACTGCCCGAGTCAGATCCCGTTATTCTCGAGCGAATAGGCAAGGCCTCGGTGTATTTCGAAGAAAAGCTCGATACCCATCTCGTTCATTTCCTAGCCGATATTCAGGTGGATACCGACAACAAGGAAATACGCAAAAAGATCAAGGAAGCTCTCAAACAACTCCGAGAAGAAACCGCTGTCAAGATTGCCGCAGCACGTTCCTGCCGCAGTGGTTTCTCGCCGGCACAGTATCTGCGTGCCGTTTCAGTGGCTGAAATCGAGCTCAAACCTGTGAAGGAGAAAAAACATACCGTGGCTGCTCTTGAGTCCGATATCCTCCACCCTGATCTGTTTGAGATTCTTAAACAATGGCGCTCGCAGAAAGCCGAAGCGGCAAAGGTTCCACACTTCCAGATCATGCACCAGAAGACATTGATCCAGCTTGCCGTCAACCTGCCTGACAACCTCGCCGACCTGGAGAAGATTAAGGGGATCGGCAAACGATTGGCCGAAAAATATGGCACGGAATTGGTTGGCCTGGTGTCGGCCTATCGGCGGCAGCATGGCATACTGGAGGTTGAGACCTCTCCGGCGGCGGCTCCTGGAGAGAGAGCAGACAAGAAGAAGCCGGAAGGGAAGGCTGATACCAAAAAGATCAGTCTGGAGATGTTCGAGCAGAATATTGCTATTTCCGAGATTGCCAGGGAGCGCGGCCTGGTGGTCTCAACTGTCGAGGGCCATCTCGCCTTTTTTGTCGAGAAGGGTGTCCTCGCCGTCGAGCGGGTGGTCGATACCGAAAAATTGCAGCAGATTGAGCAGAAGCTTGCCGAAATGCCAGGAAACTCTTTTGGCGAGATAAAACTGGCATTGGGAGATACTTGCTCGTATGGCGAGATCAAGATTGTCCAGGCCCATCTGAAATATGCCGAAATCAAGTTGATGCCAAAAAAGCTCAATGAACAAAGTGGGGGATAAAAATGCAGATCAGAAGTGCCGGTAATGGGGATGCCCGACTGCTTGCCGAACTGGTCTCGGAATCGAACCGAGATGTGGCTGTGCGCTTTGGGTTGAACGCCGATAACTGTCCCAAGCACCCCTCCTTCTGTGCTGAGTCATGGATTACGGTGGATCTCGAACGAGGCGCCCGCTATTTCGTTGCTGAACGACATGGCGAGGCTGTCGGCTGTGTGGCGTTCGAGTACCCAGGCGAAAACTCAGCCTATCTCAATCGATTGTCGGTGCTGCCATCCTGCCGCCGTCAGGGAGTAGGTGAGATGCTGGTCAGGCATGTGCTTGACCTGGCTAGATCATCAGGGATCAACACCGTCAGCATCGGCATCATTGCCGCCCATGCGGAGCTCAAGCGCTGGTATATGGCGATGGGCTTTGCAGAAGGTGAGACAAAGTCTTTTCCCCACCTTCCCTTTGCGGTTTCCTATCTCACTTATGCTGTACAGGATCTTGAACGGTAAGTTCAGGGTGTGCAGGTGGCAGTCGCCGGCGATGGTCTGCGCCACTGCCTTCTTTTTTGTCAGGCAGTCTCGATGCGGTTACGGCCGTTCAGCTTAGCCCTGTAAAGGGCCTGGTCGGCTGCCTTGATGAGTGCGTCGCCGTCCGGATAATCAGGGGTCCAGGTTGCCACCCCGAGACTGATGGTGAGCCTGATGGTATGGCCGTCTTTGAGCACGAATTTGTGATCTTCCACAGCCAAACGCAGGCGTTCGGCGAGCTGGCTTGCCTCCACCGGATCGGTGCGGCTACTGATAACCAGAAATTCCTCGCCGCCGGTGCGGCTGACCATATCATAGCTGCGGGCCTTGTTGACGAAGATGGCGGCGATCTCCTTCAGGGCCAGATCACCGCTGTCGTGACCGAAGGTATCGTTAATATCCTTGAAATGATCCAGGTCGATCATGATGCAGGAGAGATTCTCGTTGAAGCGCTGGGCCTCGGCGACTGCATCGTTCATCCTGGCCATGGCGCTGCGGCGGTTCGGTAGACCTGTCAAGGCGTCGGTCATGGCCATGGTCAGCAGTGTGTGGTTGGCAGCTGCCAGCCGGGAGGCGTACTGCTGGATCAGCTCCCTGTCGTGGTTGATGGTCCGCTGATAACGGATCAGCCGTTCACCACTGCGGATTCTCGCCTCAAGCACCTTGGGGGTGAAAGGTTTGACCACGTAATCGTCGGCCCCGGCCTCGAAAGCCTGGATAAGCTCCTCTTCTGTTTCGCAACCGGTCAGCATGATGATATAGACATGTTCCGTGATACTGGTGTGGCGCAGGATCCTGCAGAGTTCCAGACCGTTGATTCCTGGCATCCGCCAGTCGGTGATAATCATTTGGGGCTGGTGTTCGACAACCTTGTCCAGAGCCTCTTCACCGCTTTCGGCGATCATGATGTCCCTGTGGTCGGCTGCCAGAATTTTCTTCAGGTTCAAAAGTGTCAATGGATCATCGTCGACGGCCAGGATTTTCAGATTTCCGTCGATGATACTGGTGCTGTCTTCGCTCAAATAGGTCGTACCAAAATCCCTGATCTGGTGATAGAGCGGGCATTGCTGGCTGGGAATCCGGAATATGTGGCTGCACTCCTGCCACTTGGCGACAATTCGATCAAAGAAGGTGCTGAACTTGCTGGTGGAGATCGAGAATCTCTGCGCCAGATCTTCCACCTCGAGCAGAGTACCGGACTGAGGGATCTTCAGCAGGCAGATTTCGGCTATCTGCTGGGCAAGGTGTAGCAGACCGGCCAGCTCAGCGACCGGTCGGTTGGCGATGCTGTCAGCCTGATACTGTTCGTGAAAACCCGCACTCCGGGCGAATTCTTCAGGGATACCCCAGTCAAGCAGCAGTTCTGCCGTCACTTCGTTGTGATCATAGCCGAATATCTTGTTTTCCCGGGCAACCTGCTGGTTCCGATTAAGTTCCTGGGTGAAGACCTGGGCATACTCAACCGGAAAGACGCTTGCCAGCGCGAGCTCACCAATATGGGCGAGAAGGCCGCAGGCGAACAGTTCGTCGGGGTCGTACTTTCCCTGGACTTCGGCGATGGAACGGGCTGCGACGGCCTGGGCCAGAGAGCGTGACCAGAAACGATGGTAATTGAAAGTGGCGCAGCGCCCGGTCATATTCTGCGAGAGCAGCGAAAAACTCATGGCCAGATTGACCACGTTGTTCAGACCGAGCCGGACGGCGGCTCGGTGGATTGACAGAAGAGGGGACTGGCCGCCTATCAGGGTCGAGTTGGCATATTTGATCAGTTCAGCTGTCAGGGCCGGATCTGTTTCAACTATCTTGGTTATGTCATTCAGAGAAACGTCTTCGTCTTGAGACAGGCGCATAATCTCAAGTGCCACCCTGGAAGGGGACGGCAGTTTTTTTGATTCCCTCAGTTGATCGATGATTGTGCGCTTGCTCATTTCAGGGTGATGGATGATATACACAGGTCGACAGTTACTGCCTGCTGAGGAGAAAAGATAGTAGTCATCGCATTAGTTTACCAGGAAATGGTCGGGAATGTCAAAAAAGGGGAGAATTATTTCAGCGGGATACGGGGCAGCTTTTCAGCATGCCGATCCTTGCGGATTCTGTCTGTATGCCGCCGGACCGTCATTTGCGTACAACGCTCAATGACAGTCCGGTGGTACCCGTACTGATTTCTGGATGGCATCAATAGGCAGAGAGGGGAGTGACCAGGCCTTGGATGCGGTCGAGTTCGGCGAGGGCCACAGCGTAGGCCACTTCGACCAGTTTTTCCTGGCTGAGTGCCTGGGAATAGGCCTCCTGGGCCGCCAGGACATCGAAGGTCGTGGCTCGGCCGGCGTCGAACTTGGCCTGCTCGGCCTCAAGCCGTTTCTGGGTGGCAAGAGACGTTTTTCTGGTTGCTTCCATACCCTTGATGGCAAGTTGCACATCCCGTACCGTCGTTCTGACACTCTGCTGAATCTGCAGGCGAAGCAGTTCAGCGGTGTTTCTCGCCTTGCTGTGAGCGGCCCCGGTTTGCCGGTAGAGGCCCTTGGCTGCGTTGTTCTGCAGCGGCATGGAGAACGCCAGGCCAGCCTGCCACTGGGTTTCGCCATCATCGATTGCATCGTTGAGACTTTCGCCATACTCCTCGTCTGTCCCGCCCTGTCCGACCAGCCCCACCAGGGCCAGCGAGGGCCGGGTGTTGTCTTTGGCTGCTTCCTCCTGAATCTTCGCCGCATCAATGGACAACTCGGCGGCCTTGAGATCGGGTCTGTTCTTTAAGGCGTTCTCCAGGGTAGCAGTCTGGTCGGGGAAAAGGGGTTCGGTAGACGGCAGGTCTGAAGGAATGATGGCTGCATGCCAGTCCTTGCTGTTCATCTGAAGTTTCAATTCATCCTCGTAGAGGCCGATTTTCCGTTCGGAAGAAATGATCTCTTCTTCCCGCCGAGCCACCTCGGATCGGGGCTGATAGATATCGACTTCGGCCAACTTGCCGGCCTTTATCTTGGCATCGGTCTCCTCAAGGAGCCGCTGGGCCAGGGTCAGCGAGAGTTCTTTGACAGACTTTTCCTGCCAGGCGTACACCAGGTTCCAATATGCCAGCTTTACTTTGGCAGCCAGGTTGGCAGCCTCCGTATCAACCAGAAGCGCGGTTGCCTGCAGATTCTTTTCCGAGGCCCGGATCGACGCTGTCTGCCGTTCGATGCCAAAACCCTGCAGCAGGGGCTGGCGGACGCCGAGGGTCAGGGCGGAGTTATAAGCAGGATCAAGAAGATAGGCCGAAGGGGTGCTGGAAAATCGGCTGTTTTTCCAGTTAAGAATGACTTCGGTACCGGTAATGAATTTTTTCTGCAGTCCGGCAGACCACTGGGCGCTCTCTTCCTCCTCGGCTGATTGGAGGACCAGCGGGACGAGTTTATTGCCCTCTGCCCCGCCTTCGCCGGTGAAGAGCACATCGAATTCGCCCTCGGCGGCCTGTCGAGCCCCCTGGGCGGCCTCGACATCGTCTTTCTGCAGCTGCAGGCCGAGATTATTGGCGAGAGCAAGCCGGACCGCCTCGGCCAGGCTGAGACTGACCTCTTCCGTCGCCTCCGCCGCCCGTACTGCCGCTGAATTGAAACACATCATGGATATGCTGATGATCAGGGAGATGAGTATGCGCATTATTCTTTATCCTCGTTAGGTCGTGGTTCGCCTGCCAGCAGGGCGTATGGTTTCCAGTACAGAGATTTGATCCGCTGAACGGCATACTGCCGGTTGTCTGCAAAGCGGGCGAAAAGATAGTAAATGGTCGGTACGACAATCAGGGTCAGGAAAGTGGCGACGAAGAGGCCGAAGATCACTACGTTGGCCATCGACTTCCACCACATGCTCGATTCGCTGACCCAGGCCATGGACCAGGTGTGGAAATCGTAAGAAATACCGGTAACCATCGGGATCAGGCCAAGGATCGTGGTGATGGCGGTGAGCAGTACCGGCCGCAGTCGGGTGGCGCCAGCCGAGACTACCGCCTCTTTCAGGGCATGACCGCGTTCGCGCAGTTTATTGGTATAGTCGAGCAGGACGATGGCGTTGTTGACCACGACCCCGGCCAGCGAAATAACCCCGACCCCGGTCATGATGATGCCGAACG
>JAIFKM010000182.1 GCA_020049575.1 Desulfobulbaceae bacterium
GAGATGTGTATCATGGTGGATGACCCATTGATCAGACAATTTCCTGCTTGCTCTCTTCAAGTATAGATCATACGGCAGGAAATGGCAAATGGTGCCTGGCTATCATTGCTCAGCTGGTTCTATCTCTCAAAAAGATTCCCAAGACCGCCCAGAATGGAACCTTCACCGCTGGTCGAAAAACCGGCGTTGTTCTGTGGTG
The DNA here is from genome assembly GCA_020049575.1 of Desulfobulbaceae bacterium. Lineage (GTDB taxonomy): Bacteria > Desulfobacterota > Desulfobulbia > Desulfobulbales > Desulfocapsaceae > Desulfoprunum. The sequence continues at coordinate 200 of JAIFKM010000182.1, forward strand.
AAGCCTCATGGATGCGTCCGGCCAGTCGGGAAAATGGCAGAGACTGCAGCCAGACATGACCTGGTCCTCGCAGCGTGGCAAAGAAAAATCCTTCCCCGCCAAAAAGAGCGGATTTCACCCCACCGACAAACTCAATATCATACTGCACGGTACGCGTTAGGGCGACCAGACAACCGGTATCGACCCGAAGCATTTCACCTGCCTGCAGTTCTTTCTCGAGGATGGTGCCACCGGCATGGATAAAAACAAGACCATCGCCTTCGAGTTTCTGCATAATAAAGCCTTCTCCGCCAAACAGGGCGACTCCTATTTTTTTCTGGAATTCAACCCCGATTGCCACACCTTTAGCTGCGCAGAGAAAAGCGGATTTCTGGCAAACAAGTTTGCCGCTGTAATTTTTCAGATCAAGAGGGATGATTTTCCCTGGATAGGGTGCGGCAAAGGCCACCTTGCCTTTGCCCTGGCCGGTATGGGTGAAAACGGTCGTGAAGAGACTCTCGCCAGTAATAAGCCGTTTTCCGGCACCCAACATTTTATCCATCAGTCCGCCACCGGCTGAGGCAGAACTGCCGTCTCCGAAAACAGTCTCCATCTTTATAAAATCGGTCATATACATCATTGAACCTGCTTCTGCGACGGTGCTCTCCTGGCTGTCAAGTTCAATTTCCACAAACTGCATCTCGTTTCCGAAAATCGTATAGTCAATTTCCTGGGCAACATGACCGGTTGGTTGCGGCGGAAAGGATGAAGGAGACGTTACGGAAGTGTTGAGGAGTTCGGGAACTTGCGAAATTGGTCGCCAGTTGTCAAATCCTTGTCGCCAGACAAGTGTTTCGGGTGAGTAGGCGCCTATGGCCAGAGATTGCTGTATCTGGGCTTGAGAAAAAGGGCCCTGCTGCTGACCATTCAATGCTATATACCAGGTGTCCATAGTCAATGTATCCTAATCGTGAAAAAGTATTGAGGTAGATGGTTACTGAGCAGCGGGCTCTGATGGGTATTTTTCTTTAAGTGCGTAGAGAGCGTCAAGATAGGTTTCCTTGAGCTTGAGACGATTTCCGGTGTTCTCGATTTCACTTATCAGGGCAGTTATGGCCGGTCTGATATCAATTCCGTCACTGTTTTTCCCCTCGCTGTTCGCCCGATCAATGATCTGGATGGAGTAAAAACTGACCGGCAGTCGGGAAAAGGAGTCGCGCCTGAAGAGGTAGAGACGGCCCCCCATCGTGTTGAGGAAGAACCCGGCGTAATTATAGAGAGTATTCTCAGGTATTTCGATACCCATGCGGTTCTTCAGGCATTCAGGGTCGTTTGAAATTGCATAGTAATCAGCAAGAATTTCCTCAATGGAATCTTTTTCCTGATCGAGAATACCCTTGATGAGCAGAATGTTATTCTTACCGATGATGCGAAAAAAATGTGCCGTGTTTTTCAGGATTGTAAAGAGGTCATCTGTCTCTCGGGTGATGACAGGGGGATTCTGGGACAGTTTGACAATAAGGTTTTTGAAATGTTCCCTACTGGGTTGGGAAAGTTTGAAAGACTGGATATAATCTTGTTCATCGAGATGGGCATAAAAAGTATCTATTCTCCCACATTCTTCTTCGCAACCGCCACCTGTCTGTATGCCATTCACGTGATCAGTTGACGGAGATTTTTCATCCGGCGTCTTGCCGATGGTTATACTTGCGACCGTGTCATCGCCTGGATTTTGGTCGGCAGGTTTTTTCTGCAGGGAGGCATTCTTGTCGGCTAAGTTTTTATCGGCGGAAGTAGTTGTTTCTGGCGCACCACCTTTGTTGAACCAAGATCCGGCAAATCTGGAAGAATCATTGAAGTACCAGAAAGCAAGCACTCCTGCGAGAATGAGGAAGAGCAGGGTAATCAGAAGAGTCTTTGAACCGGTTCTTTTCCTGGAACGTGGCCGCGGTGTATGTTGTGGTTCGTTTTGATCCATTGAAATGTGAATGTCGGTCGAGAAATATAAGAGTGAACATCATAAAAACAACATCTTGGGGTTGCATACTATGTTTTTAAATATACTTCGGATTCGGGCTAATGTCACTGAGGAATAATTTAGCTCATGCACGCCATAGATCGGTTCGCTTGGCGCCTGAAATATAATATTGCTTCACTGCAAAAGAGAAGTGGATTTTTTCTGCTTGACTCGCATGGTTGAACCCACTATTCTTCTGAGCTAATTTTCGATGTATTCTATTTATGACGTAAACGGCTTTCTTACGAGTTAACCTTTTCTTATCATAATTATTTTCAAGGAGGAACCACGATGACAATTTGTGTAGTTGGACATTCAAACCCTGATACCGATTCAGTAATGTCTTCGATCGCTCTTGCAGCTCTTCTGAATGCTCAGGGAAAAGCAGCCACTGCCTGTATGCAGAATACAGCAGACGCGCTCAATCCTGAATCGAAAATGCTTCTTGAGCGTTTTGGTCTTGCTGCCCCCGAGCTCCTGACTGATGCCGCTGGCAAGGAAATCGCCCTGGTGGATTTCAGTGATCTCGCGCAAGGTCCTGCAAATCTGGCTTCTGCAACTGTTGTAACTATAGTTGATCACCACAAAATTGGTGATGTTACCACCAATAACCCGATCCTTTTCAGGGCCGAGCCTGTTGGCTGTACCGGTACAGTTCTCAACAAGATGTACAAAGAGGCAGGAATAGCCATTCCTCAGAATATCGCTCGCGGTATGCTCGCCGCCATTCTCAGCGACACCGTGAATTTCAAATCCCCGACCTGTACAGATGATGATAAAGCTGCTGTTGCCGAGTTGAAGAAGGTAGCTGACGTAGCCGATACAGACGGACTTTTTATGGATATGCTCAAAGCAAAATCTTCAGTCGCTGGTGTGCCAATCAAGGATCTTCTCTTCCGTGACTTCAAAGATTTTGATATGAAGGGCAACAAGGTCGGCGTAGGTCAGCTCGAGCTTGCTACCGTTGATCAGGTTGCTGAAATCCGTGAGGACCTCATCAAGGCCATGAAGGAAGTTAAGGCGGAAGGCCGACATTCAGTGCTTCTCATGCTTACTGATGTTGTTAAAGAAGGTACCGACCTGGTGGTTATATCTGACGATCCGGCCCTCATTGAAAAGGCCTTCAACGGCAAACTACAGGGAACTTCCATGTGGGTTGATGGCATGATGAGTCGCAAAAAACAGACCATACCCAACCTGCAGAAAGCATTCGGTTGCTGATTTTTTAAGAAAGTACAAAAGCTGCGGGAATAAAAACTGTAGTTTTTACATTAGAGCGGATCCGGGATACTGGATCCGCTCTTCTTGTTTTATCTTACCTTATTTCGGACAACTCACTTGCGAGAGTGCGGATAAAAAGGAAAAGCTGGGAGATCGTTCTTCAGTGTGACATTGCAGGCAGACCGATTCCCCAACCTTTCTTTCCTGGTTGACAAGATTCGGGTTTGAGGCGTGATTTTCACCGGAACCATGACAAGATTCACATCCTACGCCTCGCATTTCAGGCGGCAGGCCTGCCAGTTTCACCATCTTCTTGGCATCTTTCAGCATATCTTTCACTCCATGGGTAACATGACAGGGGAGACAATCCAGATTGAACCCCTGACTCTGCTGAACAAGGCTTTGAAAGGCCACTGCATGCCCAGTACTGGACCAAAATTCTGCCTGGGCGACATGACATGAACTGCATCGGGCAGAACCTGCAAAGCCTCCAAGCCTTTCTTTTTCACCATTTTGATTTTCCTGGGTCAAGGTGCGGGAACCTGTCAACATTTGTTTGTTGGAGTTGTTTACCTGTTCCTTTATATTGCTGACCCGTTCGGCAACCTGAGGGTCGTCAGGTACTTCAGTTTTGAGCGCAATGAAAGAACTCTTGAATGAATTGAATACGTTTTCTTGAAGTTCAGCTTCCGCCATCTTGGTTTCCGCGTCCTTGATCGTTTGCAGAAGAGTCTCTCTTTCCTGCCGGAATGCCTGGAGTTGTGCTTCAGCTGCGACGGATCTGTTGCTCATTCTCTCTGCACGTAAAATTTGTCGTCCCAGGACGCCAAGCCTGTCTTGCAACGTGAGCATTTCTTGCGCGACATTCTTCTCCCAGGCCCGAGAAGCCTGCCAGTCTACATCGAGTACACCGAGATATTTCCCCTGGCTATTGGTTTGGGTGACCAGTGTGTTGTTGACGACCCTGGGCATGATTTTGCCGTGTGCACGATTTGCTGTGAGAAGTATATGGACCTGTGGAAACAGACGCATGAGCTCGGCATTATCCTGATCGGGCAACGATGTCAGAACGACGATGAGATCGCATGTATTTCCGATGATAACCAATTGCTCGGCTAAAGCCTTTTCCCAGTCGATGACTTTAATGCCGCTAGTGGTAGGAATTTCGCGGTCTGATAGACCAACTAAGCCAATCTTCAGGCCAGCTCGCTCAACTTTCTTCGATGGGAGGAAAATTGGATTATTCTGTTCATCGACAATGTTGGCAGAGAGCCATGGAAAGCCCTTTATTTGTGTTTCCTGCAAAAAAGCGAGACCCGCTGCAAGGTCATACGGTCCCACCGCAACAGCGTCATAGGCCATATCTTTGTATATTTCCATTATACCTGCAGCTGTAATAAGTTCCTGGGAATCCGAGATAGCAGTATTTTTGAATAACAGGTTGCCGGCATCCAGAACAAGGGCTTGATCTGCTCGTTGTTTCAGAATGTTTTTAATCGTATAAGATTTTTTGGACAGACCGCCCATCTGGCTTGCACTTCAGCCGCATGGTGCCAATTCTCCAAGAACATTGTTTGAGTAGAGAAGAGTCAATTGTTTTTCTCGTGCCCCGGTTCCAACTGCGGCAGGTAGCAAGCACGGAAAAAAGACCTGGATGATTAAAGAGAGCAGTAGAGCAGCCGATACAGAAATACCTATGTTCATAGTATTTTGGTATAAAAAGAGTTACGAAGAAATCCCGGAAAGCGTCATGAAAGATGTTAAGTAATTTATTATACTTTAATTTTATAACGACTCCAAATGAAATAGAATGTCTGATATTTGTGAGCGGATAGCAGCATAGTCCTGCATCATCAAAGATTTGATGAGATCAAGCCATGAACTGATAGATTCTTCATTGAGAGACTCTCTGCAGAATTTGATCTATTCCTTGAAAGAGTGGGTTGGCGATGATAGTATTTGTTGAGCAGGATTCCACTGTTGCATAACCAGCCCTCGATACTGCTCTAGATACCCTAAAAACCGTTTTCATACATAGCCCCGAGACAAGATTCAATGCCTGATGGAAATATATTAATTGTCGATTCCGAAGCCTTTGCCGCGGATCTTTGCCGGATGATTCTTGGGAAAATGGGATTCAAGGTTTTCTGTGTCTCAAATGGAGAGCAGGCAGTTGAAATCGCATCGAAGAATCACTTTGATCTGGCTATCATAGATGAACAGCTAGCCGGTATAAGCAGCATTGACACATTCGAAATGCTCAGGATGAGAGATCCTAATCTCATTGGCATTTTAGTGAGCGGCAATGCAAACCTGCAGATGGTAATCGACGCCATGAACAAAGGTTTCGGAGGGATTCTCGAAAAACCATTTGATGTCCAGAAATTGGAAAAATCAATTTCAGCAGCCTTTACATTTTCACAGTATCGCGAGGAAAACACACGCCTGAAGACACTTATCCCTTTGTATCAGTTGGGAGAAAAATTCATGGCTGCGTCTAGCGACCGTCAAGTGGCGGAAGAACTCGTAGAAATTGTCAGTAAAGAGATAGCTGTTCCCTTCATTTCAGTAATGCTCTTAGAGCAAACAAGCGGAATGTTGAAAATCGTCGCTTCCCGGGGGATCGACGAAGAACTTTTACCGACGATCAGCCTGAAACCTGGGGAAAAAATCGCCGGTTGGGTATATGAAAATGGCAAACCAGTAATTCTTAATCGCAAGACGCAAAAATCCTCACCTTTTTCTCGGCTTCTCATTCGTCAGGATATCGCTGCTGCCATCTCCTTCCCGCTTCTCGGCAGAGAAAAGGTCCTCGGGGTACTCAATATCAGCCAGACCAGCAAAGATATTGAATACAGCCAGGCCGATTTGGAAATGCTTTCTGTCATCTGCAGTCAAGCCGTCATGGCTTTGGAAAATATCTCTGCTATCAGCAAGATTAAAGAGAACGCCAGAGTAAAGGCTTTATTGGAGCAATATGTATCACCTGAAGTCGCCGGCCTCCTTCTTGCCAATCAACAAAACCTCATGGAGGTCGGAGCCGTCCAGGAACTTACAGTCTTGTTCGCCGATATCAGGCATTTCACTCTATTGGTGCAACATCTCCCTCCGGAGGAACTCCGAAATTTTCTCAATTCTTTCTTTGACTTATTTACAAGGGAAATATTTGCCTGCAAAGGGACTCTCGATAAATTCATGGGTGACGCAGCACTGGTCATTTTCGGGGCACCATTGGCGATCGAAGCCCCGAGTATAGCGGCAGTGACAGCAGCCTCACATATTCTCAGGCAATTTGAGGACCTCAGGCAGGTCTGGGTGAAGAAATCAGAACTCTTTCATCAGATAGGGCTTGGCATAGGTATCAGCAGGGGCCGGATGTTTCTGGGAAATGTCGGATCAGCCCGCCGTCTTGATTATACGGTTGTCGGTACAGATGTGAACATTGCCCAACGTTTGGCCTCAGATACTGAAGCCGGGCAGATACTCATCACCGAATCAGTCAAGATCGATATCGGTGACGCATTTCAGGTACGGGAAGAAAATAGCCGGCTGCTACGCGGCATGGAGCAGACAATCTCACTCTATTCAATTATCCCCTCTCCCTCATTAGAAAAAGAGACTTTTTAGCTTAATCTCCCCGCTGCACTTCACTCAGGCGAACCAAGCAGGTCATTCCAGCCATCGATATCAGATCTCCATTGCTCAATTGCTTTCCGCGACGAATTTCGGTGTGTCCGTTCACCTGCACTTCACCATTTTGTATTCGAATTTTAGCCTCGAGACCATCTTGGACCATCTCTGCAAGTTTTAGAAACTGGCCAAGCCTGATGGGGAGTGTGTTGATAGGTATCTCTAGTATACTTTTTGCCATAAGTTTGTTTTTGAGTGGATCAATAATGCTGAAGGTATATCCAGTTATCTGCAGAGATATCATCGAGGCTGCAGAAGAAATATGTTTTTTCAACTCAACTGGAATTGTTTTTCTGACATGTACAGGAAAATTGGGTAAATTAACTGCCGCAATTCAAAACCTTTGAAAAGTGAGTTCCGTGAAATGCGGCGCTGCTTTTTTAACATAAGGAGTAACAGGTGATTTTTGAAAAGTCAGCCCTTTTTAAACAGGAAAGCTATATTGACGGGGAATGGATCAGTTCGCCAGATACCCTCGAAGTCATTGATCCTTCCAGTCAGCAATTAGTTGGAACAGTCCCATCTCTGGGGGAACAGGAAACACTCCAGGCAATCCATGCCGCCCACCGCGCTTTCTTACCGTGGAAGAACCTCACTGCAAAAGAAAGGTCAGTAATACTCAAGAATTGGCACAAACTCATTGTCGATTACACCAATGACCTTGCGGTGATAATGTCCAAAGAGCAAGGCAAGCCATTGGCTGAAGCGGAAAGGGAGGTTGTGTCCTGCGCGGCGTATGTCGAGTGGTTCGCTGAAGAGGCAAAACGGGTCTACGGTGATACCATCCCCATGTCTCAGAAAGGCAAGCGTATTGTCGTTCTGAAAGAACCCATCGGTGTATGCGCGGCGATTACCCCCTGGAATTTCCCCCTGTCGACCATAACAAGAAAAGCCGCACCTGCCCTGGCCGCGGGTTGCACTGTTATCGTTAAGCCTTCATCGTATACACCTTTTTCTGCCCTTGCCCTGGCAGTTCTTGCAGACAAAGCAGGCTTTCCCCCGGGAGTGATCAATGTTATTACTGGAAAAGCCGAAATCCTTGGCAAAGTGCTGACATCAAGTCGCCTCGTTAAAAAAATCAGTTTTACCGGCTCAACCGAGGTCGGGCGTGTGTTGATGAGAGATTCTTCGGATTCGTTGAAAAAGATTTCTCTCGAACTCGGCGGACATGCGCCGTTTATTGTCTTTGAAGATGCAGATATAGAACTGGCAGTTACTGAGGCCATGATTTCCAAGTTCCGGAATTCAGGTCAGACATGCGTATGCGCCAATAGGTTTCTTGTGCAGGAAAGCATCTTCGATGAATTCTCGATGAAATTTATTGAAATGGTCCGAAGTCAGCTAGTGGTTGGTTCTGGTCTGCAGATGGACAGAAATCAAGGACCGTTGATAGATGGCAAGGCGGTGGAGAAGGTGGAAAATCAAATACAGGATGCCCTTGCAAAAGGTGCGCGATTGGCTGCCGGCGGGAAAAGAATAGCAGGAAAGGGATTTTTCTTTGAACCGACAGTTATCCTAGATGCCACTTCAGAAATGCGTATTGCCCAAGAGGAAACGTTTGGCCCTGTTGCTCCACTTTTTCGATTCAAAACTGAGGATGAAGCGCTGCAAATTGCCAACGATTCCCAATATGGGCTTGCGGCCTATTTCTTCACTAAAGATTTGGCTCGAGTTTGGAGGATGACTGAAAGACTTGAATGCGGAATGGTTGGTATCAATACAGGTATTCTTTCCTCAGAAGCTGCTCCTTTTGGCGGTACCAAGGACTCCGGAATGGGAAGGGAAGGCTCCAAATACGGCATTGAAGAGTATCTCGAATTGAAATATATGTGTATTGGCGGACTCACATAATAGCAGATATTTTCATATATTATGCTCGACAATTGTCTGAAATTCAACTAATTATGATTTAATCTTGCCATCTTGGCAGGATGACTATCAACCCTTTCTCTGCAAAGACCCTGTGGAGGTCGTGCGCTCTTTATTGAATCTACTATGGAAAACACGATATTACAGGCCATAAAGGAAAGAAGAAGCATCCGGGAATTCACTGATGAGGCAGTGTCCACAGAGGATCTCTTGACACTTGTCGAGGCTGCGACGTGGGCACCTTCGGGCAAGAATAATCAGCCTTGGCGGTTTGTCATCCTGACTGACGAAGAGGTCCGCAACAACATTGCTGACCTCACGCTCTATCGACATATTGTCGCAAACTGCCGAAGTCTGATTGTTGTTTTTCTCGATACTGAAGCTATATATGACGAAGTCAAGGATCATCAGTCGGCAGGGGCGGCAATCCAGAACATCCTCCTTACTGCTGAATCACTAAGTCTCGGAGCTGTTTGGCTCGGCCAGATCCTGAAAAATAAACACGAAGTGAATGCAGAATTGGGGATCAGCAACAGGTATGATCTTATGGCTGTTATCGCAGTCGGCTATCCAGCACATCGAAACCAGAAATCACATAGAAAAAATGTGAGTGATTTCATATTAAAAAAAATTGGAGGGTAAAATATGAATACTAGAGGTTACTTGAGGAAATTTTTCATACTGTTTTCTCTTTCTTTTCTAATGACTTTTGTAGTTGGCTGTGCCAGCAAAAGTCAGAACCAGGCTCCTGTTGGCGATCTTCCGCCATTGGCCAATTCAGTAGGTTCCTATACAGACATAGAACTTCCGGTTGAGATGAAACTGGATAAAAATAAAACTATGGC
>JAIFKM010000132.1 GCA_020049575.1 Desulfobulbaceae bacterium
AAAAGAGCTGGCTGTCAAGATCCGCGAGGCGCTTGACAGCCGTGGTGGATTGCCGTCAGGCCGGGAGTGACTTTACCCATCCGCCGCCGCCGTCACTTGAGCGGATGAGCGCGTCATTGAACAGGGCGCCTGCCAGGCCGTCGGCTGATGTGGGAAAATGCCGGGCGAGGGGATCGACCTCGGTGCCGGCGAGGCTGGCGGCGATGGTCTCGGCCGTGTCCCAGTAGAGGTTGGCGAAGGCTTCCGGAAAACCCTCCGGGTGGCTCGCCGGCAGTCTGCTGGCGCGGGCGGCCAGCGGCAGAAGTCCAGGTCCGCCGGGAACGAGCGTCTGGATTGGTGCGCCCAGAGGACGGAAGGTAAGGACCTGCGGGATCTCCTGGCGCCATTCCAGGGTTCCCCGGGTGCCGCTCACCCGGATCTGCAGACCGTTGCCCATGCCGGCCGCGGCCTGGGTCACCCAATAGCTTCCCCGGGCACCGTTTTCAAGGCGGAGCAGGGCGCAGGCAAAGTCATCAACCTGTCGGCCAGGCACGATAGCTCCCCGTTCGGCCGAAACCTCGGCTACCTCAAGCCCGGTGATGAAGCGCAGGAGATTGTGGGCATGGCAGCCGATTGCCCCGAATACCAGCGACGGCCCGCTCTTTTCCGGAATATTGATCCATGACCGGGGGCCGGTGAGCTGATCCGGTTTGCTTTCGTCGGCCTTGTTGCCCTGGATATACTCCACCTGGACCAGGCGGATGCTGCCAAGTTCTCCAGCCTTCACCATAGCCCTGGCCTGGCGTACCATGGGATAGCCGGTATAGTTGTGCATCAGGCAAAATACCCTACCGCTCTGCCGGACCCTGGCATGCAGCTGCCGCGCCTCCTCGAGGCTGTTGGTCATCGGCTTGTCGCAGATCACGTGGAGACCGTGCTCGAGTGCCGCCATGGCATAGGGGAAGTGGCTGTCATTGGGGGTCATGATGGCCACGACCTCCGCCCCATCCTGGCGTTTCCTCTCGGCTTCGAGCAGTGCCGCCACCGAGTCGTAGCCCCGTCCTTCGGGCAGGCCCATTTCCCTGGCCCTGCTCAGCGCTCGTCCGGGATCTGAGGACAGGACTCCTGCCACCAGTTCATAGCAGTCGTCCAGTCGGGCGGCGAGACGGTGCATGCCGCCGATGAACGATCCGGGTCCACCGCCGATAACCGCCAGGCGCAGCCTCCGGCCGATGAGAGAAAACACAGGATTACGGTTCATCATATCCTCCTAGAGGGCTTTGCGCCCCAATCAACAGCAGGGAAGAGTGCTTACCTGGCAAGCCAGCCGCCGTCGACGGCAAGGGTGTAGCCGTGGATATAACTCGCGGCCTCCGAGGCAAGAAAGACCGCCGCCCCGGCCAGATCCTCGGGCCTGCCCCAGTGGCCGGCGGGAATGCGCTTCAAAATATCGGCGTTGCGTACCGGGTCCTGCTGCAGGGCCCTGGTGTTCTCCGTGGCCATATAGCCGGGGGCGATGGCGTTGACATTGATGTTGTGGGCCGCCCACTCGCAGGCCAGCTCACGGGTCAGCCCCATCACACCGCTCTTGCTGGCGGTGTAGGACGGCACCAGGATGCCGCCCTGAAACGACAGCATCGAGGCGATATTGATAATTTTGCCGCCGCTCTTCTGGGCGACGAAGCGTCTGGCAACCGCCTGGGCCAGAAAGAACAGGGACCGCAGATTGAGATTGAGCACCTCGTCCCAATTCTCGCGGGAAAACTCGAGGGCCGGTTGTCGGCGGATGATGCCGGCGTTGTTGACCAGGATATCCACCCGGCCGAAATTCTCTATCGTCTTGTCCACTATCGGCTCGATCTGGTCGAGATCAGCCAAGTCAGCCTTGATGCCGAGAAATTTCCGGCCCATGCCGGTGATCACCCCGGCGCAGTCCGGTTCGCTGCTGTTGTAAACCCCGGCGATATCGGCCCCGGCCTCAGCCAGTCCCACCGCCATGCCCCGGCCGAGACCTGTGCCGCTGCCGGTGACGATGGCCACTTTGCCCTGTAGATTGAATGCATCGAGTATCATAGCTTCACCTTTTCCCTGGTTGGCCCGGATGGGCCTGTCCTGGTGTGTTGAGAGTTCTTCGCTGCTTCCGGCCAAGGTTTAGCGCAACGTCGACATGGGGACATGGTCCATATCGCTGAAGTTCTGATTCTCGCCGGCCATTCCCCAGATAAAGGTATAATTGGCCGTGCCTGCCCCGGAGTGGATCGACCAGGAAGGCGACAGCACCACCTCTCCGTCCCGGACCACCAGGTGCCGGGTCTCGTCGGGCTCGCCCATCAGGTGAAAGACCACCGCATCCTGCGGCAGGTTGAAATAGAGATAGGCCTCCATGCGCCGCTGGTGGGTGTGAACCGGCATGGTGTTCCATACCGAGCCCTGTTCGAGCGTGGTCATGCCCATCACCAACTGGCAGCTCTTGACTCCGCCCGGGTGGATATACTTGCGGATCGTCCGTTTGTTGCTCGTGGCCGCGTCGCCCATAACCAACGGTTCGGTGGCGGCCAGGGGGATCTTGCTGGTCGGCAGCACGGCGTGGGCCGGGGCGCTGTTCAAATAGAATTTCGCCGGCGCGGCCGGATCGAGGCTGGTAAACTGCAGATCCCGGGTGCCCATCGCCACATAGAGCCCCTCGCTGCAGTCCAGGTCGAAGGAGACTCCGTCGGCAACCACCCGGCCCTTGCCGCCGATATTGATGATCCCGAGTTCACGGCGTTCGAGCAGGAACTCGGCGCCGATCACTTTGGGATCGACGCTGAGGCTGAGCGGTTTCACCGGGCAGACGCCGCCGACGATCAGCCGGTCGTAGAAGCAGTAGACGAGCTTTGGCTCATCCGGGACGAAAAGCCCTTCCACTAGAAAGTGCTGGCGCAGCTCTTCGGTATCAAACATCATCATATGTTCCGGGTGCACCGGATGCCGTACTTCCATGGTCATTCTCCTTGATTGTTATTAGGCCTGAACGGCGCTATATCGCTTATCTCTTGAGAAATTCGTCGCGCAGCGGGGTGAAGGTGTCCACCAGGCGGACATGTTTGCTCAACAAGCGGATGGTGTGCGGCACATCCGGCGGCACGGTAAAAATATCCCCGGGGCCGAGCTGGCACGACTCGTTGCCGATATGGACGATCAGTTCTCCGGCCGCTACGTAAGAAACCTGCTCGTGGGGGTGCGAGTGGGGCGGGTCAGGGGCCTCGCTCGGGCCATCGTCGAAGTCGATGACCACCATCATCAGTGTGTCGGTATTGCCGAGATACCGGCTGCGTCCAGGCGCAATCGCCTCCTTGCTCATTTCCACTTCCTTGAGAAAACCCATACGTATCCTCCTTGTCCAGAAAGTTGTGATTCTGTCCGTTATCTTAGATAATCGGCACCACCCTGTTGGCTGGGCTCTGATAGACCTCCTGCAGGACCAGGGCCCCGGCTCCACGGGCATAGAGGGTCGGCTGCCATTCCTGGATATGGACTCTGATGCGGCTATCCTTGGTGAAAGAAATGTCCGGCGGCAGAGTCTCACGCATCGGGCCGAAGAGCAGCTCCCCAGCCAGGACGCCTTTGCCGGAGATGATGACCTTCTCCGGATCGAAAAGCTTGCACATGTTGCCGATGCCGATGCCCAGCGTGCGTCCGGCTCGGTGGTATATCTCCCGCAGGGCGGCGTTGCCGCCTTTTGCTTCGATGAGGACCTCCTCGATGGTCAGGGGACCCACCTCGGCCTGCCACTCGTCCCGCCGGATTGTCTCGGCCGCATCTCTGAGGATGGCGTTGTTGCCGCAGATTGCCTCCAGGCAACCCCTCTGGCCGCAGCGGCAGAGGGGTCCGTTTTCATCGATTATCGTATGGCCGAATTCCCCTGCAATTCCCCTGAAACCGCGATAGAGCTTGCCATCCAGGATCAAACCGGCGCCTATGCCATGTTCTGTGGTGATAAGCAGAAAATTGTCGGTGCCGCGGCCGATGCCGAACCATTGTTCGTAGATCGCCAGGGTATTGGCGCTGTTCTCCACATAGACCGGCACTCCCATCCTTTCCCGCAGTTGATCGACGAGGCCGATATTATTCCATTGATAGTTCGGGACAAAGTGAACAAAGCCGGTTCGCGAGTCGATCAGACCGGGAATCGCGACGCCGATACCTGAGATTTGCTTTTTGCTGAAATCTGCCTGCCACAGACAGGTCTGGACCGATTCCACCAGGATTTCAATGATTTTTCCAGGGTCATAATTTTCGGGGTTGAGCTTCTTTGTGTAGTTTTTCAGGATACCAGCCTGGAGGTTCATCAGCACTACGCAGACCTGATCCACCGACAGGTGTATACCGACGGTAAAGGCCCCGTGAGGGTTGAGGGTGATCGGTACCGGCCGCCTGCCGCCCTCCGATCTGCCGCCCGGTTTTTCAAGAAGCATGCCTTCGCCGAGCAGTTCGGCGGTGATGCCGGTGACCGTGGCCTGACTCAGCCCGGTCCTGCGGGCAAGTTCCACCCGCGAGATTGCTCCCGCGTCCCGTATGGCATGCAGGATGGCGAAGCGGTTGATTGCCCGCATGAGGTTACGATTTGCTACCGCCATGGTCCGCTCCGCTGCTGTCTGTTGGGGCTGGTTGAGGCTCTGCTCGGCACACTGCGAAAGTATATTAATTGCATGAGTAAATTAATGGGACAAAATTTCTCTTCTGTCAACATGGAAACAGCTGGAATGATCTTTAAATGTTGTAGAAAATTTCAGTACATCACGATAAAACAGGAAGATAGTGAGAGTAGGAAAATTACAAAAACATAATTCACTGATTAAATAAAGTCTTGACAATGACCATCCTCTCCGCTAAGAATTTTTACAGGGAAACAGTAATCGCAGCGTATTTTTCATTCCTAAGAGGATGAGGGCAGTCATGAACTATCTCGAAGAAATGTTCGGTCTTGCCGGCAAGACCGCGGTGGTGGCTGGCGGCGCCGGGGTTATAGGCGCAGTGATGTCCGAGGCCCTGCTTCGGGTTGGGGCCAATGTTGTTGTCCTCAGCCGCTCTGAGGCCTCTGTCGAGACCTTTCTTGGTCGTTATCGGGATGTGCCGGAGTTGGAGCCGCGAGCCTTTGGTCTTGCTCTTGACTGCAGCGACGAGGGGGCCCTGGATGAGGCCTTCGATATGGCAAAGCAGCGTTTCTCCGCTCCGGAAATCCTGGTCAACGCGGTCGGCGGTAATCGCGGTAAGACCAGTTTTGTCGATATCGATGTGGCGCTTTTCCGGGATATCCTCGATCTCAACCTGACCGCCGGCCTGGTCATCCCTACCAAGGTTTTCTGCCGGCGGTGGATCGACGAAGGAATTGCCGGTTCGATTATCAACCTGACTTCGATGGCTTCCTACAGCCCGCTTTCCGGTGTCTGGGCCTACGATGCCGCCAAGGCCGCCACCCTCAACCTGACCATGGCCGCTGCCAACGAGTTTGCCAGCCACGGTATCCGGGTTAATGCCATCGCCCCTGGTTTCTTCCTCGGCAAGCAGAACAAGAACCTGCTCGTTGATGAGCAGACCGGCGATTACACTCCGCGCGGTCGGTCGGTGATCGACCATACGCCCTTCGGTCGTTTCGGTGAGGCCTCGGAGTTGGCCGGGGTCACTGTCTTTCTGGCAAGTGGAAAGGCTTCGGGCTTTGTCACCGGTGTCTCGATCCCGGTGGACGGCGGTTATCTGGTCCATAACATCTAGGAGGAGCTGTATGATTCAAGGCCACGGTAGAGCGGCTGGAACTCTGAGCGAGTCGGAAATCCGCGAGATTATCGCAGGTTCGCTTTTGGCCGCCGATTTTGCCGGCAAAAAGGTCCTGGTCCTGACCCCGGATACCACCCGCACCTGCCCGTTGCCCCTGATGATCCGCTGCCTGGGGGAACACCTGAACGGCATCGCCGCCTGCCTCGATTTCATGGTGGCGCTTGGCACCCATACGCCGTTGGCCATGGAGCGGATTCTCTCTCTTTATGGCATCAGCCAGCAGGAGAGGCAGGAACGCTGGGCCTACAGCCAGTTTCTCAATCACCGCTGGGATCTGCCAGACACCCTCCGCCGTGTCGGCTGGATTGAGCAGCAAGAAATTGAAGGATTGTCCGAGGGCAGGCTCAGTGAGCGGGTGCCGGTCGATATCAACCGGGCGATCTTCGACTACGACCTGATCCTGGTTCTCGGCCCGGTCTTTCCGCACGAGGTTGTAGGCTACTCGGGTGGGGCAAAGTACCTCTTTCCCGGCATCTCCGGCGGCGAGTTCCTGCACGCCTTTCACTGGCTGGGGGCGGTGGTCACCTGTCCGGGGACCATCGGCATCAAGCACACCCCGGTGCGGGAGATGATCAACCGGGCGATGCGATTCATCGATGTGCCGGTCCACTGCCTGGCCATGGTCGTCAAATCTGCCAGCGAGTTGTACGGACTCTACGGTGGTGATTGCCGCGAGGCCTGGTCCCAGGCCGCCGATCTCTCGGAGCAGGTACACGTGGTGATAAAAGACAAGCCCTACCATACCGTCTTCGGGGTCTGCCCGCCGATGTACGACGAAATCTGGACCGGCGGCAAGGTCATGTACAAACTCGAACAGGTGGTGGCGGACGGCGGCCGGTTGATCATCTATGCCCCGCATATCACCGAGGTGTCACGGACCTGGGGTACCTACATGGAACGCATCGGCTACCACGTGCGAGACTATTTCCTGGCCGATCCGGGGCGTTTTGGCGATATCCCGCGCGGGGTGCTGGCCCACTCCACCCATGTCAGGGGGCTTGGTCGCATGGAAGGTGGTGTCGAGAGGCCGCGTATCGAGGTGATACTGGCCTCCGCTATCCCTCCCGAGACCTGCGCCAGGATCAATCTCGGTTATCTCGATCCGGCCACGCTCAACCCGGACGACTACCGCAACCGTGAGGCCGAAGGCATTCTCTTTGTCGAAAAAGCGGGCGAGATCCTCCATCGCCTGCGCACCCCTATCCTCGGGAGCTGATAATGAAACCCTTTCTGGACGATACCTTCCTGCTCGAAACCCCGGCCGCCGAACGGCTCTACCGGGAGTTTGCCGCCGATATGCCGATCTTCGACTACCACTGTCACCTGCCGGCGGCGGAGATCGCCTCTGACCGTAAATTCGAGAATCTCACGGCCATCTGGCTGCATGGCGATCATTATAAATGGCGGGCCATGCGGGCTAACGGCGTCGACGAGGCATTGATCACCGGTGCCGCCTCCGATCTCGACAAGTTCCGGGCCTGGGCCGCCACGGTACCGAAGACCCTGCGCAATCCGCTCTACCATTGGACCCATCTGGAGCTGAAGAATCCCTTCGGCATCACCGGCACCCTGCTGTCGCCGGTCACCGCCGATGCTATCTATGATCGCTGCACTGAGATGCTGCAGCAGGATGATTTCTCGACCCGTGGCCTGTTGAAAAAGATGCGGGTGCGGGTGGTCTGCACCACCGACGATCCCCTCGACAGCCTGGAGCATCACCAGTTGCTGCGTGATGACCCGGGTTTTACGGTCAAGATCCTGCCGACCTTTCGGCCCGACCGGGCCATGGCCGTGGAAAATCCGAAGAGCTTTAATCTCTGGGTGGATCGGCTGGCCGATATCTGCAATCGGGATATCCCTGATTATCACAAATTCCTCGAGTGTCTGACCCTCCGGCATGCCTTTTTTCATTCGCTGGGCTGCCGGCTCTCTGATCATGGTCTGGAGGAACCCTATGCTGAGGATTATACCGAGGCCGAGGTGGCAGCGATTTTTGCCAGGGTCCGCCTCGGCAGGGAGGTCAGTGCTGCAGAGGCGCGCATCTTCAAGTCGGCCATGCTGGTCGATCTGGCAATGATGGATCATGACCGCGGCTGGACTCAGCAGTTCCATTTCGGTGCCCTGCGCAACCAGAACACCCGCGCTTTCCGAGGGCTTGGTCCGGATACCGGCTACGACTCCATCGGCGACTTCAGCATGGGCCGCACGCTTGGTCGGTTGCTGGACCGTCTCGACTGCCAGGAAAAACTGGCCAGGACCGTGCTCTATGTCCTCAATCCCCGCGATAACGAGATGATCGCCACCATGATCGGCAATTTCCAGGACGGCCATATTGCCGGCAAGATGCAGTTCGGCTCGGGCTGGTGGTTCAACGACCAGAAGGATGGCATGGAGCGACAGATCAACGCCCTCTCGAATATGGGGCTGTTGTCCCGTTTCGTCGGCATGCTTACCGATTCGCGCAGCTTCCTTTCGTATCCGCGTCACGAGTATTTCCGCCGGGTTCTGTGCAACCTGTATGGCCGCGATATGGAGAACGGTGAACTGCCCCACGACTTTGCCCTGATCGGCGAGACCATCCGCGATATCTGCTACCGTAACGCGGTGGACTATTTCGGCATTACGCCGCTCGAGGGTTGAGTTTATGGTCGTTGTCCTCATCGGCCCGATGGGCTGCGGCAAGACCACCATCGGCCGGCTGCTGGCAGTAAGCCTCGGCTGGGCCTTCAGCGATGCCGACGATTTTCACCCGGCCGAAAACATCGGCAAGATGCGGGCCGGCATCCCGCTTGACGATCGAGACAGGCAGGGCTGGCTTGCGAGCCTGAGAGTTCTGATCGATCAGAGAAGCGCTGCCGGCGAAAATCTGGTCCTGGCCTGCTCCGCCCTGAAGAAATCCTACCGGGATATCTTGGGGATCGACCAGCGCCAGGTAGTATCGATCTATCTCAGGGGTGACTTCGCCGTACTGCAGCAAAGGATCGAGGGTCGGGAACATCAGTATATGGACAAGGGACTGCTGGCCAGTCAACTTCAGACCCTGGAAGAGCCGGCAGACGGTCTGACCGTCGATATCGATCAGGCGGCCGAGGTCATTGTCGAAGAAATTGTCAGATGGCTTGAGCTCATCAAGGGAGAAGGAAATGGACAATAAGGCGCAGATAGGGGTTGCGGGGCTTGCCGTGATGGGCGAGAACCTGGTGCTCAATATGGCGAATAAGGGATTTTCGGTTGCCGTCTACAACCGGACTACCGCCAAGGTTGACAGCTTCCTCGCCGGCAGGGCGAAGGGCCGGACGATCAGCGGTTTCCGCCAGGTGCGCGACTTTGTCGAGTCCCTCGAACGGCCGCGCAGGATCATGATGATGCTCAGAGCGGGCGAGGCTGTCGACCAGTTTATCGGTCAGTTGCTGCCTTTTCTCGAAGCTGGCGATATTGTCATCGACGGCGGCAACTCGAACTATCACGACACCATCCGCAGGGCCCGCGAACTGGAGGACAAAGGCCTGCTGTTCATCGGCACCGGGGTCTCTGGCGGCGAGGAAGGGGCGCTCAAGGGGCCGTCGATCATGCCGGGCGGCTCGGCCACGGCCTGGCCGCACCTTGAGCGAATTTTCACCGCCATCGCCGCCCGGGCGGAGGACGGGGAGCCCTGCTGCGCCTGGATGGGACCCGACGGGGCTGGCCATTTTGTCAAGATGGTCCATAACGGCATCGAATACGGCGACATGCAGCTGATCTGCGAGGCCTATCAGGTGATGCGGGAAGTTCTAGGTCTCGATGCCGAGGCGATGCATCGAATCTTCGACGGCTGGAACCGGGGCGATCTGCAGAGCTATCTCATCGAGATAACCGCCGATATATTTAATCACCGAGAGAAGGATGGTCAGGCGACGGTTGATCTCATTCTCGATACGGCCGGCCAGAAGGGCACCGGCAAATGGACGGTCAACGCCGCCCTCGATCACGGCGTGCCGCTGTCGCTGATCAGTGAGTCGGTCTTTGC
>JAIFKM010000085.1 GCA_020049575.1 Desulfobulbaceae bacterium
GCTCTGCGGCGATGGCCGCGCCGAGAGAGCGGCCGAAAATGACAATCTCTGCTGGCTGCTTGCCTTTTTGGGTGAGCAGATACTCCCAGGCCGCGAGGGCATCTATGTAGGTTCCCTGTTCGGAAGGCTGTCCTTCGCTTTGTCCGTATCCTCGATAATCAAAAATCAAAACGCTCATCTGCAGACGATTGAACAGCAGCAGGGAGTCGAGCCGGTGGGAGATGTTGCCGGCATTGCCATGGCAGAACAAGAGGACTCCCTGTTCATCTTCAGCCGGCAGATACCAGGCGGAGAGCTTGAGGTTGTCTGTGGTCCGGAGTTCAACCTGCTGATATGTCAGCCCGACGTCCGAAGGAGTTGCTGCTGTCTGGCCGCCTTCATCGGGGAAATAAAGCATTTTGGGCTGATACATGTAGACCGCGAGCAATAGCAGGCTATAGCAGGCGCCTGCGAGCAGCAGAATGGTGATCATGGTGTTCAGCATGGGCTGTTTTCTCATGGGAGTATTCTGTGGTGGATCTGATCGAATGCACCGTCTCGGCCAAGAGCTTGCCAGGGTCAAGCTTGAAGATAATCTCATCGCCGCTGAAACGGAATATCATTTGCAATTATCTTGGTATGAACCTACCTTGAATGGCGGAATACATGGAATGCGTCAGACTGAACAATATCGAGGAAGGGATGTGATATACATGGCTTTGAAGATGACACCCGAGGAGCGGAGCTGGGTTTTCTATGACGTTGGCAATTCCGCCTTTGTGCTGGTGATGGTTACGGCCATAATGCCCATCTTTTTCAAGGATTTTGCCGCAAGCGGCCTCCCGGGAGCAGTGTCCACGGCCAATTGGGGGTTTGCCAATTCGACAGCCTCGCTGATCCTCGCTTTTCTCGCTCCTGTCCTCGGGGCGATGGCCGATTACCGTCACCGGAAAAAGTTATTTTTCCTCGTCTTCCTGATTATCGGCCTTTGTTTTACCCTCCTCCTGCCGCTTGTCAAACAAGGCCAGTGGCTCTTCTGTCTCATTCTTTTTGTGCTGGCTCGAGTCGGATGGGCGGGGGCGAATATTTTTTACGATGCCTTCATTACCGATGTCACCACGCCGTCGAGAATGGACAGTATCTCGTCGCGCGGCTATGCCTTCGGCTATATCGGTAGCGTCCTGCCATTCCTCCTCATTATCGCACTTTTAGTCTCGGTTGGTATGGCGGACGGTCTGCCGGTTGACCAGGCGAAAATCGGCTTCGTCATTGTCGCTCTCTGGTGGCTTGGTTTTTCAATTCCGTTTCTCAAAAATGTCCGGCAGGTGCACTATCTGCCGGCTTCAAAGACACCCATTGTCGACAGTTTTGCGCGACTGCTGCATATCTTTAGGGAGATACGGCAGCACAGAGAAGCCTTTCTTTTTCTAGCAGCCTATTTTTTTTATATAGACGGGGTTGATACAATTATCAGTATGTCGATGGCCTACGGACGTGATCTTGGGTTCGGCGTCAGTATGCTGATCGGGGTTCTGTTATTTATCCAGATTGTCGCCTTTCCCTTCGCTTTGTTGTATGGCAGGCTGGCGGCCAGATTTACGGCCAAAAAAATGTTGCTGGCCGGAATTGCGGTCTACTGCTGCGTGACCTTTATAGCTTTCATGCTCCCGTCGATCCACGATATGAGAATGAAAACTATGGCATTCTGGGTTGTGGCCTTTCTTGTGGCCTCTTCGATGGGAGGCATACAGGCCTTGAGTCGGAGCTATTTCGGCAGGCTCATTCCCGTTGAAAAGAGTGCCGAATTTTTTGGCTTTTATAATGTGTTCGGCAAATTCGCAGCGATAACCGGCCCTTTTCTCATGGGAGTGATCGGCCGGATTACCGGGGAGACTCGTTGGGGAGTGGCAAGCATCCTCGTTCTTTTCATCATCGGTGCCTGGCTGCTTAATAAGGTCAGAACTGAGCCTTCCTGATAAGTATTCTCGTCTACGGGAATTTTTTCGGGTAAAATATTTCTCATCTTTGCAATTTTCTAAAGTTTTCATGATAATCAATCAAGTGGGATGAAACGAACAGAGACTCAATCTGCCATTGTGCTGGTATCTTTGTACTCCAGAGTGCAGAAATTCCCAGATGGTGTAATAACTTGTAGTGTAGTTTTCATCGAAAACGTTCAATGCCATTTTGGATTGTCAGCAGAATTAACATTCTAGAGTCATGGTGGAAGGATAATCGAACCATAACGAGCGATGCATATGCCAATCAGAAAACGAACGACATGTTTGATACTGTGTGCTCTCCTGCTTGTTTTGGCGCTGCCGTGCCTGAGAGGGGCGGCCTTGGCTGATGATTCGCCCGGAAATAAGGGTAATGTCCAGGAAATCATTGTCTACAATTGGCTTGAGGATATTCCCCAGTCAGTTCTCGATGCCTTTACCCAAGAGACGAAGATCAAGGTCAGCTGCAAGGTTTTCAACTCCCAGGAGGAGGCAGTGGCCAGTATTCGCGACCATCAAGTGTACGATGTGGCGGTAATTGATGGCCGATTTGTTCCTGCTCTGGCACGCGAGGGACTGCTGAAACGGCTCAATTACCAGAACCTCCTCAACTTTAAATACACCTCGCCAAATTTTCGCGGCCTGGTCTATGACCCTGACAACAGATTCAGCGTGCCCTATTCCTGGGGCACAACGGGCATCCTGGTGAATACTGCCATCAATCATCCTCCTGTCGACTCCTGGGCTGATCTCTGGGATGAACAGTACAAAGGCAAGGTGGCAATTTCCGCGAGTTACCCGCGCGAAGCGCTCGGACTGACCCTGAAATCTCTGGGGTATTCAGCAAATTCGGAAAAACCGGCGGAGTTGGAAGCCGCACTGGGCCGACTGCTGCAACTGCAGCTCGAACCGTCTTTTCTCTATCGGTACTATCCAGATTTTGGCACGCCGGCTATGGCGACCAATAAAATTCTCGTTGCTGTCGGATTTTCGGGAGATCTGCTGGAGAGTCAGAAAAATGGATTGAAAATCGAATATATACTCCCCAAAGAAGGACTGCTGCTCTGGGGTGATACCTTTGTTGTCCCTGCAAGCAGCCGGAATCAGAATGCCGCTGAAGTGTTCATAAATTATATCCTCCGCCCGGAGATCAGCGCGGAAATTGTCAATCAGAAATATTATGCCAGCACCAATGAGGCTGCCAGACCCTTTGTTCATCCCGGAATAATAAAAAATACAGCAATTTATCCAACAGATACGATGCTCATGAAGGCCGAGATTATTGAGGCGCTCAGTCCCGAAGGTCAGCGGCTGCATGATGCAACCTGGCAGAAATTTCTTGACGCCTATCCAAAACCTCAATGAGTGCTGACCAGTCAACCAATCAGATCAGCGGGGTCCATCGATCTTCCTCCCTGTATAAGAAAATCCTGTCGGCTATGGCGGTTATCTTTCTGATCATGGCTATCTTTATAGCCGGCGGAATCCTGATGCTGGCGTATAAAAATGAGAATCGCTTCTGGCATGAACGTCAAACAGAGGCGGTCAAAAATGCCGCTGGCAGCATTACCGAACATATCGAGAAGAATGAGGCAGTTCTCTATTGGCTGGACAGGTTCGGTTTTGATGAGATGCTGGCGAATCCGTCTTCTTTTCGTGAGTTGCTTGACGAACACCCGACCTTTATGGAAATCGCTTTCCTTGATGCCGGCGGTAATCTGCTGCTGAGTGCCTCCCGGAACGAGCCTATTCTTTCCAATCAGTTCACCGTTAAGCAATCCCAGTGGTTCAGGGCAGCAAGGTCAGGCCGGAAAATGTACACCCGCATCCAGACTTCACCACGGGGTGAATCCTATCTGATTTTTTCCATGCCATCGCTGCAGGGAGGGGTGATTGTCGCCCAGATCAAGATGGATGGAATCTGGCAAAAAGTCGCCGGTATTACCTTTGGCAAGAGTGGTACCGTCTATGTCGTCAGCGAGGAAGGTCAGGTTATTGCCCACCGGAATCCTCAGTTCGTCCTGGGAAACCGAAGTATTGGTGAAAGTGCCCAGTTTAAGTCAATCCTGCGGGCCACCGGTAATGAAGTAGCCGGCAGTGGAGAAAATCTCGATGGCATCAAGGTCGAATACGTTTCGACAAAGATCGAGTCAAACGGCTGGATTGTCATCGCTGAATTGCCGCGTCAGGAAGCACATGCCATTACACGCAAGACCCTTGTTTTCATCCCCTTTGGTCTGGCTCTGCTGATGACCCTTTGCGCTGTGATCTTTAGGAAGATTCTCATGGTGCAGTTTCTCCGTCCGGTGGAACAGCTTCGTGCCGGGGCCATACGGTTAAGTCAGGGCGATCTCGCCTTTCGTCATGTAATTCCGAGAAAGAAAGATGAGTTGGGACAGGTTATGGAGGTCTTCAACAATATGGCGGGTGAACTGGCAGGCCAGCAGGCTGAACTACAGAGACATAGCAATGAAATTGCCATAGCCTATCAGCAGGTCCAGAGCGAACTGCTTCAGCGACAGAAAGCCCAAGCCGCTCTGAAAGAACTCAATGATGAACTTGAACAACGTGTGCAGGAGAGAACCCTTTCCCTGGTCCAATCGAATAAGGATCTGCTGCACGAAATCTCCGAACGAAAATTGGCGGAAGAACAGCGGCAAAAACTCGAGGCACAACTGCAGCAGGCCCAGAAAATGGAGGCCATTGGTACTCTCGCTGGAGGAATAGCCCATGATTTTAATAATATAATCGGCATAATTCTCGGCAATGCAGAAATGGCCCGAGGAGGCGTCAGCTCCGGTACAAACCTGGCAGACGATCTGGACGAGGTCATCAAGGCCAGCCACCGGGCAAGGGAACTTGTAAAGCAGATACTCGCCTTCAGTCGTCAGACCGATGCTGAATGTGTGGCCCTGCAGCCGGGGAATATTATCGGTGATACCATGAAAATGCTTCGTTCGTCGATTCCCTCTACCATTGAGATACATCAGGATCTCGCACCTTCAAAAAGGTTGGTTTTGGCCGATCCCACCCATATCCATCAGATTATTGTGAATCTCTGCACCAATGCGTTCCAGGCTATGGAAAAGGATGGGGGAAGGATCGACATTCGTTTGCAGGATGTCGAGATGGACAGGGACGAGATATGGCAGGAAGGGGATGTCGCCCCAGGGCGATTTGTCAGGCTTACGGTTGCCGATTCCGGTCCTGGAATGGATAAGAAGGTGCTGAGAAAAATATTCGACCCGTTTTTTACTACGAAAGAGGTTGGCAAAGGGACCGGACTGGGACTGTCCATTGTCCATGGAATCGTCAAGAGTTATGGCGGATATATCACCTGCGACAGCGATCAGGGACACGGGACGGTTTTCCAGGTCTTCCTCCCTGTCATTGAAGATGAAGATGTACAGATTGATACTGCTGTTGAGACAATTCCTCTGGGCCGGGGGCGGATTCTCTTTGTCGATGATGAGAAAATGATTGCTGGCATGGGAAAAAAAATGCTCGAAAAACTGGGGTATAATGTCACGGCCAGGACATGTAGTCTCGAGGCCTTGAAAGTTTTTCAGGAAATGCCGGACCAGTTCGATATGGTCATTACCGACCAGACCATGCCCGAAATGACGGGTATCGACCTCTGCCGGCAGATCCTGCAAATCCGGCCTGATCTGCCGATCATTCTCTGCACGGGATACAGCACTTTGATTTCTGAAGAAACCGCCAAGGCAGCCGGTGTCAAGGAATTTGCCCTCAAACCCATTGGCAAAAAAGATATGGCGCTGATGGTCCGCAGAGTTTTTGATGGCGTCGGCACCAGTTTTCCGGTGTGAACTGGTGGGAAATATCATCTCTTGTATGCGGCAAGCGCGCATATTGCTCGACAAGCCTTTCCAGGCGATGATCAGTTTGCCTGGTGAGCCTGAAGAATTGACACATCAGGCAGAAGAGAATATACCTCAGGGTCTGTTCGCGGTCCCTCTCCGCTGAAAAAACATCCCCATATCTTGAATCTGCTTCTGCCCTATGGCCCTGTTTATCGATATTCTCCGTATTGTTCTGCCGGTTTTTCTGGTGATCGGATTGGGCTTTATGCTCAAGTGGATCCGATTTGTCGACAGTGATTTCATCGTCCAACTCAACCGGCTCATCTATTTCATAGCTCTGCCGGCCTTGCTCTTTTACAACATCGCAGTCGCAGATTTTGCAGCACGTTTCAATGGTCTGCTGCTTGTCGGGCTGCTGGCAACTGTTTTTCTAACTTTTCTGATTTCCTATGCCTATGCTGTTGTGCGGGGCTATTCACCCGAGGCGAGGGGCAGCTTTTGCCAGGGGGCTTTTCGCGGTAATCTTGCCTATATCGGTCTGGCGATAGTTTTAAACGCCTACGGTGCCGAGGAATTGGCCACGGCGGGAATCCTGCTCGGATTTATCGTCCCGTTTTTCAATTTTCTGGCGATCATAGCCCTGCTGCTGCCGCATCGTCAGCAGGATCAGCGGATGGGCGCGGTTTTCTGGCTCAGGCAGCTCAGTTACAACCCCCTGATACTTGCCTCTTTTGCCGGGATTCTCTGGAGTTTCTTTAAGGTTCCCATGCCTCAGGTACTCGACCGGAGCCTTGATATTGTCGCCGGCATGGCCCTGCCTCTGGCCCTGCTGGCTATCGGCGCCTCGTTTTCGTTGGAAAAGCTGCGCGGGGATCTCTCAAAAGCTTTGATTGCAACCAGCATCAAGATCGTCTGGCTGCCTCTGGGCACTGCCGTGTTGCTGCTATTGCTCGGTATACGGGGAAAGGAACTGGCCATCGGTGTTATCTTTGCCGGTACGCCAACGGCCACCGCCGCCTACATCATGGCCCAGCAGATGAAGGGTGATGCCGAACTGTCCGGCTCGATCATCATGCTCTCCACGCTGCTTTCTATTTTCACCTACACCCTTGCCCTTTTTGTTCTGCAGTGGCTGAAACTGTAGACACCGCGAGATATCAACAGGTTCTGGCAAACATGAAAACATCTATCGAAGAGCATCTTCTGGCCTGGTTCAGACAGACGAAACGCGATCTTCCCTGGCGTAGAACATATGATCCTTATCATGTCTGGATATCTGAGATCATGCTGCAGCAGACCCAGATGGACAGAGGGGTGGAATATTTCCGGCGCTGGATTGCCAGGTTCCCCGATGTCACAGCCGTGGCCGAGGCTGAAGAACAGGAGATCCTCAAACTCTGGGAGGGGCTGGGGTATTATGCCAGGGCCAGGAATCTGTATCGCGCGGCCAAGGTCATGAAAGAACGCCATGCCGGCTCAATACCGTGCGATTATCAGATTCTGCGTACTCTGCCGGGTATTGGCCCCTACACTGCCGCGGCCATTGCCAGTATAGCCTGCAACCAGAATGTGCCGGTGATTGACGCCAATGTTGCCCGCATCTTTGCCAGGCTCTTTGACCTCGATGAACCGAACAAGGGAAGCCTTTTTCGTAAAAAGCTGGAACAGCATGCCCTGGACTTGCTGCCAGAGGGCAAGGCCAGGATCTTCAACCAGGCCCTGATGGATCTTGGCGGCCTCATTTGTACGCCGAAAAATCCTTCCTGTGAGCAATGTCCGCTTGCCCATGCATGTCTCGCCCTTCTTCGCGGCGTTGTTGCCGATCGACCTGTTACCGGCAGTCGCCAGAAGACCATTGTGATCGAGATGGCAACCGGAATTCTGGCACATGCAGGACGATTGTTTATCCAGCAGCGTCTGGCGGATGATATTTGGGGTGGATTATGGGAGTTTCCGGGGGGGCGACTGGAGGAGGGCGAGACACCGGAACAGGCGGTGGTCAGGGAATATGAGGAAGAGACTGGTTTTGCGGTGAAGGTCTGCGGTTATATTACCACAGTTATTCATCATTATACCCGCTACAAGGTGGTCTTGCACTGCTTTGCCTGTCGGGCTGAAGGCGATGTAAACAGCCCGAAACGCGAGGCGGCCCAGCAAAATCGCTGGGTGTTGCCGGCAGAGCTGGCAGCATACGCTTTTCCGGCCGGCCACAGGAAACTGCTCGAGCATATGCGGCAATACTGCCCTGATCGTCTTATCGACCCGTGTTGCAGATCAGGCGCAGCCTGCATGAATGAGGATCAATCTGTCAGCGGCAGCGGGAATTAAGGTAGATATTCCAATTGGACGGGGCAATGATCAGATCCCATGACCTCCTTGAGTATGGCGGCATCGTGGACCTTCTCCAGGCTTCCGGCATCGACGCAGAAGTAGTCGATACGCCAGCCTATATTCTTGGCTCTCGCGTTGAAGCGATAGCTCCACCAGGTATATTGCTCGGCTTCCTGGTTGAATATCCGGAAAGTATCGATAAAACCAGCGGCCACGAATCCATCCATCCAGGCCCTTTCTTCAGGGGTGAAACCGGCATTTTTGACGTTCGCTGCCGGATTTTTCAGATCGATGGGTTTGTGGGCGACATTGAAGTCGCCGCAGAGGACAACCGTCTTTTTCTGTCGCAGATCATCAGCGAATTTCAGCAGAGCGTCATTAAAACGGAGCTTGAAATCGAGCCGTTTCAGACCGTCGGCGCTATTGGGGAAATAGATGTTGATCAGGTAGAAGCTGGAAAATTCCAGGGTAAGAACCCTTCCTTCACAATCAAATTCCGGCTCATTCAGGCCAGTCAGGATGGCAAGAGGTTCAATGCGGCTGTAAAAAGCCACGCCTGAATATCCTTTGCGTTCGGCACTGTGCCAGTAAGAGGTGTAGCCGAGGATGTTTTTCAACTCGGGGGAAAGCTGATCGGGTTGGGCCTTTGTCTCCTGCAGGGCGATGATGTCGGCGTCAAACCCAAGGAGCATTTCAGCGAATCCTTTTTGTTCAACAGCCCTGATGCCGTTGACGTTCCAAGAGATGAAACGGTAGGGTTTCTGGTCGGCGGGGCTTGATTTTTTCATGTTTTTTCTCGGCATGACGCCTCGTTGCGGGCATTTCCCGGCAAGGGGGCAGATATCGCATTGGGGGCTTACGGGGCGGCAGATGGACTGCCCGAAGGCTACGAGCAGTGAGTTGACATTTGGCCAGTGGTGCTCGGGAAGTTTTTCGCGCAGAACCATCTCGGTCTTGAGGGGGCTGTCGGTCGTGACATACTCCCAGATATTCATGATCCGGTGCACATGGGTATCAACGCAGATCGCCGGTTTATGAAAGGCCACATTGCGGACGAGATTGGCAGTCTTGCGGCCGACACCCGGCAGGGTGACGAGTTCTTCGATCGTTTCCGGGATAATATTATTGAAGGATTGGAGCGATTCAGGCAGCTGCTTCAGGTAGCGGGCCTTACTCTTGTAGAAACCCACCGGGTAGATAGCCTTGGCAATGCGCTCTTCGGAGAGCCGGGAGAGAGCCGCAATGTCCTCAGCGAGTCGGAAGAGGCGGTCGGCCGCGAGGGCCGTGACCTCGTCCTTGGTACGAGCCGAGAGAATGGTGGCAACCAGGATCCTGTAGGGATCGCTGGTCTGGACGGCAATAAGGTCTACGACTGGAACCTGGAGATGCGCAACGGCCCCGGCCACCGTCGTCAGGAAGTCGTCGATATCAATGGACATAGTGCAGTGGCAGGCTAAAGCGCCTTTCCAGTCATCAGCGATGGCTGGAAAGAGATCCGGAATTCACCGGTATCGAGATGGACGAAGTCCGATTTCGCATAATAGCCCACTCCGCCATAGCGCAATTGTCTCGCTATGTCACGCAATTCCCTGGTGCGGATGTCGGTCAGTCGGACATCGATGGCCTGGCCGCGCATGTGCAGGCTGTCCCGGGCAACTCCTGGACTCTTTGATCTCAGGTAGGCGTTGGTCCGGGGAGAGCGGTAGCCGGAGATGACCTCATAGACCCCTTTGCTGCCGCTGAGTCGCTGGATACGACTGAGAATTTCCATCAGAGTGGGGTCGATGAAATGGGTATCGCCGGTGCGGTAATCACGGAGAAAGGTCTTCAGCTGTGATTTTGCCGCTTTGGGGTATCGGCCAGGAATATAGTTTATTTCGAGCTGCTCTCCGGTATGCGTGTGAACGAAGGAGAGCATGTGGGGTTCTGCGGTACTTGAAAGGGCGTCGAGTGGTGTGCTGAGGAGCAATCCGAGAGCCAGCTGGGCGGAGGCCGTAAGAAATTTACGCCGGCTCAGGAAAAACCTTTTAATTGTCTCGTTTGTTCGCATCTGGCGTCCTATTGTCTGTATTGAGTTTGTCGATTTTCTCCTAAGAGTGCCAAGGAAAGTTCGGTGTCCCTACCATAAACATCCCTATTAAAATGGATTGATCCCTCTTTGTCAACCCAGGTTGTTTGATATGTGAGATGAACAGAGAGGGGGGCTGTCAAATTCACCACTTTGCGTTTGCCGGTATCGATCGTCTCTTTGATCTTATCTGAAGTCCAGGCAACCTTTTCCTTTTCGAGGACAAAGGCTGCCAGAGCAAGAGGGTCACTGACCCGGATGCAGCCATGGCTGAAGTTTCTACTCGATCGGCTGAAAAGGTCGCGTTTTGGGGTATCGTGCATGTAAATGGCATAGCGGTTGGGGAAAACGAATTTAATCCGGCCAAGGGCATTCAAGGGGCCAGGGTCCTGGCGCAGCTTGTAGCGGGCCATCTGGGCGGCTGATATTGAATTCCAATTGACCTTGGTGCTGTCGAGCTCGACTGCATCTGCATCCCAGCTCGAAAAGAGCCGCACCTTGCGGTCGACGAGATAACGGGGATTCTGCTGGAGTCGGGGCAACTCCTCTTTACTGGCGATATCGCGGGTGATGGTCCAGTAGGGATTGAAATCCAAGTGCTGGATCCGGTCGCTGAATATCGGCGTCTGGTTTTTCAGTTCTCCAACAATAACAGGGATATCAAGCTTGATTTCACCATTCTGCACAGCCTTCAGATTGTAGCCGGCAATGTTGACGAGGACATATTTCTCTCCCAGGTCATGAGCCTGCCACCGCCATCGTGTCATATTGACGATGATCTGGTTAACCAGGTGCTTTGCCGGGATATTCATGGCGGCAATGGATTGGGGCCCGATCACCCCGTCGGGTTCGAGGCCGTACCTTCTCTGAAAGTGTATGACGCCCTTTTTCAAGGCAGTATCATACACCGTGCCGGAGTCTGTGATCTTTTCAAGATCGCCGGTGATCTGCAGCCGTGTGCGGATGGCTGGCACGCGGGGGTCGATTTCACCCGGATGGAAAACGGGGCCGGCAGGAATCGATTTCCAGCCGCCGTCTGCTGCAAGCTTTCTGTAGGTTTTAAGGGCCTCCCTCAAGGAGGCGTAATGCTGGTGAGCGGGAGGAAGAGATGTGAGATATTCGGAGAAGTTCGGGGCAGCGAGAATCATCTGCGCGGTGCTCAGAGGATCAAAATCCTGCCGACCGGTATCTGCCAGGATATTCGGATTAAGAGCATAGGATCCGAGCTGGCCATAGCTGACATCATGGGCATAGCGTAACAGATTGTAGGTCAACAGGGCATCGAGCTGCGCGAGGTCGCTCACATCTAGCGAATTCCAGAGCTTGCTTATTTCCTCCGTCTGATAATCTGCAGGTACCAGTCCTTCGTTGCCGGCATCCCTGAGCAAATCGAAGACGATAATCCCGCGGGGATTCGGTCCTGATTCGGTCACCCACAGTGGCACAGCGCCCGTCCCGTGATAAATTGTTGCAAGGCACCGATCTCTGGATGCTATCAAAGGCTCGGCTGAATCAATACTCTGCAGTTGTTCTACTGAATATTTTATATGGCTGGCCAAGGCCTTGCTGAGTTCTTCAGATTGGTCTGTTGCCATTGCTGCCTGTGGCAGGACAAAATAGAGAAAAAACAGCATGAGCGTGAGTGCAGGGGGAATACAGGTCAGGCTGCTTCTTGATACACGACAGAATAGAGATGAAGAAATGTGCATGGGCCCACGGAGTTGGAAGAAGCTACGATACAGAAAAATTCTGCAGATTGATGTTCTTTATCTACCATTGATCAGGTGGAAAAGTAAAGAAAAGAGCTGAATCGACAAGGAGGCACCAGCATCATCCCGCGGCTGGTGCCATTCCGACGGCCCTGCTGGAATAACCGTCGGACTGAAGCTGCACTTGCAGTGAAAGATGCGTGATATCAATAAAATGTACCCGTGTCGTTCTTCGACTGTACGTGCTCGCAGATGGTGACTCAAACCTTCGGGGGCAGGGAATCTTCCTCAAAATTCAAGGTGGCAAAATAATCATCGAGGGTTTCCCTCCGGCGGATCAGGTCGATTCTGCCGTCTTCTCGTAACATCAGCTCCTGCGGACGAAGGGTGCCGTTGTAGTTGAAACCCATGGCATGGCCGTGGGCGCCGGTATCATGGATGAGCAGAATATCTCCATCAACTATCTGCGGGAGTTGGCGCTGTACCGCGAATTTATCGTTGTTTTCGCATAGAGATCCTACCACATCGACGACCTCCATGCCACCGGCGAGGTCTTTGCCGAGAACGTCGATATGGTGGTAGGCACCATAGAGCGCTGGTCGCATAAGGGCGTTCATGCAGGCATCCACTCCGACATACGTTCGATAGATCTCCTTGCGATTGATCGCTTTGACCGCCAGTACCCCGTGCGGGCCGGTCATGTAGCGGCCGCTTTCCATAAAGAGGGCAGGGGTGTAGCCGTTGCGTTGCCGGAAAGCCTGAAAGGCCGTAGTTATCTCACGCCCCATAACCTCAATCTGCAGTTCGTTTGCCTCAGGCTGATAGGGAATGCCCAGTCCTCCGCCAATGTTAATAAACTCGAAGCTGATGCCCACTTCCTGGGCGATGAATTCTACCAATTCCAGCAGCATCTCGGCGGTATGCACCATATATTCATGGTTCAGCTCATTCGAGGCGAGCATGGTGTGCAAACCAAAGCGTTGGGCTCCACGCTCTTTGGCCTGGCGGTAGGCATCGACTATCTGGTCATGGCTTACCCCGTATTTCGCCTCGATCGGGTTGCCGATGATATCGTTGCCAACCCGGCGCGGTCCAGGATTGTAGCGGAAGCAGATACGTTCGGGCATCACCGGGACCTTGGCAAGCAGAGATATATCGTCGAGATTGAGGATGCTGCCGCCATCGGCTGCGGCTGCGATGAACTCATCATGGCTGGTATTGTTGGAGGTATACATGATATCTTCGTCGCGCCCTCCGACCTTTCGGCTGAGAAGCAACTCGGAGATGGAACTGCAGTCGTAGCCAAATCCCATGCTACCCATGATTTCCAGAATTCTGGGATTAGGAAGGGCTTTGACGGCGAAGAATTCACGAAAATTTTCTATGCCGGCAAAGGCATTTTTCAATCGCCGACCGGTTTCTCTGATTCCGGCCTCGTCATAGATATGGAATGGGGTGCCGAAATGCTCGATTGTTCGAGGAAGGACCGGCAGGAGACGATTTTTGAAAGCTTCGGACATTGGCATGGCGGATTATCTCATGGAATTTAGGGGATGGGGATACGGGCTGTTTCCTTGTAGGTGGCGAGGACCGGGGCTGTTTTGGTGGCAATAACACCTTCGATACTGGAAATTCGGGAGTGCAGGAGTTTTCCCAACTCGGCAGTGTCGGCGGCCCTGATCTTGATGAGATAACAATCCTCGCCGGCGGTGAAATGAACTTCCTGGACCTGGGGAATTGCGGCCAGTTGCAGTCCTATTTTAGCGGTCTCAGTCTGTGCGCTGACCATTACCTGGATAAAGGCTATCTGGCTGCTGGCAAACCGTCCGGGATTAAGGCGAACCTCATAGCCGTCAATAACTCCCTGTTTCTCCATCTTGCGGATGCGTTCGAGCACAGCCGAGGGGGCTAGTCCAACCTGCCGGGATACCTCAATGTTGGGAATCCTGGCTTTTTCCTGAAGGATTCGCAGGATTTCAAGACTTGTTTCATCTATCATTTTTCAAAATCTCCTTATGTGGTGATAATATTCTCGCATATATTCAATGTCAAGAATATTATTCTCCGTATTCCAAATTATAAAGAATTAAGAGCGAATGTTCAGGTTCCAGAGTGTCACTGAAGTAAGAAAGACAGTAGAATTCCAGCGAGCCATGCATTACGGTAAGACGGACAGCGTGGAGAAAAGAATTCATCTGTAATCGAACAAACCTCGAGCATAATTCTCGCAGGTATGGCTGAAGGAAATTTCCTCCGTCAGCAAAGGAAACTGAGCATGAAACAGACACAGGGATATACGATAGTTCTGGGTGGTGAAGCCGGCCAAGGGGTTCAGTATATTGAGTCAATACTGGTCCGAGTGGCGAAAGATTGCGGCTTTCACGTGTTTGCCACGAAAGAGTATATGTCGAGGGTCAGGGGCGGTATCAATACCTCCGAGATACGGCTGCACACTGCCCGTCTGCAGGCTCATGTCGAGAGCATTGACTTGCTGGTGCCGCTGAAAACCGGGGTGATTGCCCATTTGGCAGGCAGGGTCAGCGAAGACACCCTGATTCTCGGTGAGCAGCAAGTTCTCGACGGGGCCAAAGGTTTTGCTCTGCCTTTTACGGCAATCGCGGTGGAGATTGGCCAGAAGATCTTTGCCAACTCGGTGGCGCTTGGCAGCATCTGCGGCCTGCTCGGCCTTGACCGTGAGATCTTGCTGCTGAAGATCACTGAACATTTTGCCGCGAAAGGTGATGTGCATACTGCCCCCAATATTCTCGCGGCCAACAGAGGCTACGATCTGGGAGAACAATTGCGGATCACCGAAAAGATCCCTTTGGATATAGGGCAACCATCTGGAATCGAAGGTGATCTGCTGCTCAGCGGGGCGGATGCGGTTGCCCTTGGTGCTCTGGCCGGTGGCTGCAATGCGGTTTTTGCCTACCCGATGACACCCGGGACCAGCGTCTTTACCCTGATGGCCCAGTTTTCTCAGGAGGTTGATATTGTTGTCGAGCAGGTGGAGGACGAGATCGGCGTGGT
>JAIFKM010000062.1 GCA_020049575.1 Desulfobulbaceae bacterium
ATCATCAGCTTTTTGTTCACTATTTCGACCTTATCTCCCGCCACCCCAACAACTCTTTTGATATAATCGACCTTCCGATCCTTGGGGAACCTGAAGACAACAATGTCGCCGCGAATCGGTGTCTTCCAGGGCAGGAGGATTTTACCGGTAAAGGGAAGCTTAATTCCATAAATAAACTTATTCACCAGCAGGTGATCACCGATCTGCAGGGTAGGCAGCATCGATCCCGAAGGAATCTTGAAAGCCTGGACCACAAATGTGCGTATGCAGAGTGCCAGCAAAATCGCAATGACAATGGCTTCAACATACTCTCTTATGACCGACTTATTTCCAGTATCTCCGCTCAACGTCCTGCCCCTCAGTGATTTTTCTTTGTTTGCCGATATCCGGCGTTCCCAGCGCAAGCCCAAAATACTTGAATCAGCCTCGAATTACAAGTGAGTTCAACGCAACTCAACAAATCGGACATATTCTCGCTTTTTCTTTTAATTTCAGGGCAAACCGGTCGATATATACCACATAAAGAACAGACTGAAAATATTTCAACTATATATTGTAGACAAAAACAACTTAGCCTCAGTCGCAGCCGATTAACTTCTTGTTTAAAAAGCATTTTTTCTCTCGCCCTTTGCTACTTTTTCTTGACAAACAATTTTTTATATGTCCTATATAATAATTATCATGAAAAGTCTGCAGCTTAGCGATGCTATCCATTTTGGTTATGCTGTAATTATTGATTAATTTTTCCTCCGCAAACATCATGAATCTGCCGTTTCTGTCTCAAGACAATCTGGTTGTAGGTGTTGACATAGGCTCTCATGCTGTAAAAGTCTGTCAACTCAAGCGGACTGACAAGGCCTACTCTGTTGTAGCTCTTGGCAGTGTCATTCTGCCAGAAGGCGCAGTGGATGACGGTACTCTCAATGACCCCGAGGCAGTAGGCAAGGCCATCTCAAGCTTGTTTGACAATCTCAAAATCAAAAATAAAAAAGTTGGTTTTTCGATCTCCGGCTATTCTGTCATCGTAAAAAAAGTCAACCTTGCGGTGATGGACGACAAGCAGCTCGAAGAGCACATTCTGGCTGAAGCAGAACAGTATATTCCATTTGATATTGAAGATGTTTACCTGGATTTCCAGGATCTCAAGACCAATACAGATACCATCGAGCGTACCGATGTCATGCTCGTCGCAGCAAAAAAAGAAATCGTTGATGATTATCTGGACATGCTCAAGGGGATCAACCTTATCCCGGTAATTGTTGATGTGGATGGTTTTGCTCTTGAAAATACTTATGAGCACAGTTATCCGAAAATTGACAATGTTGCGCTTGTCGATATTGGTGCATCAAAAATGAACATCAATATCCTTTCAAGCGGAATATCCGTAGTTGCCAGAGATATCGTCGTAGGCAGCCGCCAGTTAACGGAACAGCTGCAGGGAGCTTTAGATATTGATTTCGAAGAAGCAGAGGCCTTGAAACTCGGCTTTATCCCCGCAGGAGACAGGCAAGCCCGGATCGAGAAGATTTTTTCAACAACCTGCACACAATGGGTCCTGGAAATCAAGAAGGCAATCGATTTATACCACGCCAATCATCCCGATGCGCCCTTAACCAAATTGGTATTGAGCGGTGGCGGGTCAAAAGTTGTCGGCTTAACGGATTTTCTCGTCAAAGAGACATCGCTCACTGTTGAGATATTCAATCCTTTTGCCAATATGGTTTCGAATGATAAAAAAATTGATCCTGAATATCTAAAAAGTATTGGCCCTGAAATGGCAATTGCCACTGGTATAGCCATTAGACCATCAGTTATTTAGGGCTTCAGCCCCTTCAATGGAAGAGATATGCTCAGAATAAACCTGCTACCGATCCGACAGCTTAAAAAGCGGGCAAAAGCACGTAACCAGATCCTCAGTGCGATTGTGGCTTTCTTCTGTCTTCTTATTTTCCTGGGACTGCTTGCGATCTTTCAGACAGGTAAAATCAATGCCCTGACAACTCAAATTGCGGATCTGACCCGCGTCAAAGATTCATATGCCCCCATTCTTGCCGATATTGAAAAAATCAAGAAACAGAAAGAAGAGCTGGAACGGAAAACAGGCATTATCAACAAGTTGAAAGCAGACTCCTCGTTAACTGTGCGAGTCCTTGACGAAGTTGCCAATACAGTTGACAACAAGAGAATGTGGCTGGACTCCCTCAGCCAGGAAGGTACTACCCTGAATCTGACTGGCGTTGCGCTGGACAATGAGACAGTGGCCCAATTTATGGACAAGCTCAAGGAATCACCCTATATCACGGATGTTAATCTCACGAGTTCATCACTCAAAGTTGTTTCCGAAAGGAATCTCAAGAGTTTTGTACTGACGTGCTCAATTGGCCAAGCAGCGCAGGCAGAAGTGGCTGTAACAAAATAATACTCATTAACCAATTTGAATATTCGGATAATCTGACAGCATGAAAACAAGCAGCGCATCAATTGAGAAATTTCTTGACACCAAGTATATCCCTCTTGAGCCTAAGATCAAAATTGCGGCTCTCATTGTTTTCATGCTCCTTCCGGTAGTGATGTTCTTCTTCCTCTTCTACCAGCCAAACGCAAAGAAAATTACCGGCCTGACGCAGCAGAAGGAGACGCTCGATAAACAGATAACTGAGTTGCGCGCCAAAGAGAGCAACCTACCAAAACTCAAGCGGGATCTCGCTGAAACTGAAAGAATCTTTAATGAAGCTGCCGTGCTGCTGCCCAAGGAAAAGGAAATTCCGCAACTCCTCAAGGATATTTCAGCCGCCGGCCAAGGTGTTGGCTTAGACTTTCTCACCTTCAAGCCACTTCCCGATGTACCACAGGATTTCTATGCAGAGATCCCTATTTCCATTAACGTCCGTGGTCCGTACCACAACATGGGATCCTTTCTGGACCAGGTCAGCAAACTTGCCCGTATTGTCACCGTGTCGAACATAAAAATGACCGCTCCCACAAAAGAGAAGGGGGAAATGCTGCTTAATTCAGATTGTACGTTGGTAACATATCGCTTCACCAACGTTGAACTTCCCAAACAGCCAGAAAAAGCAAAGTGAGAGCAAATAGATACTTTATGAAAACCCAGATAAAGACTCTTCACGGCCTGTTGCAACCCAGTACAGTTGCATTATTCATTCTTGGATCCTGTCTTGCAGTGTTTCTCTTTTCGGAAGGAAATTCGCAGGCAGCGGTGACTGCAGAAAAAACACCAACTGCGACTCAAGCCGAGCAATCTAAGAAAACCAAATCTTTTGAGTATATTCTAGAAAACCGAGCCGATCCCTTTGTGCCCTTCATTACTGAAAAGGCTGCCACCCAGGAAACTGGTGATATGAATGAGATTGTTGAAACCGACGAAGAACTCACCGGGATGCAGGTTTTTGAACCCGCACAACTCACTCTTGTCGCCTTGATGGAAAAAGAAGGTGAAAAGGTGGCTATGGTGCAGGATTTTACCGGCAAAGGGTATGTCATAACCGAAGGTACAAAGATAGGAAAACGCGGCGTAGTTAAAAGCATTGTACCCAACAAGGTTCTCATTGAAGAAATCGCCCAGACTCGCGCTGGAAAAAAGATTATAACGCATATCGACATGGTATTAAAAAAAGAGGGAGAAAAATAGAAAATGTACAAGAGGTTACTCATATCCCAATCGACCATTTTCTCGGTGCTCAGTTTTCTTATCTGCCTGTCTTGTACGGTTGCTTTTTCTGCTGATACAGTTCCGGGCAAAGAGAAATCGAACATCTATCAGATCTCCAAAATTCAGGCCAATCTTGATAGCAACACTCTGACCCTGGACATCTTGGGAGGATCGGAGCCTGCCTATACAGTTTCTGAAAGGTTCTCTCCTTTCAGAGTGGTGCTTGATATCGCAGATGCCGCTTTTGACCCATCCATCAACCCTCAATCTGCGCTTTTTCCTGCAAATGCATTCGTTTCTCTGCAGACTTCTACCCTCAGTGATCAGGCACCGCCGATATCGCGATTCGAGTTCACCATCGCTGATACGCACGATTACAAAGTCTCACGTAACGGCAATAACATCAAAATCCAGGTTATGCCGGCAATTGCATCATCCGCCCCCAAGGTTTTAACTCCGCTTGCCGGAAGTGTACCCGCCTTGACAGATATTCTCGTAAAAACTTCTCCGTCTGCAACAACGGTAACCTTTGTCAGTTCAGCCCCCCTCGTCAAATACACTTCTGACAAATTAGCCGGCAACGCAGGGAAAAAACCTCAGATGTTTATTGACATCGAAAATGTAAACATTTCTGAGTTGGTCCGTGAAAAGAAAGTTGGGACCTCAGTCGATAAGATTCGGGTGGCTCCGCAAGGAACCGGCGCCAGAATCATATTTGATTCCGCAAAGCCAGATCTTTTCGACTACACTATTTCAGATGAAACTGGGGCTCTGACTGTCACCATTCAAGAGAATCCGACTCTTCCCGGAGCGATGACCACATCGCCCAAACCTTCCGCAGAAAACGACAAAACACTCGATTCTCTTATTAGCGAGACAGAGAATATGCTGGCGCAAGATGGTAAGGCTCCAGCTGTATCTGGTAAACCAGTAAAAGCCAAATCAGCTATCGAAGACACTTTTGCCTTCGCAGGATACAATAAGGAACGAATCAGTGTAGATTTCTACAAGATTGACCTTCATAATGTATTCCGTCTCTTCCGCCAGGTTACAAATCTCAACATCATCGTGGACGAATCAGTCACCGGCGCCCTGACGCTTGCACTCAGCGATGTCCCCTGGGATTTTGCACTTGATATTATTTTGAATCTTGCTGACCTCAAAAAAGAAGAACGCTTCAATACCATCGTCATCTATCCCAAGAAGAAAGAATTTATCTGGCCGGATCGCATGGAAGATAACCTCACTGTTGAGGCCGACACCGAAATTGTCGAGCAGGACGCCCTCGTTATCGAACAGTCGGCAAATCTTTCTCCAGAAGTCTTGGCTGCCCAGGAACTTTTGCGTAAAGCCCAGCTTGCAGATGAGAGTGAAAATTACGAAGAGGCCGCCGATCTCTACGAGCAAGCGAATAAACTCTGGCCGACCAATGCAAAAATATCCAACAGATTGGCAACACTGTATCTTGTAAATCTCGGCGTAAACGCTAAAGCTGTACACTACGCCAAAGAAAGCCTCAAACAAGAACCGACCAATACCCGGGCTGCCTTATACGCCGCAGTTGCCTCTGCCAATATGCAGCGAAACCAGGATGCTGTCGAATATTTCACCCAGAGTATAAGTGGCACTCCGCCTATGAAAGAGGCTTTGATCAGTTATGCAACCTTCTGTGAGAACAGCGGTCGCAATGATCAGGCAATCACTTTACTGGATAAGTACAATGCGGCCTACGGCGAAACCGTAGACACAATGATTTCCAAGGCCAGGATATTCGATAAAATGGGAAATGCCGACAAGGCGACTCAACAATACAAGGCTATTATCGCCTCAGGTTTCCCTCTAGCACCAGATCTTAAAAAATTTATTTATGGTCGACTGGCAGCCAAAGGCTTTTAGTTGAAATCGTAGTCGATTCGCTTGATCGTAGAGCTTGAATAACTGATGCGTATATTTTTTTTAGCCCAAGAGGTTTTTATGAAGTCCTTAAAAAACATGTTCTTTTACAGTAGCCTCTTGCTGCTCCTGATGCTCTCAGCATGCAGTTCAATGCAGCAATCCAAGGACAAGGCACCTGACAAACAGGATCCCGGCGCACTGCAGACCGAGAACCCGCTTGATCCTACTGCCACAAAAGCCACTGCACCTCCTACGCTACCGGTGCAATACCAGACCCCATCCTACCTGGTAGGTCAGGAGAGCAAGGACGAGTTGAGTAAAAGCGAAGAAGTTGGGATGAAAGTCGGCGCGACGATCAAATCAACCCGTGGGCCGCAGCCCCTCTGGGATATCATGAAGAGGCTGGCAGCCATAAAGAACATGAATATCTCCTGGGCGAGTGATGTTGACCAGAAGGTTCTTGTCGATGTCGATATCAATGCTGGTGACGATTACAACGAGGCTGTCGCCAACCTCCTCCGTCAGGTTGATTATTTTCATGAACTTGAAGGAAACACTATTGTTATCAAATATAAAGAGACACGGCAGTTCCATATTGCCATGCCCTTTACCAAACAAAACTATAAGACCGGAACCGGTGGCAATGTCCTTGGCAGCCAGGAAGAATCAAACAATATAGATGGAACGATTGAGTTAAAAAGCAGCGACAACGAATTTGATGTGTGGAAGAGCATTGAGGCTAACATCAATTCCATTCTTGACGTCTGGACCACTGAAGCTGTAACCCAGAAAGTCGAAACTGAGAAGGTAGAGGGCGAACCGGCTACACAATCTCAAAATGATGGTGGGGATAATAAGACTGAAAAGGTCGTTGCTGAAGCAACACGACGCCTCTCTGGCAA
The DNA here is from genome assembly GCA_020049575.1 of Desulfobulbaceae bacterium. Lineage (GTDB taxonomy): Bacteria > Desulfobacterota > Desulfobulbia > Desulfobulbales > Desulfocapsaceae > Desulfoprunum. The sequence goes on from JAIFKM010000062.1 coordinate 6,469, forward strand.
TAAAAATATCTACATTATTGATAAGCCAATTGGGCTGATCACAGTTACAGCACCCAGGCCGATTTTAGACAGGCTTGATGTGTATTTCAAGTCTTTGAAAAAAGAACTGTATAAGCAGATAAACATTGAAGCCAAGATAATCGAAGTTCGTCTCACCGATAACTCAAGCATAGGTATCAACTGGAGCGAAGTGCTGAAGAATTTCAGCGTGGACGGCGCGATCGAATTCGGTTCCAAGGCACTTGGTGGCCAGGTGTATCCGTTTGTCTTTGCCAATGAAGATGGCACCAATGGTGTCTGGGATGATGGCACCAACCATGGCAAGATTCAAGATCCTACCCGTTTTGTCTCGAAGGTTTCGATTAACCCGCAGAATTTCACTGTCTTCCTCAACGCCTTAAAAGAACAAGGCGATACAACAGTACTCTCCAATCCTAAAATCAGCGTGATGAACGGCCAGCCTGCGCTCATAACCGTAGGCCGAAATGTTACTTATATAGATAATATCGAATCTGATCTCGACTCTGAATCAGGCATCGTCACCTACACGGTAAACACAGAACGCATCCTATCAGGTATCGGCATGGCCCTTACCGCAACTCTGAACTTCTGGAACCAATCGAATATAGAGATGTTGGCACACTAGGTGCGACAGTTGGTCTACCTATTGTAAATGTCCGGGAGATGAGTACTACAGTCAGGGTGAAGAATGGCGAGATGCTCGTTATTGGTGGCCTCATCAGTGATGTTAAAGATAGTCAAGGCGAATTTGCTCCTGTCGTGGGAAGCATTCCGCTTATCAAATATCTCTTTGGTTATGAAGAAAAAACAAATCAGAAACGGGAGCTTATTATTCTGTTGAAGCCCAGCATCATCTAAGTTGAGATCAACACATTCTTTAATCAGATAACATACATTTTCAGGTAGGGAGACAATTATGGAGAGGCTGAAATATCTGGTCGTTGGAATTTTAGCACTGACTTTGGCTGGTTGCGGGCAGACAGTCGTTGAGACCTTGAATGTTCCGGCAGCACCAGGTTTTGATGCGCCAGGAAAAGGACGGAGTGTCGTCATTCTGCCTTTCGCAGACTACTCCTACGCAGGCAATATTGATTCTGCTTACAGGAGAAACATGGCAGTGACCGAGACTCTCACGGATAGATTCTCCGCGAATGGCTTCGGGCTGCCGGTACAGGAGGACGTTTTCCTGTACCTTGTCAATGAAGGTGTGATCAATGTCGTTCCGTACGAAGAGACGAAATCTGTCTCCATGGTCAATGAAATGTCAAATGACTGGTCTGACACCATGAAAGGCGAGATCTCCCGTTACATTTCCCAGCAGAATACCACGGCAAACACCAGCGCCAGCAATAGTCCCGGCACACATGGCTTGACTTCGCAGGAAGTTGCTAAAATAGGACGCCATTTCAAGGCTGACTATGTTGTCAGAGGTCGAATTCTTGAATATAAGACCCGCCAGGAAGCTACCTGGGAGCCCTGGAAAAAAGGTATCCTGCCATTCATCAACGGCGGTACCAGCAGAATCATGATGGGATTTGCCAGTTCAGAATCCTATGATGAGCTCAATCAAAAAATTACTGGCGCCGCACTGGGGGCTCGTGTTGGCTACGAACACAGCAATTGGCCCTGGGATTCTGACGAGGGCGACACGATCTTCGGCTTGAGTGATGGAGCCGATGCGAACGCCATATTGTGGGGCTCGATCGGCAGTGAAATCGGTAGCGCTTCGTACAACAGTGGCCGCGTCGATCAGGCTGTGGTGCAACTCCGGGTCTGGGTCCAGGAGGCAACTTCAGGGAATGTCATCTGGACCAACAGAGTGGATGTGAAAGTTTCTCCGGAAACCTTCTTTGCTGACAATCAATACGATGCGCTCTTCAACAAAGCTATAGAGAAAGGTGTGACAACCCTCATTGATAATTTTGTCACAACAGGTTTATAGAAAAACCCATTTTCTGGCTTGATGGCACTACCCAAAAAGGCCGTCTGCTCTAGGCAGACGGCCTTTTTCTATTTCAGCTCTGAGCCTCTCTCTGTTTTTTGGCATTTTGAAAAAGGGCCATGAAATTGATCGGCTCCATAAGAAAGGGCGAAAAGCCACCATCAACAGAGACCTGGCTGACAATCTGGCGAGTAAAGGGAAAGAGCAAAGTCGGACAATCCACTTTGAGTACCATATCAAGGTGTTCAACCGGAATGTTCTTCAATAGAAAAACTGCAGCATGTTCAACCTCAAGGATAAACATCGCCTTATCCTCGTCCTTGGAAACTACCTTGGCGGTAATCTGCAGGGTGACTTCCCAGTGGTCATCATCCACTTTCTTGTTATTCAGATTCAGATTGAGTTCCACTTTCGGTTCGGATTTCTGAGGTGTAATGAAGACCTCAGGGGCATAGGGATTCTCAAAAGAAAGATCCTTAATATACATTTTCTGCATCCGGAACTCAGGCCGCGCTGAGGCCTCAGCATTTCCATTTTTTTCAGCCATTACATACCTCGTTAAATGAATTGTTTTCTCAATCGCCTGCCTGAACTTGACGAACCGGCAATCGCGAACATATACGCGGGCATTAAACTTCAGTTGCCCATTTCAAGCAAGCTTTTCAAGAATTGCGGACCAACCTTTGGAGCAACGGAGCCAGGAATTTCCCGGTATGAGATTGATCATTGCAGGCCACATCCTCGGGTCTGCCACTCGCAATGATCCGGCCCCCGCCATCACCACCTTCTGGCCCGACATCAATAAGCCAGTCGGCAGTTTTAATAACATCCAGATTATGTTCAATCACCACAACCGTATTTCCCTGCTCTACGAGCCGGTTGAGAACATGCAGAAGATGTTGAATATCGGCAGGATGCAGCCCTGTAGTCGGCTCGTCGAGAATATACAGTGTCTTGCCGCTGCTCCGGCTCGACAGTTCACGTGCCAGTTTAACTCGCTGCGCCTCTCCGCCGGATAGAGTCACTGAGGACTGCCCGAGAGTAATGTAGGTAAGGCCGACATCATACAGAGTCTGCAGTTTATTGAAGATGGCGGGCACATTCCTGAAGAACTCCAGCGCCTCTTCAACGGTCAACGATAGGATTTCGTGGATATTCTTGCCCCGGTAGGTAATATCGAGGGTTTCCGCGTTATATCGTTTACCATGGCATTTTTCGCAGAGGACATAGACATCGGGCAGAAAATGCATGGCGATCCTGATCTCGCCCTCTCCATCGCAGCTCTCACACCTGCCGCCTTTGATATTAAAACTGAACCTGCCGGCACTGTACCCCCTTGCTCTGGATTCGGGCAAACGGCAGAAGAGTTCCCTGATCGGCGTAAATACTCCGGTGTAGGTTGCGGGGTTTGATCTCGGGGTTCGGCCGATCGGGCTCTGGTCAATATCAACAATCTTGTCGATGGAGGCCAACCCTTTGAGTGTTGCTCCATCAAGCTCAACTGCCGCTGCTTTTTTGCCAAGGCCTTTTTTAGCAAGCCTGTAGAGCGTCTCGATGACCAGAGAACTCTTGCCGGAACCGGAAACTCCGGTGACGCAAGTGAGGACCCCCAGTGGGAAATCCACGCTGACTCCTTGCAGATTATTCACCGAGGCATTGTCAATTCTCAGGGCATTCTTCATCTTTGGCGGTACGGACCGCCTTCGATCCGGCACAGATATAGCTTTTCTGCCGGTAAGATATGCTCCTGTAACCGAAGATTCACAAGCCAGGAGGCCCGCCACAGTGCCGTTATACACGACATCGCCGCCATGGACTCCGGCCCCGGGGCCCATGTCCAGGACATGATCGGCAGCAAGAATAGTATCGGTGTCATGCTCGACGACAATGACGGTATTGCCGAGATCTCGCAATTCAATGAGGGTATTTATCAATTTCTGGTTGTCCCGCTGATGCAGCCCGATGCTCGGCTCATCGAGAATATAGAGAACTCCCGCAAGCCTCGATCCTATCTGGGATGCCAACCGAATACGCTGGGCTTCTCCTCCCGAAAGCGTGCCAGCCCTTCTTTCCAATGAGAGATAACCGAGACCGACATCCTCGAGAAAGGCAAGTCGATCAACGATTTCCTTGAGAATAGGCTCACCGATCTTGCGTTCCCGCTGACTCAGTGGCAGGAGTGGAAGCTCGGCAAGGATCTTTTCGATTGAGAGGCAGACAAGGCCATGTATGGACCAGTTCCCCACCCGATAGGCCAGGGCCTCGGGTTTCAGCCGAGTTCCCAGGCAGACAGGACAGGTCTGCTCGTTCATGAACTTGCCGAGCTCTTCACGGATCATATTCGACTGAGTCTCATGAAAACGTCGATCAAGTTGAGGAATAACCCCCTCAAAGGTCCTCTCATCAGTCATTGTCCGACGTTCGTTGCGGTATTCAAAGCGAATGTGCTCCCTACCGGACCCATAAAGAATAGCCTTCTGCGCCTTGGCAGACAGTTGGTAAAAAGGCATTTCAAGCGAAAATCCATAATGCTCGGCAACAGCAGCCAGGATTTGGCCGGTGTAGGAGTTTTCCTTTCGCCAGCCCCAGGGAGCGATGGCTCCCTCGACAATGCTCCGGGTTTCATCAGGCACTACCAAAGCAGGATCAAAGAATTGTTTCACGCCGAGGCCGCTGCACTCCGGGCAGGCCCCTTGCGGATTGTTGAAGGAAAAGAGCTGTGTCGATGGCTGCGGCAGCGAGATTGAGCAGGTATGGCAGGCGGCAAATTCACTGAACAGTTTCTCCCGCCCGCTCTCGACAAAGTGGACCAGGAGAAATCCGCCTGAGAGTTTCACCGCAGTGCCGACAGAATCAGACAACCGGCGACGGATGTCTCCTTTAAGTACCAGGCGATCAACAACGACCTCTATAGTATGCTTACGGTTCTTATCGAGATCGGGAATTTCTTCGATGGAGAGGACCTCACGATCAATCCGCACCCGAACAAATCCCTCTTTCCGCACCCGTTCAATAAGCTGCTCATGTCTGCCTTTTTTTTCGGTGACCAGCGGCGCCAGCAGCAGAATCCTGGTTCCCTCTTCCTGGTTCAGCAGGATATCCACCATATCCTCGACCGACTGTGCCTGGATTTCATTGCCGCACTCGGGGCAAAACGGCCGGCCACACCGGGCAAACAGCAACCGCAGATGATCATAGATCTCGGTAACCGTTCCCACAGTCGAACGGGGGTTTTTGCTGGTCGTCTTCTGTTCTATGGAGACGGCCGGAGAAAGCCCCTCGAGGGCATCAACATCCGGTTTATCCATCTGGCCAAGAAACTGCCGGGCATAGGTCGACAGTGATTCGACATACCGCCGCTGCCCTTCGGCATAAAGCGTGTCGAAGGCCAGAGTCGATTTCCCGGAACCGGAGAGACCGGTAAAGACCACGAGCTGATTCCGGGGCAGATCAACGTTGATATTCTTCAGATTATGCATCCGAGCACCACGGATGCTGAGTATCTTGGGTTCCATCAGACTTTACGGGGAAAAGAGGATCGGATCAGAGACAATCCGGAAGGGTCATAGGAGATTCAGGTGATCGATCTTTATGCATCGATCCATGATGACGGCAAGACCATTGGCTCTGGCATAGTCGGCGGCCAATTGATTGACAATGCCAAGCTGCATCCAGACCGCCGCTGCGCCTATGCGCACAGCCTCCTCGACAAAGGGAAGAACTTCTTCCGCACGACGGAAAATATCGACGATATCGATCTTCACAGGAATTGAGGAGAGATTCGGGAAACAAGGCTGGCCGAGTAATTCAGTATGGCCAGGGTTGACAGGATAGATAGAATAGCCCGCGGCCAGAAGATACCGACCGACCATGTTGCTGGGACGATTTTCTTTGGGAGAAAGCCCGACGATGGCGATGCTCCTGGAACGGCGCAGAAGCTGTTCCACTTCAACATGCTGGTTCAATGTAATCATAGGGTTTTCTATATCCTAGACAACGTGGAAAGGTCAGAAAAATGTGGAGAAAAAAGATTTACCCCCGGGAAGTGCTGTGGTAGCGTGTCCGAATATAATGATGAGCCCATGGACAAAAGTCAAGAGAGCAATTATATACAGCAGCACTCATCACACATGCAAAACCGGTATGTTCACTGTACCGGCCGCTTTTTAAGCGCATACGTCATCCGCACTTCGAACAAAGAGGGAACTTGATGAATTTTCAGGATATTATATTCAACCTCGGCACCTATTGGGCTGACCAGGGATGTGTCATTCAGCAACCCTACGACATGGAAGTCGGCGCCGGAACTTTTCACCCAGCCACCCTGCTCCGTTCTCTGGGACCGGAACCCTGGAAAGCGGCCTACCCGCAGCCTTCCAGAAGACCGACAGACGGACGGTACGGCGCTAATCCGAATCGCCTGCAGCACTATTATCAGTACCAAGTGGTTCTCAAACCTTCACCGCTGAACGTCCAGGATCTGTATCTCGGAAGTCTCGAGCGCTTTGGCCTGAACCTTAAGGAACACGATATCCGTTTTGTCGAAGACGACTGGGAATCACCAACCCTCGGGGCCTCAGGCCTGGGCTGGGAAGTCTGGCTCGATGGCATGGAAATCACCCAGTTTACCTATTTTCAGCTGGCCGGGTCCATCGACCTCCATCCGACGACGGTTGAGATCACCTACGGCCTCGAACGTATCGCCATGTACCTGCAGGGAGTTGAAAGTGTCTATGATATCGCCTGGAACGACACCGTCACCTATGGTGAAATCTTCCACCAGGCTGAAATCGAATTTTCCACCTTCAACTTTGAAGAGGCGAACGTTGAAAGGCTGATGTCATTCTTTGACGTATACGAAGAGGAAGCCAACAAACTGGTGGACAAGAAATTGCTCCTGCCGGCATACGACTACTGCCTGAAGTGCTCACATACCTTCAACCTTCTCGATGCCCGGAAGGCTATCAGTGTTTCGGAAAGAACCCGCTATATCGGCCGTATCAGAAATGTCGCGCGCAAGGTGGCGGAATGTTATGTCGCGCAGCGACAGGAAATGGGACATCCTCTCATCAAGAAATGATTGCGGCGAATGGAACCCAACTGTTAATTCTTGTTACTCCGACGCAGGCGGGAGTAACAAGAACGCGAATTTCAACAGTTTCGGGGGCCTGCTGCACTGCTCATTTGCAGATGTTCATCAAAGGTGAGCAAGGCTTCTCGGAGAGCATGAACGAATGAATAAAAGAGTATCGTCTTCTTTCTCAACAGACGATGATCCAGATTATCAAACATTCTTTCCCGCAATCCTCTTGAAATTTCCAGTTGCACGCCCTTTCCGCTCGTGCATCGATTACAGATGTTTTCAGGATCAATCCCCCGGAGCCCTGGGATTTCACTTATCGCGGCAGCAAAACCTGCTGCTTTCAAAGCAGACAGCATATACTGTTTGAGTTCCTGATTTCTGCCGCCGAGGAGGACAATTGCCGTTTTGTCCTGACAACCATGGATTGTCACGGCAACCAAGGAATTCCTCGAGGCCTTCGCCCCTGACGGTTCATCAAATGCGTTGCTGTTTATGTGGAGTATGTAATTTCCATTTTTTTTAACACCTTTGAACCCATATAGGGTATACTCTAAGCTAGCAACTGCATCTGCTATATCTATTGTGCCAGGCTCTATTCCTCCGCCATGAGGCGCAATTATGGCAATACGCGAGTCAACTTCGCGATAGACTATGGTGTAATCCTCACCCTCGCGCTCATTGAGCGCCAATTCGCTGAAATTTGAATATTTGCCTCTCATGCTTCTGATTGGGTTTTTGTCAGAATGTAAGAAAGAATCAGCCGAGCGCATGCATTCAATGAGGCACACATTCCTCATCCAGGATGAAAACATTCATGTGGAAAAATCCTCCCCTTGCGCCACGTTGGTCGCGGGAGTTTCTTTCCCAGGCATTGCTCCCTTGCAGCAGAACACGGTAAACGTGCCGATACAAGCAGCAAAACCATCAAAGATGGCAACAGATAGCATTTTTTCCAGATTTTCTCCGAATCGAGTCGTGACATCGATCGGCAGTCACAGGCTGCAGCACGGCTTGAAATCCGAGAACAGTTGAGATCACACTTTCTCCCTTTTTGCGCAGCAATCTGAGATTTAGTCAATTTCATGCTTATATTAGCAAATACGTTTTACAACAAATCTCCCGGGAGGCAGGAATCATGGCAATATTATGTGAAGGTCAGAATGTTCGACATAATAAAAAAGCAGAATGGGGTATCGGAAAAATTATTGCGGTAGAAAGATGTGGCACGATCAGAGTCATTTTCGAAGGCACAAATGAACTCTCTATTGCCAAGGGATTAAAATATCTTACCAAGGTTGAAGAGAAAGAAGGCAAATGAACAGTTTGAGCAACGCTGTCGAAATTCCTTTTCAAAGGCGACATTGTCTGGCTCAAATCATTGGGAATTAACCCATTAATTAAAATTCATAGGTGGATTTTTGCAAACAGTAGTTAAAAAATGGTTTCGAGACAAGGACTCAGGATTTCTCGACAATGGCAATGGGCCGGACATCATGGTGTGCAAGGCCGACCTTGTCGGTTGTCAGTTTTTAAAGGTCGGTGCAACCGTTGATTTCGAATGCCACGCAGTTGACCAGGGATTGATTGCCAGAAAGGTCAAACTTTCGAACCAAAAACAAGCAAACGGTCAAAACAACGGAAACCGGAGCAAGAAAGAATTTCGTTTTGGTGTAATGACCTAACATCGATCTGCCACGGTTTAAGCATGAGGGATGTTTCCACCTGTATGGGTTCCTGGTTCGCCGCCTCATCAAGGACGAAAACCGAGAAGCGCCGGATCACCCCGGAAATCGCAATCATATCGCGTTGACATAACTGGCTTTTCCCTCATCTCCCCGGAGGTTGTATCGAGGAGTTACGCGCTGGCCTGCAACCATGCCTGAGAAAAAGTTAAACAAGCTCGCCAATACGATTTCACGCCGGATCGCCCTGCCGGCGTTTCTGACCATCCTCCTCTTTGTCATCGTCATTTTTTTTGTCTTCCTGCCACAGTTTGAACAAAGTCTGCTGAAGAGAAAACAGGAAATGATCATGGAACTGACTCAGACAATCTGGAGTCTGGTCGAATCGTACCATGAACGGGAACTGAACGGCGAATTGAGCAAGGAAGAGGCCCAGAAACGGGCTGTCCTGCGCATCCGTAAACTGCGCTACGGTCCTGAAAAAAAGGACTATTTCTGGATCAATGATATGACCCCCCGGATGATCATGCATCCGTATCGTTCCGACCTGGATGGCAAGGATATCTCAACGTACAAAGATCAGAACGGCAAACACCTCTTTGTCGAGTTCGTCCGTGTGGTTCAGCAGCAAGGTGCCGGCTTTGTCGACTATATGTGGCAGTGGAAGGACGAGGCCGAAAGAATCGTCCCCAAGATCTCCTATGTCAAAGGCTTCCAGGCCTGGGGCTGGATCATTGGTACAGGCCTGTATGTTGATGATATCGAAGCTGAGATCGCCGCAATCCGCCACAGGCTTTCCGCTGTTTCCGCGGGAATCCTGCTGATCATTTCGCTGCTCGCACTCTACTCCATTCGCCAGAGTCTGATGGCCGATCGGGAACGACAGCGCATCTTCATGGAGCGTGGAGCCCTGTTGAAATCCCTTGAAAAGAGCAAGGAACGATTCCGCAACCTGATTGAGACTACCAGCGACTGGATCTGGGAGACTGACCGGGAGGGCCGGTATACGTACTCAAGCCCTCATGTGGCGGGCCTGCTTGGCTTTCAGCCCGAAGAGATCGCCCATGCCAGCCTGATGAATTTCGCGACACCCGACCAGGCCGTGGCTTTACGTACGGCGTTTGCCCAACTGCTGGCCGAGAGGAAGGCCTTCAGCGGCTTCGAAGTACCCTCTCTGAGGAAGGACGGTAAGATCGTGATTCTGGAATACAACGCCGTGCCGATCTTCGACGAGCAGGAAATCCTGATTGGCTACCGGGGGGTCGCCCGTGATACAACAGAGCGGAAGACAGCTATAGAGATCCTCAAGAAAAGTCGTGACGATCTCCACGCCA
>JAIFKM010000199.1 GCA_020049575.1 Desulfobulbaceae bacterium
TTGGCCATTAAGGAATAAAAAGACTCACGCGAGAGGAGCAGATAGACCAAAGGTTCTGCCATCATCGCCGCAAAAACGCTGAATCCTCCAATGAGCAGGGCGTAGAGAAGGAGATGGCCTTTTTTGACATGACCGATTTCATGGGCCATGATAGCCTCGAGTTCAGCCACGGACATTGTTTCAATTATTGCCGGTGTCAGGAGAATATACCGGAGTCCAGGAACAATGCCCATTACTCCGGCAGTGAGGGCCTGACCTTCAAAAAGAGGCCAGATATAGAAACCTGCCGAAAAGCCCTGTTTCTGACAGAAAGAAGTAAGGTGCCGTTTCAAGGGTCCATCGGGGAGTTCGGTGCAATCCCAGAGGCGTCTGACCAGCGGCGGGAAAAAGAGCAGAACGAAAAAAAGAAAAAGCATGAAGAAGGCCAAATCACCCCACTCGGACGCGAGGAAAGCATGCAGAGCCGGAGAAGGAACGAGGGCAGCAAGATCACTGAGAAGCGACAAAACAACCCAGGGCAGAACTATCGGCAGGTTCGCTTTCACATTCACTGCAATGAATTCACGAGCTGTATAGTTTCGCCCGAAAACGTGCCTGTAATTCACCCTGCCAACTCGCCACATGAGGGAAAGAAAGAGAAGAAAGAGCGCAAGGCCGGAGATATTGACAAACGCCGGGAAGCGATTGCCAAACGACAGAACCGCCAGATAGTATTTGGCATCACAGAGGTAGAGGGTTGCCATGAAAAAGAGCAAAGCAATGATCGTCAGTCTCTTCTCGACCTTAAAATAACCTGGTGAAGTTCGAGCTTCTGGTGTTTTGAAAAGACTTCGCGCGGTAACGTCATATCCTGCAAGAAGCAGGACGAGGACAGTCAGCGCCGACCAGCCGGAAAGAAGCGGTTCCTCCGCCATAGTGTTCATGCTGAAAAGGAAAATAGCCACCAGAAAAATAAGAAGATTTGAATATATCAAAGGAATACTCCTCTATTGAATCTCGGACAAAGCATGTGACACAGCCTCTTGACTTCCAGGGCTGGCTACCTCAAACAGACACCATAGATATTCTTCTGATAATTACCACGTCTCTTCAAGTTTTGTAATATATCCAATACGTCGCCAATCTGGAGAAATCTGTTCCGCCGAAGACATGTCTGTTTTTTGTTGACTTTTTCCTTCACCTCTTTTTATATAGTATGTTTCCTTGTTAAAAGGGCGCATAGCTCAGCTGGCTAGAGCCACCGGCTCATAACCGGTCGGTCGTAGGTTCGAATCCTACTGCGCCCACCATGTAATTGAATCTGACCACAATCAACAGGTTCCTTGAGAAACGCAATTTTTCTTTTAAAAAATAGAGAGGAAGAAATCCTTCCTCTTCTTTATCAACGCCTCATTCGGGATGAACCCCCGAATCTGACGGAGTGATAAAAAGGTACATCCCCCGGGCTGTACCTTTTTTTATTGTATTACTTGATATTATTGCCACTTTTTATGTCGCCACAAATAAAGGATATCATCTCCAGTCTCAATTCCCATGCCCCTTTTGGTCTCGCCGAACCATGGGATAATGTTGGCCTGCTGATCGGCCACCCTGAACGGGAAGTTACATCCCTGCTTATAGGGTTGGACCCAACTTCTACGCTGATAGATGAAGCTATCAGCATCGGAGCTGACACCCTTATTACGCACCACCCTTTGATTTTCCAACCCATCTCAGCCATCGATACCACTACGCCTGTCGGCAGGGTCATTGAAATAGCTCTACAACAGGGAATCAACGTCATCGCCTGCCATACCAATCTCGACAGTGCAGAAAATGGCGTAAGCGACGCACTAGCACGGGCCCTCGGCCTTGCCGATCTCTCGCCATTGACAACCAACCCTCGGGCAAACCTGCCAGACCAACAGGGTATGGGCAGAATCGGCAGGTATCCTGAGGGTATCAATGCTTCAGCTTTTCTGCAACACCTTCGCCAGGCCCTTGGCCTTAAGGCTGTCCATATAGCAGGCCAAGTTCCCGATACTATAAGAACTGTTGCAATCTGTGGCGGTAGCGGTTCGGATCTTGCCGGGATTGCTCTCGAAAAAGGTGCTGACATCTTCCTCACCGCTGAAATCAAGCATCACGTTGCCCGCTGGGCTGAGGAATCAAGTTTCTGCCTTATCGAGGGTACGCATTACGCTACGGAACGACCGGCGATCAGTCTTCTAGCCGATTTCCTGCAGACTGAGAAAACTTCTCGAAAATGGGATATATCAATCACGCAGACACAGACAGAGCGCCATCCCTTTGTCTTGACTTATATTGAATAACTTGCAATAGCAAACACTTACACAGGAGAATTGCCTTGAACGAACATATTGACCAGCTTATATCCCTCCAGAGCATCGATCTGGAAATAGATCAGATCGAAAATGCAATAAAAGCCGAGCAAAATGCGCTCGATCTGCGCATTACCGCACTTGCAGATAAAGAAACCCTCATCGCCGACCTCCAGGAACAGATTACCACCCTGGAAAAGGAGCGCCGCGCACTTGAAGCCGAAGTTTCAGACAAGATGGGTCACGTCAAGGATCGGCAGTCAAAGATGATGCAGGTGCAGACCGGACGGGAGCAGACAGCGCTTCTCAAGGAAATCGAAGAAGGCAAAAAGAGCGCCAAGGAAAGTGAAGAGCAAATTGTCGCCATCATGGAAGAAGTCGAAAAATTGAGTAGCCAGTTGAGTGAGGAAAAAAATCTTCTGAAGGGCGAAAAAGAATGCGTGGCCGAAGAAACTGAAAAAGTACGGGCAACTATAGAAAACATCAATAAAGGCAAAAAGGAAAAAGATGCCCTGCGCCAGCAACAGGCCCAAGGGATAAAAGTAAACGTTCTGCGCAAATACACCACCCTCCGTGAGCGTCGTAACGGCCTGGCTGTTGTCAATGTCGTTCAGGGTGTCTGCCAGGGCTGTTTCATGAGTATTCCTCCGCAGAAATTCAACCTGTTGCTTAAAGGCGACCAGATTTTTGACTGCCCGACCTGCCAGCGTATCCTGTACTATCGACCTGGAAATTCGGAGTAATGCGGCGGCAAGGCCAGTAAACAATTCGGAGATTTTTCTTTTTCCTTTTCTCTTTTGGTCTTTCCAACTACACTGTTTTCTGGAGCGGGTGCATGGTCGCTCCGGTTTTTAACCGGAGAGGAAAGTCCGAACTCTACAGGGCAGGATGGTTCGTAACGCGAACGCCGGGTGACCGGGGGAAAGTGCCACAGAAAACAAACCGCCCGATTTTATCGGGTAAGGGTGAAATGGCGAGGTAAGAGCTCACCGCTTCCCTGGTGACAGGGAAGGCAGGGCAAACCCCATCCAGAGCAAGACCAAATAGGGAGATGTTTGAGGGCTGCCCGTCCGAAATCTCCGGGTAGGTTGCAAGAGGTGTTGAGCGATCAACATCCCAGTGAAATGATCATGACCCTTTTCAGGGAACAGAATTCGGCTTATAGCCCGCTCCAATTTTTTCCTTTCAGGGCTGCACTTCAGCTTTCCTCTTCAGGAAAACAGCGCAAGCTGTGTTCTGGATGTCCCATATCAAATCGCCCCTGCCAGAAAGGTCTTCTGCAGAAATGAGCGCTTCGGCTGCTGTCATTATTCCCGCCGCCGGCAGCGGTTCTCGGATGAAACTTGGCCACCCCAAGCAATTCCACATGCTGGCAGGATTGCCAATTCTTATTCATACAATTCGGGCATTTCTAAATAATCCAAACATACAGCGATGCATTGTCGTTGTTCCTATAGATTGGCTTGAGGAAGCGCGGAAGCTTCTCTCTCAATATGATATCAGCCTGAGCAATGTAACGATTACAGCCGGCGGCAGACGACGGCAGGACTCTGTCCAAGCAGGTCTCGCGCTCCTTGATGATTCCATTGATGTCGTCCTGGTCCATGACGGCGCCAGACCACTGGCAAGCCAGGATCTCATAACCCGTTGCTACCTTGCAGCCTGTCAGCACGGTGCCGCTATCGCTGCTGTACCAGTCAAGGACACTCTGAAAAAAGTGGATTCAGATCAACAGATCACCGCAACGATAGATCGCCAGGGGCTCTGGCAGGCCCAGACACCGCAGGCGGCACAACTCCAGCTTCTTAAAAAGGCGTATCTCGAGTCAGGCGGAGAAGACGTCACCGACGAATCATCACTGCTTGAAAAGGCAGGCATTCCTGTATCAATCGTTGCCGGATCTGAGACAAACCTGAAGATAACAAGCCCGGAAGATCTCATTCTAGCGGAAAGAATCATGCAGAATAATTTGAACCCTCAGATGCGGATCGGACACGGTTTTGACGCCCATCGATTTGCAACAGGCAAACCATTAGTCCTGGGGGGTGTTACTATACCCCATACTCTCGGCCTGGCCGGTCATTCAGACGCCGACGTCGTGACGCATGCACTCTGCGATGCGATCCTTGGAGCCCTCGGGGCACAGGATATCGGCCACCATTTTCCCGATTCCGATGCACGTTTTGCAGGAATTTACTCCATTCTCCTGCTCGAACAGGTCATTGAACATGCGGGGAAAAATTCCTTCTGCCTTGGCAATGCAGACATTACCATCGTCTGCCAGACACCACGACTGGCACCCCATATCCAGGCCATGCGGGAAACTCTGGCGAAAACCTGCAGAGTCGGTACTCATTTACTGAATGTTAAAGCAACGACTACGGAAAAGATGGGCTACACCGGAAGGGAAGAAGGTATCAGCTGCCATGCCGTTGTCCTCCTTGAGAGCAGGCAACACAATTAAAGGAAATATGCATGATCCCGAAAATCAATAGAAAGCGTTTGGCCGCCACATTTATAGAACTCTGCGAAATCAGCAGCCCCTCCCGCCAGGAAAAATCGATTGCCGACTTTCTCAAAATCTCTTTCAAGCAACTGGGTGCCAAAGCAATACATATAGACAGTTCAGCCTCGCAAACCGGATCGAACACCGGCAATCTGCTGATTCGCTTCAAAGGGAAAGATCAGGCCAAGGAAGGTCTTTTTTTCTCCTGTCACATGGACACAGTGGAACCAGGGCGAGATGTGAAGGTCGACCAACAGGGTGATATTTTTACAAGCAGAGGCGCCACCATCCTTGGTGGCGATGACAAATCGGGAATTGCCGCTCTCATTGAGCTGATACGAATGCTGACTGAGTCCGGTGCGCATCATCCGACGATTGAAATGATATTCACCACATGTGAGGAAATCGGCCTGCTTGGAGCAAAAAATCTTGACTATCAATGGCTTGAGACAAAACAAGGATATGCTCTCGACTCAACCGGAATCGACCGGGTCATCATCGGCGCCCCAGCGGCCAACAAGATAAAAATTGAAGTCCATGGCATCGCGGCACATGCCGGACTTCATCCCGAAAAGGGCATCAATGCCTTCTGTCTTGCCGCCAAAGCCATCGCTAATTTACGCCTGGGGAGGCTAGACGAACAGTCAACCTCCAACTTTGGACTCATCAAGGGAGGAATAGCCACCAACATCGTTCCTGATCTGATAACCCTGGAGGGTGAAGTCCGAAGTCATTCAGCGCAGAAACTCGACGCCTACACCAAAGAAATAGAAGCGACCTTTCGAAAAACAATAGAAAATTGGCGCAATCCTTTTCTTAGCCAGGATGGCGCGCCATCAGTAGACATCATGGTAGAAAAGGAATACCCCGCCATGCGTCTGGCTGAAACAGAACCGGTTGTTGAAAGGGTTCGGAACGCTGGAGCCCGTCTCGACAGGAATCTTGAGTTTCTCATTGCCGGAGGCGGCAGCGATGCAAATATATTCTGCAGCTACGGTCTCCCTACCGCCATCGTCGCCACGGGCATGGACAAGGTGCATACCACCGATGAACAGCTCAATCTCAACGATCTGGCGAGTCTCACTGAGTTGCTCTATGTCCTCGTAACAGAATAAAGATGCAGACAGAACTCGAGTGGCCCAGTGTCACACGAGTTCGATCATTCCTCTGTTCCCCTCGACAATCTCACCGATAATAGCACAGGGCAAGGTATACCCCCTCTCCTGCATTGTTCTCTGGATAGCCTCAATGGCCCTTGGCGATGCGGCAATCAGCAAACCGCCGGATGTCTGAGGATCTGCTAGCAAAATCTCCATATCGCTGGGTTCCTCTGCAGAGTCCACCAGCCATTGCCGATAATACTTCCGATTGGCGTGTGCTCCACCTGGAATTATGCCCATCTTCACAAAACCGGCCGTCTGCTCCAAGAAAGGGACCCTGTCCCCAAAAAGCCTGGCCGACACACCCGAAGCTTCTGTCATTTCGTGTAGATGACCGAGCAGACCAAACCCCGTGACATCCGTACAGGCATGCACCTCATCCACCATCCCCAGGTCGGAACGGACGTATTCAATTGCCTCTGCTGCCAGTTTATTCAGCGTTATCATTACATTGATGATCTTTTGTTCAACATCGCCACCAGCTATCCCGCCTTTTATGGCAGTAGCCAGGATACCTGTGCCAAGTGGCTTGGTGAGAAGAATGGCATCTCCTGGCCGTGCCCCTGAATTTAGCAGAACTCTTTTCGGGTGCACCAGGCCAGTGACGGACAGGCCGTATTTCAATTCCTCATCTTCAATGCTGTGCCCTCCTACCAGCAGGGCTCCGGCCTCTTGGATTTTATTGAGGCCACCCTGAATAATCTGGCGAAATACTTCCATCTCCATGGTCTTAACCGGACAGGCGAGGATATTCATGGCAAGCAACGGCCGTCCTCCCATGGCATATACATCGCTGAGGGCATTTGCGGCCGTAATCTGGCCGAAACAATAGGGATCATCTACAATCGGGGTGAAAAAATCCAATGTCTGGATCACGGCCATCTCGTCATTGAGACGGTATACACCGGCATCATCAGAGGTCTCGGCACCGACAATAAGATTTACATCTCGGGGCAACTCAATACCACAGAGTATTTGGCTCAGGTCCCCTGGGCCAAGTTTAGCTGCTCAACCGGCGGCTTTGACTGTTTTGGTCAATTTTGCCGAATTTGATGAAGTTGCCGGCATCGCCGTATTTGTCAAATTATTCATATCTATTCAGTTATGTTGTATATATGAGGATAATCTCTTAGCGAGATTCCGTCAGTGAGAATTTCAGTTCCACACAATCGTCCAGCTGATTGCGGAGATAGGCGTTATCACAATGCCTGAAAAAAGGCGTTCCTTTTCTCTTTCTTGTTGAATTTCAGGTCTGCATAATATAAACATTTTATATTAATTTGAGAAGGAAGGCACAAAGATACCCAAATTCTTTGTGCCTTTGCTTTTTTTATGAGTATTCCAGTTTAAGCTGTTCTTAATATACATTGCACTCATTGAAAGATTGACGAGTGAGACACATTAAGGTAAGCCGCCATGCTACATGATTCAAACACCTCTGTCCACTCCGGACGCCCTACCCACGAGTGCGGCGTCTGCGGAATATTTGGTCATCAGGATTCTGCCAAATTAACCTATTTCGGTCTCTATGCTTTGCAGCACAGGGGACAGGAGAGCGCCGGGATAGTCACCTCCGACGGTGAAAAGGTGAGCACCCATAAAGACATGGGGCTCGTCCCGGAGGTGTTTTCAGAATCCATACTGCAGCGATTGCAGGGGCATATGTCGATTGGTCATGTCCGCTATTCAACAACAGGAGCTTCCAATCTGACAAATGCCCAACCGTTGATGGTAACCCACAAGGGAACTACCCTGGCGGTCGCTCACAACGGTAACCTTGTCAACTCTATTGAATTGCGCAAGAGATTGGAGGAACAAGGGTCAATCTTCCAAACTACGATGGATAGCGAAGTCGTCCTGCACCTCATGGCAAGGACAGCCCATCTTGGCCTGGAAAAAGCCCTCTGGGAAACGTTCTCGACCCTCAAGGGTGCCTATTCCCTGCTTTTGATGACCCAGGATACCATGGTGGCTGTACGGGATCCTGATGGTTTTCGTCCCCTCTGCCTGGGTAAACTGAATAATGGCGGCTGGATAGTGGCATCGGAAACCTGCGCCCTCGATCTCGTTGAAGCTCAGTATGTGCGTGACATCAAACCCGGCGAGGTGCTCATTTTCAATAAAGAGGAAATGCTCTCCCTCTTCCCCTGGCCAAAACAGGATTCACATTTCTGTATCTTCGAACAGGTATACTTTGCCCGACCGGATTCCGACATTTTTGGCATCAATGTCTACCAAGCGCGAAAACGCATGGGCGAGATCCTCGCGAGAGAAGCAAAAATAGATGCCGACATCGTCATGCCGTTCCCAGATTCCGGGAATTATGCTGCCCTGGGCTACTCTCAGGCATCTGGGATTCCCCTTGAAATGGGAGTAATCCGCAATCACTATGTCGGCCGAACCTTCATCCAGCCGACCCAGTCAATGCGGGATTTTCACGTGAGAGTCAAACTCAACCCAGTACGTTCTTTTCTCAAAGGCAAGCGGGTGATCATTGTCGAGGATTCTATTATCAGAGGAACAACAGGCAAGAGCAGGGTTCGATCTCTACGGGCGGCCGGGGTTAAGGAAGTGCACATGGTGGTCAGTTGTCCGCCAACCAGGCACGCATGCTACTACGGCATTGACTTCCCTTCATCGAAGGAACTTGTCGCGTGCAATAGGGAGATTAAAGAGATAGCGGATTACCTGGGACTCGACTCTTTGCATTATCTGAGCCTTGAGGGATTGGTCGAAGCAACAGGCAAGACAAAAAAAGATTTTTGTCTTGCCTGTTTCAACGGCATCTATCCCGTTCCGCCGGACCGCTCCTTCTTCAAAGAAGCACTGAGCAACTGCTGATCTGGTTTATTTATTGATAAAGAAGAACGAGTAGCTGATTCATTCGTAAGGAAAATACTGCCGCAAAACATTCCTGGATCCTGCCTTCCGGGAATGGCCTGTTGCTCGCGCAAGTTCTGCGACAGATTGATTCGCCATGAATCCCCTGCAAGTAACATCTTGAATTTGCATTAAGATTATTCCCTTGTTAAGTCGCCAGAAAAAAAATCAAAGTCTTCTCTACAGACGGCAGACAATGCAGTTTTTGCCACTCTTTTTGGCATCATACATTGCCTGATCAGCCTTTTCCTGCATACACTTCTCATCAACCTCAAACGGAATATCCTTATTGCGTTTGCAGGACACCACTCCTATGGAAAGAGTGGTCCGCCCGAAGTTGCGCTCCACATATCTAAGGAGAATTCTCTGGACAATTTCGGTCGCCTGGTCGGCATTGGTCTGGGGAAGAAGCAAGGCGAACTCATCACCTCCAAGACGAAAGCTCATATCAACGTTATTTCGGATACATTCAGAAAAAATTTCCGCAAGGGCGACCAGGACACCATCGCCGGCCTGATGTCCATACGTATCGTTAAAATCTTTAAAATTATCAATATCAATGATTGCCAGAAAGACCTGATACCTCTGCCTGCTGGCCCGTTCGACTTCCTCGGAAAAGCGCTTTTGAAAAGCCCTTCTGTTCCACAAAGAAGTTAAACTATCGAGCATTGAGAGTTGCTCGAGGCGACGGATCAGAT
>JAIFKM010000200.1 GCA_020049575.1 Desulfobulbaceae bacterium
ATGCAGAGGTTGTACAGGAGTTGTACAAAATCCATTTGAAAACAAAAAAGCACTTACCGGATTAACGATAAGTGCTTGAATTTACTGGTACACCCGGAGGGATTCGGACCCCCGACACCCGGATTCGAAGTCCGGTGCTCTATCCAGCTGAGCTACGGGTGCGTGTTTGTGCTTTTCGATACCATGTCTTTCGGGTGAGGTCAATGATTAAGCGTCCTGCAGACTTTCGCTGAAATGAAATAATAGAGAAGTATCAATTGGTCTGGCCGGAGGTTCCGCCCACTTTCGCCTTGATTCCCTTCTTCAATGCCTCTCTGTTGTACAGGTCCAGCGCATCCCGGCGCTTGAGCATGCCGACTACCCATTTGTCCGACAGGCTTTCGACCACCGGTATTTCCTCGATCCCTTTCAGGTCAAAGATCTGCATGGCGCTATAAAGGTTGTCATCCGGGGTAAGCATGAGCACGTTGCGGTTGCAGACTCCCCCCACTTTGTAGGCTATGCGTTCTTTCTCTCCCCTGTGAAGGATGTTCTTCACGTCCTGCAGGGAGACAATCCCGGTCATTCGTCCAGAGTCGTCGATCACCGGAAAATAGAAGCCGCCTCTGCCCATACTGAAAATATCGAGAAGCTGTTTGATATTGGCCTCTTCACTGATGAAATCGACATCTTCAGTGATGGCCTTGCCGACCTTCAGTGATTTCATGATGGCTACTTCGCGCCCCTCGTGAATATCAATGCCTTCTCGGGTGAAATCAACGGTGTCTATGGAATCCTCGTTGAACTTGCTGGCCACGACCGTACCGATGATCGAGGTGAGCATGATGGGGATGATGATCTGGTAGTTGCCGGTCATTTCAAAAAGCAGAAAGATGGCGGTCATCGGGGCATGCGTTGCCGCTGCGAGAAAGGCGCCGATGCCGACGGTGGCGTAGGCCCCGGAGCCGGCGGTCAAGTCCGGCAGGAGTCGGTGCGCGGCTGAGCCGAAGGCGCCCCCGAGCATTGCGCCGATGAAGAGAGATGGTGCGAAAATCCCACCAGCCCCACCCGAACCTAAAGTGATAGAAGTAGCTAGAATCTTAAGAAAAAGTAAGACGAACATGGCCAAGGCAATGCCGCCTCCATTGAGGACCACATTCATGTAATCATAGCCGTCGCCCATTACCTGGGGGAAAAAAATGCCGATAATGCCGATGCAGAGGGCTCCGGTGAGGGGTTTTATCTGGGGATGGATCTGTAATGCCTGGTATTTGTCGCGGACAAGATAGAATATTTTAATGAAGAGGACTGCGGCAAGGCCGATAAATAGAGCCATCAGGCTGTAGAGGGGGATTTCGACAAAATGATTAACCACAGTATACTGGGGAATGGGGAAGGCGCTGACCCCTCCATAGTAGCCGCGGGTGACGACGGTGGACATGGCCGAGGCGATGACCAGAGCGGCGAAGGAAGAGATTTCATAGGTGCCAAGAAGGACTACTTCCGCCGCAAAGAATATGCCGGCGATGGGGGCGTTGAACATGCCGGCGATACCTCCGGCGCAGCCGGCGGCGATATAGACCTTCATCCTGTTGCCGGAAACCTTGAAAAACTGGCCGACCTGAGAACCCATGGCGCCGCCGATCTGGGCTATCGGCCCCTCGACTCCGGCGGAGTTGCCGGTGCCGATGGTCAGGGCGGTGGCGACAATTTTCAGGATGATGGTGCGGGCCTTGATGATGCCGTTTTCCAGGTTGACCTTACGCAGGAATTTGGTGAAGCCATAGCCGTTGACCTCCCCGGGAAAGAGCAGGGAAAGGGGGATTAGCAGGATTGCTCCGGTCAGCGGGAGGAGAGGCAAAAGAAGGATGTGCCAGCCGCCTTTGTCGATGCCCAGCAGATTGCTGCCGCCCTCGAATATGACACGATGCACCAGATCCATCAGGCTGCGGAAGATGATGCTCAGCAGTCCTGCGGCCAGGCCTATAAAGGTTGCCGTGGCCGCCATACGGGTATTTTCTCCCGGCAAAAATTTCCGCAGATTCTTTCTCATTTTTTCAGTGGGACAGTGCAGCCGATGGCCGCTGCCTGGCGGAGGAAAAAATCATCGGTCATACCGGCCATAAAGTCGCTGACCATGGCGGCAGGCGGCTGGCTTTCCAGGTACTCTTGATCCATGTCGGACATAAGATCGACCCGCGATAGGGGATGTTGCTCCCGGTCCAGTTGTTTCAGGTAAGAGTCGAACAGAGCCGAGTAACAGTCCCGGATCAGAGGGAAGGGTTCTCTTGTCTCAGGAGCCAGATAGATCCTCTGATAGTTGAAGGCCTTGAGCTCGCCAAGCGCCTCTGCTATTTCTTCACTGAAACCGATCGCGACTGTCCCTGGTGGTCCTTGTTCCTGCGGTGCGGGGACTGAACTTGCAGCCAGAAGGTCGGTTACCAGGCGGTAGACGATGGTGCCGTTGGTGTCGCCGAGGATGTTGCGGCATCTACTGGGGATATCCTCGCGACGAATCAGGCCGAGGACGATGGCATCTTCGATATCCCGGCCGATGTAGGAGATGGTGTCGGCCTGTCTGACCACGCAGCCTTCCAAGGTTGACGGGGTGAGGGGATATTGGGGATTAGCCTGTTTGGCGGCGATTCGGGCATCGAAACCACGGAAGGTTGTTGCCGGATCAGGCCGCAGATCTTTGGCGTGGCTCTCTCCGTCATGGCAGAGAATGCCGTCCAGGGTCTGCAGGGTCAGGTTCCAGCCCCTGCCTTTGCGTTCCAGACGATCGAGAAATCGTACGGATTGAACATTGTGCTGAAAGGCGGGCAGGCCATGCTCCTGGCAGAGTTCCGACAGGAAGCGTTCGCCTTCGTGGCCGAAAGGCGGATGGCCTATGTCATGGCCGAGAGCGATGGCCTCGATGAGATCCTCGTTCAGTTGAAGAAAACGGCCAATGGTGCGGGCCACCCGGGACACGAGCTGCACATGCAAAACCCGGTGGGTGATGTGGTCGTTTTCGATGAGGCTGAAGACCTGGGTCTTGTCAATATACCGGGCATAGGCCCTTGAATGGAGTATGCGGTCGGCATCGAGGGCGAACTGCTGTCGGTAGCCTATCTTCTCTTCAGAATGTCTTCTAATGCCCTGTCGGCTGAAGGTGGCGGCAGGTGAGAAGCGTCGCTCTTCGTCTGCGTTGAGAAGGTCTAGGCGTGAGAACAGAGCCTGATGATCAGCGGCGCCTTGCATGCTGGTCTCTAGCAGTTGCAGGAAATTGCATGGTGTTTCACGGGAAAGCTGGCTAGTATGCACTGGATCATGTAGGTATCCTTGGTGATTATATACCTGTAAAGCGGGAGGACGCTGCTGGAGGTGATTGAAATGCCGAGATGGTAGTTAATCTGCCGGGTGTACAGTTTTAAATCGTCGGTAATTTTGATTGATCACGACAGCCCGAGAGGCATTCTTCGCAATTGGTGCTGGTTTTGCCTTCCTGGCAGAAGTTGGCAAAACCTTTGATCAGGTCTTCGCCGCCCCTGGGGCAGCACTGCATGAACTGGGTGAAGCTGATCATCCGGGCGATGACTTCCGGAGGAGCGGCGTGCTCGATCCGGCAGGCCGCCTCTTCAGAGATGGTTCGGTCGATGGCCAGCACTTCGATGAAGAACCTTTTCAGGGCTTCATGGCGGAAGATGACATCCTTGGCGACCATTATGCCCTTGGCGGTCATGGTGATGTGTTCGTACGGGGCGTAATTGATCAGGCCTTTTCGGGCCAGGGCCCGCAGTGCTTCCGTTACCGAGGCGCGGCTGACTTCAAGACGGCTGGCGATTTCCTTGCTTCTTGCCACATGCTTGTCGTTGACAATGTGATAGATTGCCTCAATATAGTCTTCGAGGCTGGCACTGAGATCTCTGGTCTTTTTCATGTCCTGGCAACGTCAGTGGCTGGGAGGCGGGACCGGCGACAGATTTCTGTGAAACCGGTTGCCAAGTCGTATTGGCCCTGTTATACGGCAGTAACCTACAGTCCTTTTGGTGTGTCGTCAAGCCGGGATGAACAATTCCGGATACCTTTGTGAAAAACCGATGCTGAGTGAACTGCGAATAGAAAACCTTGCTTTGATAGAGTCCCTGGCTCTGAATTTCGATGAGTCAGAGGGCGGCGGTCTGATTGTTATGACCGGCGAGACAGGTGCTGGAAAATCCATCATGCTGCGGGCCATCAATCTTTTGACCGGCGGACGCGCCTCAGCTGATTGGATTCGCAATGGTGCCGAGATGTGCAGCGTTGAGGCGGTTTTCGAAATCAATCCCGAAAATAAGCGGCTGCACGCCCTTTTGGAAGAAGGCGGATTCGCCGATGAGGATTCGGTGATTGTCAGAAGGACTATTACTACGGCCGGACGCAGTCGGCTCTATGTCAACGGTTCGCTGGCCACGACCCGCCAGGTGGCAGAGCTGACCGCCGATCTGCTCAGTATTGCCAGCCAACACGACCATCAGCAGCTGCTGCAAGCCAATCTGCACCTGGATTTTCTCGACACGCTGGGTGAACACTGGCGGGAACGCGAGGAACTGGCAGCGGTTTTTGCCGGCTGGATGCAGCGGCGCGCTGAATTGGCTGATCTGAAGAAGCAGGAACAGGAAAAGGAGCAGCGCCGGGATTTTCTGAAATATCAGCTCGATGAAATACGCAATGCGGATGTCAGTGATGGTGAGGATGAGGATCTGGCCACTGAAAAAAAACGGCTCAAAAGTGCCGATGTCCTCATCAAACTCAGCCGGGAAAGTTACGCTCTTTTCTCAACTACCCTGCTGGATGGCCTGGCTCAGATCCGTAAAAACATGGAACAGCTGGTTTCTCTTGATCCCGGGGCCGTGGCGCTTGCCGAGGAACTGAGCGGTTATTCCTTTCTTGCCGAGGATCATATTGCCCATCTGCGACACTATCGTGATTCCCTGGAGAGCAATCCGTTGCGTCTCGAGCGAGTCACCGAACGCCTTGATCAATTGCAGAATCTCAAAAGGAAATACGGAGTGACCCTGAAAGAGGTCCTGGCTTTTGCCGAAAACGCCGAACAGGAATTGCTCTTTCTTGAAAACATGGAGAAACGGGGCCAGGAACTCGAGGAAGAGGTGCGGGCCCTTGAGCGAAAGGCCTGCACCCTGGCGGATAGCCTTTCGCACAGGCGGCAGCTGACTGCTCGGGAGATGGAAAAGGCGATGGGGCTTGAACTCGCTTCCCTTGCTTTCCATCAGTCGGGATTTTCCGTGCACTGGCAGCCAGTCGAGAAAAAACCGGCGAATCTGCGAGCTATCGGTTGGGACAGAATTGAATTCTACTTTGCCGCCAATCCGGGTGAGCCGGCCAGGCCGCTGGCCAAGGTGGCTTCGGGAGGCGAACTGTCACGCCTTATGCTGGCTCTCAAATGTCTCTTGGCTCGTCGGGATATGGTCGAGACCGTCATTTTTGACGAGGTCGATGCCGGCATCGGTGGCGAGGCGGCCGAGGCGGTTGCCAGAAAGATCCAGGAACTGGCCGCCCACCACCAGGTCTTCTGCATCACTCATCTGCCCCAGATAGCGGCCCGTGGCAGCCTGCATTTTCAGGTCTCCAAAGAGGTTGTTGGCGGTCGTACACTGTCGACCGTTATACCGCTCGATAGAGAACAGCGGGTGAGAGAACTTGGCCGGATGCTGGCCGGGGACTCGGTGACCGAGCAGACCCAGGCCTGGGCCGAAGAATTACTGCACAAGGGACGGGTTGCCGCATGAGCAAAATCCGGGTCCTAGCCCTTTTTTCAGGCGGGCTGGACTCCATTCTGGCGGCGAGGGTGGTGGCCGCCCAGGGTATTGAAGTGCTGGCGGTGAAGTTCGTCACACCTTTCTTTGACTACGATATTCTTGCCGATGTCCCGAGCTACACCCGAAAAATTCGTGAACAATACGGCATTGACGTGCTGGTCGAGGATATCAGTGCCGGCTATCTGGAACTGCTGCATAATCCCCAACATGGATTCGGCAAAAACTTCAATCCCTGCATCGACTGCAAGATTTTCATGCTGACCAGGGCCAGAGAGATGATGGCCGAACTCGGCGCTTCATTTCTCGTCACCGGCGAGGTTCTCGGCCAGCGGCCGATGTCCCAGCGCCTGGATACCCTGCATGTGATCAGCCGGGATTCTGGCAGTCGTTCGATTCTGCTGCGGCCGCTCAGCGCCAAGCTGCTGCCGGAAACCGTTCCTGAAAAAGAAGGTTTGGTTGATCGTGAACGACTTCTTGATTTTCGCGGCAGAGGTCGTTCCCGGCAGATTGCCCTGGCCAGGGAGTTCGGGATCGGAGAATTCCCGGCACCCGCCGGCGGTTGCATACTGGCCGATCCGATCCTTGGCAGGCGTATCGCCAGACTCTACGGAGATCAGCTGCTCCAATGTCCGAAAGACATCACCGTTGCCGATATTCGCCTGCTGCTGGTCGGCCGCCAGTTTATCCTGCCAGGCGGCGGCTGGCTCATCCTCGGCCGGGAAGAGGAGGAGAACGAGCGTATCTCCGGGATGGCGAGCATGGATGACGCCCTCCTTGGCATGGAAGTGCGTCCAGGCCCCACGGCCCTGCTGAGGCTTGCGGCCAGCAGTTACGCTGATGCAGAGAGCAGAGAGGCGGATCTGCGTCTGGCGGCAGGTCTGGTCGTGCGTTACGGCCGCAAGGAAAAGGGGGTGGCCCTGCCGGGTGAGGTGGTGGTGACCTTGTCTGGAGAGCGGCGAACGATCATCGCGGAGCCGCTCAGTGACAGTCTCTCCGCCGGCTGGATGCTTTAGCGGCCCTCTCAGTCCATCTCTTTGCAGGCACTCTGCCGCAGGTCCTTCATCAATTCCTGATACTGTTCTTCGCTACTCACCTTATTGATTTTCTTTAGTAATCTGTCCTGGCTCGGGAAGGCGGCGACAAGATAGGCCCAGAGTTGTTTCATCCGACCCAGCAGATGGCTGGGGCCAAAAAGCCTCTCGCGATACTGACTGTAGAGATCGTCATGGAAAGCCATGATCTTGTGTTGTTTTTCCGGCAGCGGGATTGCTGCGGCGCCCTTGATGGCGGCTGGCAGGAAGGGATCGGCAAGCGCACCCCGGCCGATCATCCAGCGCTGCACTGTGGGAAAGCGTCCGGCAAGATCGTTAAAGACATCTATGTCGGTTATATCGCCGTTGTAGACCAGTTGGTGCCGGGTCAGTCCCTGGCAGGCGGCAAATCCTTCGAGATCGGTGGTGCCTCTGTACAGCTGCTTGCCCAAGCGGGCATGGATGGTGATCTCGAGCAGGGGGAAATCGTCAAGGCGCGGTAGAAGCGCCAGTATCTCGCCGTTGTGCTGCAGGCCGAGGCGGGTCTTGATGGAGAGCCTGGCCTTCAGCCGGGGCATGACCTCTTCGAGGAATGTGACGATGGCGTCGGGATAGGGCAAAAGCCCTGAACCTCGCCTCTTGCGCACGATCATCGGCGCTGGGCAGCCGATGTTCCAGTTGATATGGTCGTAGCCGAGATCTTCCAGGCGGGCGGCCATGGCGGCGAAATTTTCGGCATTGTTGTGCAGCAACTGCGGGATCAGCGGCAGGCCGGTGTTGCATTCCGGCAGGACGTCGGCGAGCACCTTCTGCTTGAAATTGGCCTGCCCCTGAGGGTTGATGAAGGGTGCCATGGCTGCGTCAAAGCCGGAGAAATGCCGACTGAAGAGGTTCCGGAAGATTACTTCCGTGACACCTTGAATCGGCGCCAGATAGAGAAAGCCGGATGTGTCGGCAGCCTGCTGGTGGCCTGTGCTGGTGATGTTCATGGTTTCTGAAGACTATCCTTATTGGGCGGGATATGGTATCCTGTGGCGCTGCTGTGCGGAGCAGACGCGGAAAAAATACGAAAGTATAGTCAAAGCTGATGAAAAAAGAAAGCGCGGTCCTTGAAAGTAAACTGGACAGCCTGCTGGCTCCCTATCCACGAGAAGTCAGGGTTGCCTTGGAAAAATTTGCCAGACAGACAGGAGAAGAGGTTTTTCTCGTCGGTGGCACGGTTAGGGATGCGTTGCTTGGTTGTATTCCCGGTGATCTTGATCTGACGATCAGGCGTGATGCCGCCGGCTGCTGCCGGAGCTTGATCCGTCTTCTGGCCGGCGGCACATTTGTTGATCTTGGCGGCACCGGCGAGGACGTCGCGCGGATCGTTTTTCGGGGCTTGACTATCGATATCTCGGGCTTTCGGGCTGATGCAGCCACTATCCAGGATGATCTCTGTCGCCGCGATTTCACCATCAATGCCATGGCTGTGCCTTTTTCGAGTCTTCAGGGGAATGCCGGCCACGTCCTGTTGATTGATCCGCTGGGCGGTTTGAACGACCTTGCCTCGCGGTTGCTGCGAAGCTGTCCCGGTGCTTTCAGTGACGACCCGCTGCGCCTGCTGCGCGGCTTTCGCTTTTCAGCAACCCTCGGTTTTTCGCTGACTGAGGAGACCCTGGCTGAGATAACGAGGTATGTCGCCCTGATCGGCCGGCCTGCCGCAGAACGGCTCAATCATGAGCTTGATCTGATCATGGAATCAGACCGGGCTTTTTCGACGCTGCACCTCATGCACCGCTCGGGGCTTCTGGGCGTCATTGTGCCCGAGCTCTATGCCGGGCTCGGTGTGGAACAGCCGGAATTCCATCATCTCGATGTCTTCCACCATTGCCTGCTGGCGTTGGAGAAGGTCGAAGACGTTATTGGCAATCCCGGTCGTTTCTTTGCCGGCTGTGATGAACTGTTGGCTGCCTATCTGCGAGCACCTGAGGTGCGGCGCTGCCTGAAATGGGCGACCCTGCTGCATGATATCGGCAAGCCGGAAAGCCGCGAGGTTCAGGCTGGCCAGGAAGGCAGGGTGACTTTCTACGGTCATGACGAGATCGGTGCCCGACGTTTTCAAGGCTTTGCAGAGCGGTTGAAATGGAGTAATGATGACCGGCAACGCACCGGCAACCTCATTGCCATGCACATGCATCCCTTTCATCTTTGTAATGTACAGCGAACCGAGCCTCTCAGTAAACGGGCGATCCTCAAGCTCTGCAAGCGGGCGGGGGATGAACTGTACGGCCTTTTCCTGCTGGCCATGGCGGACAGTCTGGCCAGCAGCGGTGAAAAGAAACCGGCCGACATGGAATCCGAGTTGGCCAATCTGCTGCGCACTGTCCTTGATGTCTACGAAAGGGACATCCGCTCAGTAGTGAGTAGCCCTCCGCTGCTCTCGGGCAGGGATTTGATCAACGAGTTCGCCTTGCAGCCTGGGCCTATCTTTTCAGTCATACTGAGAGAGCTCGAGGCCGAGAGGGTTGAGGGCAGGATCCGCAACCGCCAGGAGGCGATGGATTGGGTCGCCGCCTGCCTGCGTGAGGGGCTCGGAAAGATGAAGGATTGTACTTTTGAGCAGGACGGATCATCCGGATTTCGCCTTGTCAAAGAAAACTAAATGGGCTAAAACGTGCGTAAAGTTCGGGATTATTACTTTAATAAGGCCAAAAAGGATAAATATCCGGCCAGGTCGATCTATAAACTGGAAGAGGCCCAGCTGAAATACCGGTTTCTCCATCGAGGCGACAGTGTCCTCGATCTCGGTTGTTTCCCGGGAAGCTGGTCGATCTATGCAGCCGAGGTGGTTGGCCCCAAGGGGATTGTCGTTGGCGTTGATCTGCAGCAGGCGGAGGAAGCGCCGAGGGCCGAGAGCGCGCCTATCCACTGGCTCTGTCAGGACATCATGGAGCCGGAACTCATCCCGCTGCTGCGCAGGATTCGGCCGGCCTTCAAGGTATTGATCTCCGACCTGGCTCCCAGGACGACCGGTAACCGCTGGGCCGATGCCCAGCACTCGATCAGCCTGGTTCGGAAGACTCTGGCGCTTGCCGAGATACTGCTCCTCGAAAAAGGTCATTACATATGCAAGGTCTTTCAGGGAGAAGATTTTCCGGCCTTTGTCGAAGAGGTTAAGGCGCGTTTTGAAATGGTTAAGGTTCTTAAACCCAAGAGTTCACGGACAGAAAGTCGTGAAGTTTTTGTACTGGGGATGGGATATAGAAAGCCGGTGCCGCACGTCGCGGATGCTGGAGCAGAAGTGCAGCAGGAAATGGAAACTGGAGACAACGACTGATGGCTGAGGCCATTTGGTTTGAGAGTATTGAATAACAGGTTGAGATATGTCAGGACATTCTAAGTGGTCAACAATCAAGAGGAAGAAAGGGGCGATTGATTCAAGGCGGGGGCAGATCTTTACCCGGCTGATCAAGGAAATAACCGTTGCGGCCAGGAGCGGCGGCGGCGACCCCGAGGGCAATTCCCGACTGCGGGCGGCGATCAATACCGCCAAGACGGAGAACATGCCGAAAGACAATATCATCCGGGCTATCAAGAAGGGTACAGGAGAAATTGCCGGAGAGGTCTACGACGAGATTCTCTATGAAGGATATGGCCCAGGCGGGGTTGCGGTTCTGGTCGACTGCATGACCGATAACCGCAACCGCACTGTCGCCGATGTCCGGCATTTTTTTGCCAAGAGCAACGGCAACCTCGGCGAATCGGGCTGTGTGTCCTGGATGTTTGCTAAAAAGGGTCTGATCCAGGTCGACAAGAAGGTGGTTTCAGAGGAGAAGCTGATGGATCTCTCCCTTGAGGCCGGGGCCGAGGATGTGGTCGAGGAGGACAGTGAGTTTCAGATATTCACCGCTCCTGAGGATTTTGACACCGTCCGCACCGCCCTCGAAGAGGCAGGAGTGCCTTTCCTTGAGGCCTCGGTTACCAGGGTTCCTCAGAATATGGTGGAGGTCACCGACGAGAAGATTGCCCGTAACCTTCTGAAGCTGCTCGAAAACCTCGAGGATCATGACGACGTGCAGAACGTCTTCGCGAATTTCGATATTGATGATGATCTTATGGAGCAGCTCTCCTAGGTGCGGCAGCCTGGGCGGGTCCGGTCTACCGGAGAGCCTCCATTCTGGTCCGTGCTGTCGGCCTGAGTATGGAACGCATTCTCGGTATTGATCCAGGTTCACGGATCACCGGTTACGGGGTGATTGAGATTGATCGCGGGCGACTGCGTTTCGTCGCCTGCGGTACAATCAAAACTCAGCAGAAGTTCCCCTTTGCCCATCGGCTCAATGAGATTTTCGAAGGGATTAATGAAGTGATCCAGCTCCATCTGCCGGCTGTGGCAGCTGTGGAGGACGTCTTTCTGGCGACGAATCCCCGTTCTGCCCTGAAGCTTGGACATGCCAGGGGGGCGGCTGTTGTCGCTGCCATGCAGAATGGTTTGTCGGTCTACGACTACAGTCCGCGCCAGGTGAAGCAGGCCGTCGTAGGCTATGGCCAGGCCGAGAAAGGCCAGGTGCAGCACATGATCAAAGCCCTGCTCGGTCTGGCCGGTTCGCCCAGTCCCGATGCTGCCGATGCCCTGGCGGTTGCTATCTGTCACGCAAATCAACTCCGGATATAGATTACAATGATTGCTGCGCTCTCAGGGAAAATTTTCCAGAAAGGCACCGATAGGGTAGTGCTTGATGTGTCCGGTGTCGGCTATGAGGTTTTTCTCTCCACAGACGGTATCTCCCGTCTGCCCGACAAGGGCGATGATGCCTTTCTCTATATCCACATGCATGTGCGCGAAGATGCCCTGATCCTCTTTGGCTTCCTGGAAGAGCCCGAAAAAGAGCTGTTCCTGGTGCTGAAAACGGTTCCAGGTATTGGTCCCAAGCTGGCGCTCGCCATGTTGTCCGGTATGCGGGTCAATGAACTCTGCCGGGCGATTGCCGATGGTGACATCAAGAGGCTGACCTGTCTGCCGGGTATAGGCAAGAGAACTGCCGAAAGGATCTGCGTGGATTTGAAGGGAAAAGTCGGGGAACTGAGTTCGGAGACAGTGATTGGCAGGCCGCTGGCAGGCCCAGTCACCATGCCTGGCTCAGTTGTCTATGATACCCTGTCGGCGCTGGGCAACCTCGGTTATGCCGATCCAGTTGCCCGCCAGGCTTTGACAACTGTAAAGAAGCGCCTGGGAGATGAGGCCTTCAGTGCCCTGAAGGTTGAGGAAATGATCAGAGAGGCCTTGAGGGCGCTGGCATGAACAGAGAAGAAGATATCGGTGTCGACGAACGACTGGTCAATCCTGAGCTGACGGTGCGGGAGCCGGTCAACGACCATGCCCTGAGGCCCCAGCGGCTTGCCGATTATATCGGCCAGGAGCAGGTGCGCCGTAGTCTCGACATATTTATCCAGGCGGCAAAGGGGCGGGGGGAGTCTCTTGATCATGTTCTTTTTCACGGTTTCCCCGGGCTCGGCAAGACGACCTTGTCCTATATCATCGCCAACGAGATGGGTGCCGGCATCAAGGTGACCTCGGGGCCTGTCATCGAAAAACAGGGAGATCTTGCCGCCATTCTCACCAGCCTGCAGGAGGGTGATGTCCTGTTTATCGATGAGATTCACAGGCTTAATCATGTCGTTGAAGAGGTGCTCTATCCGGCCATGGAGGATTATCAGCTCGATCTGATCATTGGTCAGGGGCCTGGCGCCAGATCTGTGAAGATGAATCTGCCGCGCTTCACACTGATTGGCGCGACTACCCGTACCGGTCTACTTACTCCGCCTCTGCGGGACCGATTCGGCGTCGTTCTGAGGCTCGAATTCTACACCCCGGAAGAGCTTGTCTCCATTGTCTTGCGATCAGCCTCTCTGCTCGGCATGCGGGTGGATGAGTCAGGCGCCCTGGAACTGGGCCGTCGCTCGCGCGGCACACCCCGAATAGCCAACAGGCTGCTGCGACGGGTGCGCGACTTTGCCGAGGTCAGAGGGCACAGGATCGTCGATGCCGGCGTAGCGGATGACGCCTTGAACCTGCTGGGAGTCGACCGATTTGGTCTCGACGACATGGACAGGCGGATTCTCTTGACCCTCATAGACAAATTTCATGGTGGCCCGATAGGGCTTGAGACTCTGGCGACAGTGGTCTGTGAAGAGAAAAACACCCTTGAAGATGTCTATGAGCCTTTTCTCATTCAGTCCGGTTTCCTCAAGAGAACGCCGCGGGGACGGATGGCCACTGTTATGGCCTATGAACATTTCAATCGCAAATCGCCCGCACGGTTGAAAACCCAGCCCTCGCTTTTTGATGAACTGGAAGAGCCGGGTGACTTTTGAAATAATGCTCAATGTTTTCAATTTACAGGAGAATATACTATGCGCAAAACGATAAAAGACATCCGATCGATGAAGTCAGCCGGACAGAAGATCACTATGCTGACGGCCTACGATGCCTCGATGGCCCGACTTTTCAGTTCCTGCGGCGTGGATATTTTACTGGTAGGAGATTCTCTCGGGATGGTGATGCTGGGGTATGACTCAACGGTGCCAGTCACCATGGAGGAGATGCTGCATCACGCTTCGGCTGTGCGTCGCGGGGCGCCGGATGCCTTTGTCCTTGGTGATATGCCGTTTGGTTCCTATCAAAGCGGCGTGCGTGATGCCATCCTGAATGGCCTGCGATTCCTCAAAGAAGCCGGTTGTGATGCCGTAAAACTTGAGGGAGGTCTGGAGATGTGCGAGGTGGTTAAAGGTATGGTCGCAGCCGGAATTCCGGTTATGGGACATATCGGCCTGACTCCTCAGACTGCCAGTCAACTCGGCGGTTTCAAGGTTCAGGGCAAGGATATGGAGGCGGCGAAGAGGCTCATGGATGAAGCGCTGGCTCTGGAACAGGCAGGTGCCTTTGGTCTCCTCATCGAATGTATTCCCGCAGGGCTTGCCGAGGTTATTTCCGCCTCTCTTGCCATCCCTACCGTGGGAATCGGTGCCGGTGCCCATTGTGATGGACAGGTGCTTGTTTCTCATGATCTTCTCGGTCTGTTTGAAAAATTCCAGCCTAAATTTGTCAAGCAATATGCAAATCTCTCACCTCTCATCAAAGAAGGTGTGCAGAGGTTCAATAGCGAGGTTCGGGGTGGTGTCTATCCGGCTGAAGAGCATGGATTCGCCAGCGAGGGTGACTATCGGCAACTCCTGAAACGATAGGAATAGCCAGGTTTCAGCTTGCTTCAGCAAGCTTGACAAAAGAATACTACTTTTCACGTTATCTTCCTGAAAGTGAGTTGAGGCAGGGGCGAACTCACGCTCCTGCCTCTGCTGTTTTGTATCACACTGTTTTTCGTCACTTGCCAGACTTCTGGCCTCCTAAATTTTTCTCACAATAATTGCATCTTCCCCACTTATTGTCGGTATCCCACGCATTTTCCCCTTCTCTTCATTTCTTTGTCTCCATTGGCAACCTGTCCATAAAAATTATTACCCACTTTATACCACAAAGCTATTCAGTAATTTCATCGGGAGCGAAAAAGGTTAATTATCTGAATGATAGCGAGATGGTTTCCTCTTTAAGGGTAATTGATTGTTTGGCACCCTTTGGCAAAAATCAGAGTTGTATACTTTATATTGTATCTCAATCCTGATGTACGACTACATATTGTCATGTTGTTTTTATTTTGAATTATCCATTACTATCCTATGGTTACATGCATTTTTTCTTGACACCGGCGCATGTCTTGTTATAAAGGGTAGTATAGTGGTGCAAAGTGGTTAGAAAGGGTGTTTGACGGTTTTGCGGTGGGCCAAGGGGGGCATGTGATCAAGAGTCGGTTTCGTAGCAGGTCGGAACATGTGCTGGACGACAAGGGGAGGTTGAACTTTCCCAGTCGTTTTCGTGAAGTGTTGCGTCAATACGAATCTGATACCTTGATGGTCACTTCCTGGGGCAAACTGCACCTGCGGGCGTATCCGCTTTCGGAGTGGGAAATTCTCGAAACAAAGCTGCTCACTCAAGGCAGAGAGCAGAAGGGCATGGCCAGTTTCGTCAGGTACGTGGTTGGTGGAGTGACGGAGTGCAATCTCGACAAGCAGGGGAGGATCCTCCTACCTCAATCCCTGCGAGTCGATGCAAGTCTCCGGAAGGATATCATCCTGATTGGTATGCTTGATTGGATCGAGATCTGGGATAAAGACGCCTGGTTGCAGGAAAATGATACGACCCGTGAGAGCTTTGATACTTTCGATGAAAGCCTGGCTCGGCTCGGGATACTGTAATGACCATCCCGCAGGAGACGGAGCACATTCACCAGTCCGTTCTGCTTGACGAAGTTGTCCGGTTCCTCGAGCCGCAAGCCGGCAGGATCTACGTCGACGGAACGTTGGGGCTCGGCGGCCATACTGAGGCTATTTTGTCTCACTCAGCTCCGGATGGGCGTGTCATTGCTTTTGAGTGGGATGAAAGCGCCATCGAAAAGAGCCGGCAGCGATTGGCCGGGTTTGGTTCGAGAGTCACCATTATACGGCGAAATTTTGCGGAATTCGCCCTTGGGATGACCGAGGCCGGAGCTGCTGAAGTCGATGGGATCCTCATCGATATAGGTCTTTCTTCGCTACAGCTTGATCAAGGTGGGCGGGGGTTCAGTTTCCAACGTGACGAACCCCTCGACATGAGAATGGATATCCGCCGGAAGATAACGGCCGCTACCCTCCTGGCGTCGTGTTCTGAAGAAGAACTGGCGGATATCTTTTTCTATTACGGTGA
The DNA here is from genome assembly GCA_020049575.1 of Desulfobulbaceae bacterium. Taxonomy (GTDB): domain Bacteria; phylum Desulfobacterota; class Desulfobulbia; order Desulfobulbales; family Desulfocapsaceae; genus Desulfoprunum. Next base: position 15,591 of record JAIFKM010000200.1, read on the forward strand.
AGAGCGTCAGGCCCGGCCGATTGCTGCAGAGATTGTCAGAGCTCGAACTCGTGAAGAGATCGCCACCTCCAAACAACTCGTCTCGATTGTCGCCAGGGCCGTGCCGAAGAGATTCCACCCGAAGAGAATCCATGTGGCGACCAAGGTTTTTCAGGCTCTTCGGATCGCCGTTAATACCGAGCTTGAAAACCTTGCAGGTATACTCGATACAGCAGTTGCCTATCTGAAACCGGGCGGCAGATTCTGCGTGATCTCTTTTCATTCTCTGGAGGATCGGATGGTGAAAAGAAAGTTTCGTGAAAGTTCAGAGCTGGAAATCATCACAGCCAGACCGATTCAGCCGGGAGCTGACGAGATTGCCAGAAATCCTCGGGCGCGCAGTGCCCGATTGAGGGTCGCCTGCAGAAAATCAACGCATTGATGGGGGGTATGGACAATGATGTACCAGGGATCAGTACAGACATATTTTCGTTCGGCAGTCCAGATCGGCATCAGTCAGCATCTGAGCAAACGCGGAATTTTTGAGCTTCCCGGGGGACATCCGATGTGGTTGGCTCTGGGGAAAGTCCTCCTGATTTTCCTGCCAATCGTTCTGGTAGTACACCTTTTCCTTTCTTCGTTCGTCGGCAGTGCCGAGCAGTCAGTCCGTGCCGCCGACGATGCCTTGTACAATCTGACAATCGCCAACAGCCTGCTGAAATCTCAGAAATCGAAACTTTTCACTCCTGAACAGGTGCGGGCCATTGCTGGAGATTCACTCGCGCTCTATACCCCCCAGAAGGGACAGTTGCGTGTCTATAATCGCACAACCGGACAGTTCAAGTATCTCTAAGTGGTAAAATGGCCAAGCAATCCCGTCTGCGCACCCAGAAAAGCATACGACGTAGACCGGTACTCCTGTTTGTTATTCTCGGTATCTGCCTGGCCGCAGTTTCATGGTATCACTTCGATGGTGGAATCCTGCTGGATAAGGTCCAGGATTTCTTTTCTACAGCCCGGAAAACAATGGATGCTGGAAGTGAAACCCGCGGGACGATATTTGATCGTAACTTCAAAGAAATAGCAATATCTCTCGAGAAGGTTTCGGTCTGCGCTCGAATGTCTGAGCTCCATTCTATTCAAGAGACTGTTGCCAAGCTGTCGTCTGTCCTCAGGATTGACGAAGGCAAGATCATGGAGAGAATCCAGGGTGATTCACTTAAAAACTGGATTGTTCAGAACATCAGCCGGCAACAGGAAGAAGCAGTCCGCAAACTTGAACTACCGGGGATATTTCTCACTGAGGAAAAAGCCAGATTCTACCCTCAGGAAGAAACTGCAGCGCACCTGATCGGGTTCGTCGAGGCTGATATCGGTCTGGCAGGCATTGAATACTATTATGACACTCTCCTGAGCAGACAGTCTTCAGGTCAGGGGGATATTGTCAAACACCTTCCCGGATTCCCGCACCTCGTGCTGACTCTTGACCTGAAGATTCAAGATATTCTTGAAAAACTTGTCAGGGAACTCACCGATGGTCAGGCTGGTGTTCGTGCGGGAGCCTACATCATGGAGGCGGGAACAGGGGCAATGGTAGCATCAGTACAGTATCCCTCCTACAATCCCAATACCTTTCGCAATTACTCCGACGACATTCTTGCCAATCTCTTTCTTGAGCCACTGCTGCTACCATTAGGGTACAGGCGGTTCCTTCGTGATGCAGCAAATCTTCATACCCAGAATGAAGTGACGGAAACCCTTCTGCCTTGGAGCGTCGCCGCCGCAAGTGATGATCTGGGGAGCCAACTGCGTCTGTGGGACCGGGTTGGCTTGAATACTCCGGCTTCCCCTGAATTTGTCGAAGAAAATACCCTGCAGGCGGCAAAGATTGAAATACAGCAAGTATCGAGGTATTCTGATGAGAATTTCGATGCTGTCCCGGACCGTATGAGCCCGCTTCAATTGCTGACAGCCTTCACCTGCCTTGTCAATGGCGGAAAAAAGGTGAAGGCGCACGCTGCCGCAAAACTCGTAGACGCAGAGACCAAGAAGGAGTTTCCTCTCGATCAGGAAAGCAAGAAGGATGCTGCAGTCTCTACAGTCTCACCGCAGACTTCCAATGAGGTGATGCAGTTGCTGTCAAGTCAGTCCTCCCGTGGAGTTTTGAATTCGGTTTCATTTTCGTCAGAAAACCTTGTTGCTTTGGGGAAAAAATCCGTGTGGGGACTGCGCCAAGACCGAGTCCTTATGACGGTGATACCTTCCGATTCTCCTGACCTTGTCCTCCTTGTGGTTCTGCAGACACCCCTGGTCAGTCCGGCAGTCAGGACACCAAAGCAGGTCGATATGATTGGTGCGGTTGATGCTGTATTGGAAAGGATTGCCGTGCTCCAACAGGTGGGGATGACTGTCAACGACGTAGTGACGCCCGGTGAAAAGAAAAAAATCAACTATACCGTCGATAAAGAAGAACAGAATGGTCGGACGATTCGTGTAGGATCGCTGGCGGAAGAAGACAAGATTATTTCCATGCCGAATTTAGTAGGACTCAGCCTGAGAAAAGGACTCAGGCAACTACAGGGTGTCCCTGTCAGGCTGAGGATTATAGGAACTGGCAAAATTGTCGCTCAGAGTCCGAAACCGGGTGAAATGCTGACCAAAAATACAGAATGTGTCCTCACTTTGCAGAAGGAAGAGGATATTCAACCGAACACGCTGGACAAAGAACTGCCGAAAAAGAAATAGCCTGCAAAGAATACTCATGCACATCGAAAATAAACATGCCCAGGCCTGCCTTGCATCCGGATCTCCTGCCGGTGATGCAAAGCGGTTGAGATCCCTTGATGACCTCCTTGCCGGAATTTCCTCTACTGTTCTCTCGACGGGGAGCAGTACTACGGAAAGACTCCCCTATATTTCCGGGATCACGTCGGATTCGAGGAAGGTGGGGGATGGCGATCTCTTCGTTGCCATTACCGGTGGCAGTCAGGATGGTCATGCGTTTGTCGACGAAGCGTTTAGGCGGGGTTGTGGCGCGGTGATGATCGAAAAAGGTCGCATTGGTACGGAATCGCTGCTTGGCCGGAACATCTGCGTTGTTGAGGTCGAAGACAGCAGGTTGGCCTATGGTCAGCTAGCTGCAGCGTATCACGACTATCCCGCAGAAAATCTTCAACTCATCGGTATCACAGGAACTAACGGCAAGACGACGATCACCTACCTCCTTGAAGAAGTTTTGGTCGGTCTGGGAGTTCCCGTAGGAGTTATCGGTACAATAAATTATCGTTACAGGGTGGATGGGCAAACGATTATCCAGCCATCGCCCCATACCACTCCAGAGGCCATGCAGCTTCAAGGACTCTTGCGAACAATGGTGGATGCGGGAGTCCGGGTGGTCGTCATGGAGATCTCGTCCCATGCTCTTTCTCAATCCAGGATTGGCAATATTCTCTTTGATGTGGCTGCCTTCACCAATCTCACTCGTGATCATTTGGATTATCATCTTGGCATGGAAGAATATTTTCAGGCCAAAACTCAACTGTTCACCGAGCATCTCAAGAAAGAGGGCTCGGCAGTTATTCAATTTTCAACAAGGGCTGCAGCAGAAACTAACTGGGCGGACAAACTCGCAAGCCTCTGCAAGGAAAGGGGCATTGCGGTCATTGGTTGTGGCGAACTGCCAGAGCATGATGTCCGTCTTATGGAGTATTCGTCTGACCTCTATCACAGTGAAATATGGTTGAAGGTTAATTCGCGGGATGTTCGCCTTGTTTCCGGTCTTGTCGGCCGGTTCAATGTCGACAACATCATGACCTCAATTGCTCTTTGCTCTTCCTTGAAATATCAGGTGTCGGACATTCTGTCGCATCTTACTTCGGCTGGCGGTGCGCCCGGAAGGCTGCAGAGGATTGTGGTCGATGATGGTGGAATTGATGAAAAACCGGTGGTCTTTGTTGACTTTGCCCATACGCCTGATGCCTTGCAGAAGGTCCTGGCCACACTGGCTGCTCTGCCGCATCGCCAGCTCTTCTGTCTTTTTGGCTGCGGCGGCGACCGAGACCCTGGTAAACGTCCGGTCATGGGGCGGGTAGCTGCCGATGTCGCCGATGTTGTTATCCTGGCAGATGACAATCCCCGTAGCGAGTTACCCGAAACTATCATGGAGCAGATTTCTGTCGGCGTTCTTGAAGCAGGTATGTCTGTCCGGGAAGTTGACTGGCTTTTTTCCAGGGAAGACCGAGAAAAAGGCTGCGTGCGATTTGACACGCGGGAGAATGCCATTCAAACCGTGATAAAGGCGGCAGGACGTGGTGATATACTTCTCATAGCCGGCAAAGGGCACGAGAAATACCAGCTGCTTCGGGGGAAAAAACGATTCTTTGACGATTGCCTTGAAGCGCGGGCTGCGCTTTCTGGCTGGACAATCGGTTCGATTGTTCAGGCAACCGGTGGCCTTGGACCAGAGCAGAGGCCAGGTGGAATGCTTGGCAAAGTCTCGACTGACAGCCGCAGCGTTCAGCGAGGTGAGATCTTTGTTGCTCTCGAGGGGGATCGTTTTGATGGACATGATTTCATCGATCAGGTTGCCAAGAGGGGAGCTGGTTGTCTGGTCGTGGCCAGGAAAATCGAGGAACGCTATGCCGGAACTGTACCTCAGGTAATCATTCCGGATACCCTCAAAGCCCTCGGTGATCTGGCAAGTTTTCGGCGTCGGCTGATGGAGAAACTCAGCTCGCCGATTATTATTGGAATTACTGGAAGTTGCGGAAAAACCACGGTCAAGGAGATGACAGCCGCCATTCTGGCCAGGCATTGGCCGGTTGGTCCTGACAATCCGGCTCACTGCGTGCTGAAGACGACAGGGAATTTTAATAACCTGATCGGCATGCCGCTTTCTCTGCTGCCACTGAATGTGAATCACCGGGCAGCTGTCATCGAGATGGGTATGAACCGACCGGGGGAACTGGCAAGGTTGGCCGAGATTGCTGAACCGGATATCAGTTGTATAACCAATATACATGCCGCCCATCTCGAAGGGCTGCATTCGCTCGAAGGAGTGGCGAAGGCCAAGGAAGAACTGTTTGCCGGCACCAAAGGAAATGGTATTTTCGTGGTAAACCTCGATGACCCGCTGGTGAGGGCCTGTGCCGGAAGATATCCGCAGAAATGCATCGGCTTCAGCTGTGGTGCGGAAGGCATGCAGCATGACCCCGATGTCTGGGCCAGTGATGTGCAGGTGGGCGCGGAAGGGTTGATTACTTTCGTCATGCATCTGCGGCAGGAAAAGGTTGATATCCACCTATATGCTGCAGGCATCCACAATGTCGCAAATGCCCTTGCTGCTGCCGCAATAGCTTGGTCCGCCGGAGCGGGAGCCGCGGCAATAGCCTCGGGGTTGTCGGACTTCCGAGCGTCTGCCAAGCGTATGGAGTTGCTGGAAGGGATAGGCGGATACGGCATCCTCAATGATACCTACAATGCCAATCCCGCCTCAATGGCAGCTGGCCTTGCAACTCTGAGCCAGATGCAGGCGCGGATCTCCATTGCCCTGCTCGGAGACATGCTCGAACTGGGTGAGACTACTGAACCCGCCCATCTTGAATTGGGGCGATTAGCCAAGACCAGCCGGGTTGACTATCTTGGCTTGGTGGGAGAATATGCCCGGTTCACGGCCCAGGGTGCTGTCGAGGCCGGCATACCGCCAGAGAGAATACGAACTTTTATCGACAAAGAGGATGCCGCCCTCTGGCTGGAAGCACTCCAGGCGGAAAAAGAATTGAGCAAGGGAGACTGGTTGCTTGTCAAAGCGTCGCGTGGCCTGAAAATGGAAACGATCGTAGCGCGTTTGACAGGAAAGACTTGAGTAAAACAGGCGTTCAATGTACATAGCTGTTTTCTGTAAGGCGAACCAAAAAAAACAACCGCACATTGAACTCGAGAGACGATTTTCCATGCTCTATCATCTACTGTATCCATTACATACAACCTTCATTGGTTTCAATGTTTTCCGGTATATCACCTTCCGCTGTATCTGCGGGGCGATAACCGCTTTTCTGGTAATGTATTATTTCGGGCCGGCCTTCATTCGGGCCATGAAACGCCTGCAGATTGGCCAGGTTATCAGGGATGACGGCCCCGAGACCCATCTTTCGAAGCAGGGAGTTCCAACCATGGGTGGCATGCTCATCCTGCTGGCCATCAGCGTCTCAACGCTGCTCTGGGCCCGTCTTGATTCAGGGCTGGTCTGGCTCATACTTTTCACCATCCTCTTTTACGGAATGATCGGCGCTATCGATGACCTGCGCAAGATTCGCAAGAACAACAGTAAAGGACTCAGTGCCCGAGGGAAGATGCTGCTGCAAGTGGCAGGAGCATCCGTTGTTGGCCTCTATATTTTTTTGCATCCCGGTTTCGATGGTCATCTCAGCCTGCCGTTTCTGAAGAATTTCCGACCGGATTTTGGCTTGTTCTATATACTATTTGCAATAATCGTGATTGTCGGCGCATCAAATGCCGTCAACCTCACGGACGGACTCGATGGCCTGGCAGCAGGGCCGACAGTAATAACAGCCGCAGTCTACCTGGTTTTCTCCTATCTCGCGGGGCATGTTGTCCTGGCCAACTATCTCCAGATTCCCTATGTCCCCGGCAGCGGTGAACTGGCTGTTTTCTGCGGCGCAATGGTGGGGGCCTGTCTGGGATTTCTCTGGTATAATGCCTATCCGGCCCAGATGTTCATGGGTGATGTCGGTTCTCTGGCGCTTGGCGGCGCGCTTGGCGCGGTAGCCATCATCATCAAGCAGGAATTCCTGCTGGCAATCGTCGGTGGAATATTCGTCATGGAGGCCCTTTCGGTCATCATGCAGGTCGGGTATTTTAAGATGACCAAAGGCAAGCGGATTTTTCTGATGGCACCTTTCCATCATCATTATGAGAAGAAAGGCTGGCATGAATCGAAGATTGTAGTCCGTTTCTGGATAGTCTCCATACTCCTCGGCCTCTTGGCCATAGCCACGCTGAAGCTGCGCTGATGAAAAGAAATTCGCTCATTCAAACAGGAAGCAGGGTGGCTGTACTCGGGCTCGGAGTTTCAGGCCGTGCCGCTGTGAGGTATCTTCAGGCCTGTGGTGCTGAAGTTCGTGTTTCGGACAACCGCCAACAGCAGCAATTGTTGGAGAAGGAAGGAGAATTTCTCGAAAAAACTGGTGTTTCCTGGGAGGCAGGGGGGCACACCTCTGCATTCCTGGAGTGCTGTGATATCCTCTTTGTAAGCCCCGGTGTTCCTTTAAATCTTCCCGTTCTTATGTGCCTGCAGCGCAAGGGCGCCAGGATCATGGGTGAATTGGCCCTGGCCTCTCCGGCCCTCTCCGAAACAGTGATCGCAATCACTGGCACAAATGGCAAGACAACGGTGACAACCTTGATCGGAGAACTGCTCAAGGGAGCGGGGCAAAGCGCGTTTGTCGGGGGCAATATAGGCACTCCGCTTTTTGAGTATCTCTTGAAGGGCGATCAATTTGACGCCGTTGTCCTTGAGGCTTCAAGTTTTCAACTCGATACTGCTGGAGAATTTCGTCCTGATATCGCTCTGCTGCTTAATGTTACCCCGGATCATATTGACCGCCATGGCAGCCTTGCCGAGTATGCCCGGGCCAAAATGATGATTTTCGCCCATCAAAGGCCGACGGATATTGCCATCATCAATAGCGATGATCCCCTCTGCCGAAGCCTTGCCGACGAAATTGGCAGTAGAAAAATGTTTTTCGGCCACGGACAGGACTGCCATGCGAGGATAGCGGGCAAGCAGATTATTCTTCGTTGGCCTGAAGACGAGATCTACGATCTGGCTGGAACCAGGATGGACAACAGCACGGGGGCTTTGAACTGCGCGGCCGCCATTCTCGCGGCCAGATCGGCTGGTTGCAGCCCTGATCGGATCAGGGCAGGTCTTGCCGCTTTTCGCCCTCTTCATCACCGCATGGAGCCTGTGGCCGAGGTTGCCGGAGTCGTTTATTATGACGATTCCAAGGCCACCAACACCGGAGCGGTCCTGACGGCGCTTGCCCAGATCGACGGCAGGGTGGTGTTGATCGCCGGCGGCAGAGATAAGGGGGACGACTATACACTGCTGCGGCAGAGTGTCAGCGAAAAGGTCCGCCGGGTTGTTCTGATCGGCGAAGCGGCAGTTCTTCTTGAAAAGGCTTTGTCCGGTGCCGTCCCCCTTGTTCGGGCGCAGTCCATGGAAGAGGCCGTGCAACTGGCCAGTGAGGTTGCCGAACCCGGGGATGCCGTGCTGTTGTCGCCGGCTTGTGCCAGCTTCGATATGTTCAACAGCTATGCCCACAGAGGTGAGGTCTTTGCGGCGGCAGTCGAAAGACTCAGAAAAACCGAGGGATCTGCTGTGCCGCAGGGTTGAGAATGCGCCAGGAGAGAGCCATACGTCTACTGCTTACCGGAGGCGGCACAGGCGGCCATCTTTTCCCGGCGATTGCTGCAGCCGAGGCCTTTTGCCGCAGATGTCCGGGGACCGAGGTACTCTTCGTTGGCACCCGCCGCAAAATGGATGCCAGGAGTCTTGCCGGGTACGGTTTTGCCAGTCGCAGCATCCATTGCTATGGCCTGAAAGGCAAAAATCTGATGGAACTCTGCAAGGCCCTGGCTGTCATGCCTTTTTCACTGCTTGAGGCAGCTTGGCACATCCACAGGTTTGCACCCGATGTGGTTCTCGGTGTCGGCGGCTATGTCACGGGGCCGGTTGTTGCCGCCGCCAAGATGCTCGGGTTGCCGACATTGATTCACGAACAGAATTCCGTGCCCGGTCTCGCCAACCGAAAGCTAGGTCGCCTTGTTCAGCGCATCTGCCTGTCGCTGCCTGATACCGGTGGATATTTCCCGAAGGAAAAGGTCCTTTTAACCGGAAATCCTGTGCGGCAGAAAATACTTGAGCTGGCCAGGGCAAGGCAGCGCGCCCCGAAAGACAACTGCACGGTGCTTGTTCTTGGCGGCAGTCAGGGCGCCCATGGATTGAATATGCTGGTGGCCGATGCCTTTGCCGGATCATCAAAAGCAATGCTGGCAGGCCTTTGTCTCATCCACCAGACGGGCGAAAAGGATGAAGCGTCGGTCAGAAAGCGCTATCTGGAGGCCGGTGTTAACGCTCAGGTATCGGCTTTTTTTCAAGACATGCCGGAGATCTACGGTAGGGCCGATTTTCTGGTGTCGCGAGCCGGGGCGACAACACTGAGCGAGCTTGCTGTGCTGGGTCTGCCCGCTATCCTGATTCCGTACCCGTATGCGGCGGATAATCACCAGGAAAAGAATGCCCGGTACTATGAACAGAGCGGTGGAGCGATACTCTTCCATGAACATCAGCTCACTGCTGAATTACTTGCGGGGGCAGTAAAGGAACTTGCCGAGAACCGAAGCAGAAGAGGGGCAATGGGACAGGAAATGCTCAGGCTTGGCTGTCCGGATGCGGCTGAAGCCATCGTTGATGCATGTCTGCAGGCGATAGGCGCCAGGATGTGTTGAAAACCTGTCGATGACAGGGGGGATGAGAGAGATGTACCGAAAAACCAAACACATACATTTTGTCGGCATCGGCGGCATCGGCATGAGCGGCATTGCCGAACTGCTGCTGAATCTCGGCTACAAGGTATCCGGTTCTGATCTGCATGGATCTGCCATAACCCGCAACCTGTCTGCACTGGGGGGGCAAATCTTCCAGGGGCACAATGGTGAATGGATAGAGGGGGCGGATGTGGTTGTCACTTCATCGGCCATTTCCGAGAATAATCCAGAAGTTATTGCCGCCAGAGAACAGTTTGTGCCAGTGATCCAGCGGGCGGAAATGCTGGCGGAATTGATGCGTCTGAAGAAATTCGGCATCGCCATTGCTGGCAGTCACGGTAAGACCTCCACCACCTCGATGGTTTCCTGGATGCTGGCCAAGGCAGGGCTCGATCCGACCATCGTGGTCGGCGGCAAGGTTGACAGTCTCGGCGGCAATGCCAAACTCGGGCAGGGAGATTTTCTGGTGGCCGAGGCTGATGAGAGCGACGGTTCCTTTCTAAAACTTTCACCGGTCCTTGAGGTCGTGACCAACATTGACCTTGAACATCTTGATTACTATCGTGATATTGATCATATCAAGGATACTTTTCTGCAGTTTATCAATAAGATTCCATTCTACGGTGCGGCGATTCTCTGCCTTGATGATGAAAATGTCGCAGATCTCCTGCCTTCAATCAGTCGAAGGATTATCACCTACGGCTTGAGTCCTCAGGCCGATGTGTGTGGTGAAAATATCTTTTTCCGGCATGGGAGGGTGCATTTTACCGTGAAAAATGCCGGTGTTGAACTCGGCGGCATTGATCTTGCTCCTCCAGGGAAGCACAATGTTTACAATGCCTTGGCGGTTATTTGTGTAGGCCTCGAGTTGGAGATTCCTTTCCCGGTGATAGCCGATGCCCTGCAGACATTTGCAGGTGTTCAGCGCAGGATGCAGAAAAAAGGTGAGATCCGCGGTATAACCATCGTTGATGATTACGGGCATCATCCGACCGAGATCAGAGCGACGCTTGCTGCGATAAAAGAGGCGTGGCCGGAAAAACGTCTCGTTGTGCTTTTTCAGCCCCACCGGTATACTCGCACGAAAGCCCTGTTCAGGGAATTCCAAACCTGTTTTCGCCAGGCCGACTGTCTTTTTATGACAGAGGTCTATGCCGCCAGTGAAGAACCGATCGAAGGAACAAACAGTCGAATCCTGCTCGAGGAAATTAAACGGCATGGACAACGCAACACCCAGTATATACCCGGCGTAGAGGAGATGGCCTCGGCCATCATTCCCCATCTTCAGGAAAATGATCTGGTGCTGACCTTGGGTGCCGGAAATATCGTCAGGGTCGGTGAGAATTTATTGTCGCTTCTGGCAGAACGACAGGTGGAATGAAGGGGTGCCGCGTATGCTCCTTGAAGAACTGCAGGGCATTGTCTCTGGTGAGATTCGATGGGATTGCCCTTTGAGCGAATATACTTCGATCGCCATCGGTGGCCCGGCAAAGGCTGTAGTTACGGCTGCAAATGAAGACGAACTGGCTGGGCTTCTGCAGTTTTTCAGCCGGACCAAGGTGGCATGGCGGATAATAGGCAAAGGCTCCAACCTGCTGATACGGGATGAGGGGTACCCCGGAGTCATCGTCCTTCTTGGATCGGGGTTCAAACAGATTGGCTACGGAGAGCGTCAGGAGGATGGCCGGATACGAGCATTGGCGGGCGGGGGCTGTGGTCTGACACGTCTGGCAATGTCCTGCGTCGAAAAGGGACTTGCCGGTCTTGAATTCGCTTCGGGTATTCCCGGAACTGTCGGAGGTGCGGTGATTATGAACGCTGGCGCCTGGGGGCGTGAGATCGCATCGATCCTGCGGACTCTCACGGTTCTGACCCCTGAGGGTGAAAGGATTCTCCAGCGCCGGGATCTGGATTTCGGCTACCGCTGCTGGCGTGATTTCCAGAAATTCTGTGGACGGGCCGTACTGATACGTGTTGAATTGGAATTGTTTGAGGATGATCCAGAGGCAGTCCGGGGTCGCTGTCTGCTCCTGCAGGAAAAAAGGCGGGCCAGTCAACCGAGGGGCGCAAAAAGCGCAGGTTCGTTTTTTAAGAATCCTGCAGGAGACAGTGCCGGTCGCCTTATTGAAGCCAGTGGTTTCAAGGGTAGGCAGATAGGGGGAGCGATGGTGTCATTGGAACATGCCAATTTTCTGGTCAACACCGGCGGAGCAACATCGTCGGATGTCATTGACCTGATGCGTCTTATTCAGCAAAAGGTTAAAACG
>JAIFKM010000051.1 GCA_020049575.1 Desulfobulbaceae bacterium
CGGTGCCGCAATACTCAGTGCACTGAATATCATATTCTCCCAGGGAATCGGCCTGAAACCAGGCATAGGTCTTCATCCCCTGGACCGCATCGACCTTGATCCTGAAGGCCGGGATATAGAGGCTATGGATAACATCGACTGAAGTGAGATTGAGCTTCACTGCTTTCCCGAGAGGCACGACCAGTTCATTCTCGGTCTCCTTGCCGTTGTCGTAGGCAAAAAGCCAGGAAAACATCTGCGCTGTCACTTCGATCTGCATGGCGTTCTCCGGTACAGAGCGCAGACCTATATACGATTTCCATCCCATGTAGAACATCGAGAGGGCAATGAGGGTCGGGATCAGGGTCCAGAACAGCTCAAGGAGCATATTGTCCCGTATATCGGCAGGCTCGGGATGTATGCTGCGGCGGTATCTAATGACAAAAAACACCATCACAGCCGTAATGCCAAAAAGAAGAACAATGGAAATTCCAAGTATATACCAGAAGGCCTGGTCCACGCCTTGCACAGGGGTCATAGTAATCTCCGTCAATTATCTGAACGCCACATCCCAGAAGGTAAAACCAATCATGACAGCCAGAAAGAGTACGGTACTGATAAATGAATACCTGATCACCCGCCCCTCATACTTCAGGTGCATGAAGAACAACAGGACCAGGCTTGCTTTCAACGAGGCAATCGACAGGGCGACCGGCACATTCCAGAATCCCAGATGTACATAGGATACGGCGACCGTCAGACCGGTGAGAATAAGCAGCAGGCCAAGCACCAGCGCCAGTTGACCGTAGCCGAGAACATGCGGTTTTTCGGCCTTCTCCATAGATGTTCCTTTCTCCCGCGATACCTGCATATCAGAGGACCAGATAAAAAAGTGGAAAGACAAAGATCCAGATAAGATCGACCAGATGCCAGTAGAGTCCGGAATTTTCCAGCATCGAAAAACGTGCGGCGGTGATACGATTTCGCAGGATCATCGCCAGGCTAATGCTCAGCAGCACCATGCCGATAATGACATGCAGACCGTGCAGGCCGGTAATCACATAATAAAGGCCGAAGAAAATATTGAGCCCAGGGGCGCCATCCTGCAGCGTGGCAGAATTCGGATAGATGTCATGATGGATCTTGGCGCCCCATTCGAAATATTTATTGACCAGAAAGATAACGCCGCAGAACAGGGAGAACAGCAGCAAGCCGATGGCCTGCCCCTTCTTTTCCCGCTGGATGGCGGTGATCGAGGCGGCGACCGTAAAGCTGCTGACCAAAAGGACAATCGTGTTGAGTGCCCCGATCACTCGGTTCAGCTCTTTACCGCCCTCGGCAAAATACTGGGCATGATTGTGAAAATAGACGGCATAGAGGACAAAGAGGCCACCAAACAGGATGATCTCGGAGTAGAGAAAGAGCCACATCCCTATCCTGATGCCGGTCGTGTCGATTTTAGAAGTCATACATTCTCTGCCTTATCTGCCCTCTTTGCGGGAACGCGCAATCACTTCACTGAAATCATACGGGAATCCTTTGATTTCAGGAGGGGCAACGAAATTTTCCATCGGCGGTGGAGAAGCAATTGACCACTCAAGCGTTGTCCCGCCCCAGGGATCGGCCGGTGCCGTCCGGTCATTTCTCAGGCTGAAAAACAGATTGATGAACATCACCAGGATTCCCACACAGAGCAGATAACCGCCGAAGCCGGCCAGGAAATTTCCCGTCTCGAACTGCGGCAGATAATCATAGTATCTCCTCGGCATCCCCTGCATGCCGAGAATAAGCATTGGCACGTAGTGGAAGACAAAACCGACGGCAGTCAGGACCGCACCGATATACGCCGGCCGAAAACTGTACATGACGCCGAACATCTTCGGCCACCAATAATGCAGTGCAGCGAAGAAGGCAAAACCGGTACCGCCGAACATCACGAAATGGAAGTGGGCGACGACGAAATGGGTGTCGTGAACATGGATGTCGGTGCCGGCAGCGCCAAGGACCAGGCCGGTCAGACCACCGACCGTGAAGAGATATATAAAACAGAGCGACAGAAAAAGCGGCGGTGACATCTGAATCGAACCCCGGTACATCGTCGAAACCCAGGAGAAAACCTTGACCGCCGAGGGAATGGCGACAATGAATGTGAGCAGTGAAAAGACAAAGACCGAGACATCACTCATGCCGCTGGTGTACATATGGTGCGCCCAGACGAGTGAACCAGCGACGGCGATGGCCATCGACGAGACAACAATGGCCTTGTAGCCGAAGATCGACTTGCGCGAAAAGACAGGGATGATCTCGGAGATAACCCCCATGCCCGGCAGGATCATGATATAGACCGCCGGGTGGGAATACATCCAGAACAAATGCTGATAAAGGAGTGGATCGCCGCCCTTGTCCGGCTCAAAAAGACCGATAGCCAGAAAGCGTTCCATCATCACCAGGACAAAGGTGATCGAAATGACCGGCGTTGCCAGAATCTGCACCCAGGCTGTGGCATAGAGCGACCAAGTGAACAGCGGGATTTGCATGAGCCCCATTTCTTTATGGCGCATGCGGTGGAAGGTCGTGACAAAATTCAGGCCGGTCAGCATCGACGACATGCCGAGAATAAAGGCAGCAGTGACAGTCAGCGAGACGTTGCCTTTGGTCCCGACGCTGAACGGCACGTAAAATGTCCAGCCGGTATCGGGAAAGCCGCCGCCGAAGAAGAGTGAGAAAATGGCGAACATGCCGCCAAACATGAAGAGATACCAGGAGAAGAGATTGAGCCGCGGGAAAAACACATCATCAGTGCCGAGTTGAATCGGCAGAAAAAAATTGCCGAAAATCGCCGGAATTGCCGGAATGACAAAGAGGAAGATCATGATCACGCCATGCAGCGTGAACATCGAGTTATACACCTCCGGGCCCATGATGGTTCGCCCCTGGCCCATCAACTCGGTGCGCAGCAGCAGACCGAGGAGCATGGCCAGGACAAACCAGAAAAGGATGGCCCACATATACATGAGGCCCAGGCGCTTATGGTCGTGGGTCAGCAGCCAGGCCTTGATACCCGTCTGACCGCGTGGCGAGGGCGTCTCAAAAAACGACTGTGTTTCCGTCATGGTACTTTCCTTTCTGTTACTGCTCATTATGGCTGCCACCCTCAGCCCGACGGCCCCGCTTGCGGCTGAAAGCCGCCAGTGCCGCAATTCCTGCCACAAACAACAGGATAATCACAATCTTGACTGTGGTAAAAATTCCCTTATTGGCATCCGGGTCACTGCCAAAACATATATCGAGCAGTCGTTTGACCGAGAGAGACGGGGTTCCTTTAACGGCATCAGCGATGGCCATGTCAATATCACCAGGGACAAACGAGCCATAGACATACCTGATAATCTTCCCATCACCGGCAACAACCGCCAGTGCCGAAGGATGGATATAGGTATCGTCAGGCATCCTCTGAAAACGATAGCCGATCGCTGTGGTTAAGGCCTTTATCGCTTCCTTCTTGCCAGTGAGATACAACCAATCCTTTTCGGGGAAAGAATCACCGGCCAGCTTCAGGTAATTTTTTTTCGCTCTTGCGGCGTCTGCTGCTGTTTCCCTCTCGTTGAAACTGATGGCCACAACCCGAAAATCCTTTCCGGGCAGGGCCTTAAGCTGCTTGAGCGAAGAAGCCAGCATGGCTAGATTCTGACTACAAGAAGCCGGACAGAAGAAATAGACAGGCAGCAACAAAGTCGGTCTGTCTACTATCTCAGCAAGGGTGACATCATCCCCGTTTTCGTCAATAAAAGCTGTGGACAGCGGGATAAAAGTCCCAGTTTTTTCTTCAACCCAATCCTTTCCCGCCGCAAGGACAGCCTGCGCCGGCTCCGCCGCAGGCTGTTCGTCCTGTTGCTCTTGTGGATTTCCATAGGCCGTAGGACAACCGTACCCGCCGGCCCCAAATATGCTCAAGCATACAAGGGTTGCGGCCAGCACCAGCCTTTTCACTTTAAATTCCCGCCTCGCTTGACGCGCCAGTACTCAGGTTGACCTTGAGCCCGGTGCGGAATTTGTGCTTGGTCTTGAAGCTGTCCCGATCAGCCGGACCATAGGCCAGAAGGACAACTGTTTCTGCATTGACATCTATCTTACCGTCGTTTGCGTCAGCTGAACTCAGCGGGATGGCAAATTCGATGGTCGTCGTGCCATCTTGTTCAGTTCCGCCAACCAAGGTCACATCCTCTGTACCGCCAAGTTTTTCGTCGGTCTTGTGTCCGACAGGGTTATCGCCGAAGTCATCCGTCAGGGTGACCTTGCCTTCCTTGACATACCCGAGGATATAATTGGCGCCTTTCATGCCGTCTGTCGGATTGAAACCTACTGCCAGCCATCCTGTTGTTTCCGCGACAAGCTTTACCTCGAGTTTGTCACCGTTTACCTTCCAGGCAAAGGTCATTTTCTGCGCTTTCACTTCGTGGGTATAGTCCGCAGCAGCAACAAAGGACGACGCCAGAAGTGCAAACCCACCGACCGTTGCCAGAACACACGATAACTTTTTTCCATTCATTTTCATTTCTCCTTATAATTTTACTGAGATATCATCACGAACATCGGCTCGTATCCACAACAATCAGACAAAACACAGGCATTGTCAAACAAAAATCCTGAAATTTCCCAACGTTCATTATCGACAGACAAGGACATACGGCATTTTGCGGCAATGTTCACCGAGTCTGACTGTCGATCTTTCCTTGATATTGAAACCGGCGCATGAACCTTCTGTCTATAAAGTCCTTGATGAAAAAAGCCAGCCTGCCGCCAAAAACAATTCCGCCTTTCTGCAATACACCAATCCCCTGCCCAAGGTTGAAGATCCTCAGGTACTCACTGCCAGGAGAGAAACTTTGCAATTCGCGACCTTCGAGCGCAGCCAAGAGATTGTGCAGGAGGACGGGATTCTGACGTACGGCATAGACCCCAACCTTGTCGAGAGGGGAGGGAGTAAAACTGATGCAGTCGCCGCCGCCGAAAATCTCCGGATACTGCCCGCACTGCAGGGAGGCATTGACCAGGAGACCACCGTCGGCCCCGATCGGCAATCCGGAATCGCTAAACAATGAGGACGGTCGCACACCGGTGGCAAGACAGACCATGTCGGCGGGAAGACACCGGCCATCACGCATGAAAATCCCGTCCTTGCCAATTCTCTCGACTGCCTGATCGGTCAGAATCTCCACTCCTCGATCAGCCAGGGATTCCCGGCACAACCTCTGAACTCTGGCAGAGAACCGGTCCATAAATCCATGCCGGCAGAGGACACTCACCCGCATTGGGGCTAATCCTTCTGAACTGGCAAGATGCAGAATATTGCCGGCTATCTCGACTGCGGACGGACCGCCACCGATAATGGCAATATGCAGTGCCTGCAGTTTCCCCCGTTCAACTATTTTTTTCTGCAAGCGCAAGAGGTTTTCAATCGGTTTGACTCGGAACACCATGCCGGAGTCATCGACTGCAATGTCGTTAAAAACCTCGCTGCCGCAGTTACAGGAAAGGATATCATACTCCAGGATTTCGCCCGACTTCAGGCGGATCCTGCGCTGGTCCGCGATAATCTCCTCAGCCGTATCGAGGATAAACCGGCCCCCCCGGCCTGTGACCTCGTCGCTGGTATCGAACCGGATTTCCTCCGGCCTGTATGTGCCAGCAAGCATGCCCGGTCCCATCCCCGAATAGTAATGAACCGGGGTACTGCCGATCACATCCACCGTAAAGCCGCGCTCAATAAAACGATGGATATTCTGGAGAGTCAACAGATGGGCATGACCTCCACCAATCAGAACAAGTTTTCCCATGAGCTTTGCCTTGACATATATCTTGGAATGCAAATAGTAATCGCTATCATGTTTTCTTTATACACTGATTGAGAAAGTCAGGTATACTGCTTCAGTGTTTTTTTCACATTCCACAAAAAAATTTTTCTGGAGGATGCAACTATGGCTGAAAAAATGGAAGTCTACAAATGCTCATTGTGCGGCAATATCGTTGAAGTCCTGACTGGTGGCGCCGGTTCCCTGGTCTGCTGCGGTCAGCCGATGGCCAGAATGAAAGAGAACACCACCGACGCGGCCGTTGAAAAACATGTGCCGGTTCTGGTGCAGAAAGATGGCGGCTGGCAGGTCAATGTCGGTTCCGTTGACCACCCGATGACAGCGGAACACTTCATTGAGTGGATCGAGCTCATCGCCGGTGAAACCGTCTATCGAGCAGCGCTTAAGGCTGGCGACAAGCCCACCGCCTTCTTCCCCTGCGCCGCTACTGCTGTTTCCGCAAGAGCCTACTGCAATCTGCATGGTCTGTGGAAGGCCTGATCTCTCCCTGACAGTATTTGACCTCTAGCGCCGGCCACAGCAGATGTTCAGCTGGCGGTAGAGGTCATCAGGAATAAGCGGCTTGCTGACATAGCCGTCCATACCCGCCATCAGACATTTCTCTTTATCGCCGCTCATGGCATGCGCTGTCATGGCAATGACCGGCAGATGATTTCCGAAGACCCTGGCAGCCACCCCGGCCAGAGTTTCACCAAACTTGTCAAATCTCGGCACTGCCACCTCTTCGCAGATGCGCAGATATTCGGTTACCTGGTATCCGTCCAATCCGGGCATCTGTATATCAAGGAGCATGACATCGCAAGGGGTCTCTGAAAGCCGTTTAAGGGCCGCCAGACCATTATCCGCTTCAATGACGCTATGCCCTGCCTGTTCCAACAGTATCCGGGCCAGATCGCGATTGGTGGTGATGTCGTCAACCAGCAGGATGCGCAAAGGTTCGCCGAAGACTGGAGCCTGTCCTGAAAAAATATCATTGTCAGCATCTCCATTCATCCTGTCAAACAGCGCGGTAAAGAAGAAACAACTCCCCTGCCCCTCAGTACTCGTTACATCGATCTCGCCACCCATTATGGCGACGAGGCGTTTGCAGATGGTCAAACCAAGCCCAGTGCCGCCATGATTGCGGGTAATACTTGAATCTGCCTGATGAAAACTGTCGAAGATTTTTTCTTGCGCCGCAGCCGAAATACCCATGCCGGTATCAGTAACCGAAATTCTCACCACGACTCTGCCATCGCCTGTTTCCTCAAGTTCGTAGTCGATGACCACGCTGCCTTTACGAGTAAACTTGATGGCGTTTGCAACCAGATTGATAACAACCTGGCGCAACCGGAGATCATCTCCCTCAAGATTCACCAGAGGAGTATCACTAATATTGAGGACGAGATCGAGACCTTTATCGACCGCCTTGTTGTTCAGCACCCGGATCACGGCATTCAGCACCTGATTCAGGTTGAAGGGGCGCTCGTCGAGTTCCAGTTTCCCGGCTTCGATTTTGGAGAGATCGAGAATGTCGTTGATAATATTGAGCAGCAGTTCGGAAGAATCCTGCACAGTGGTGATGTAATGCCGCTGCACGGGCGTCAGTTCCGTGGCCAGGGTAAGATTGGTCATGCCAAGAATGGCGTTCATCGGCGTCCGGACTTCATGACTCATATTAGCCAGAAACTCACTTTTTGAGGTGTTGGCCTGCTCAGCGGCCTTCCTGGCCAGCACCATTTCCCGCTCAACACGCTTTTGATCTGTTATATCAAGCACATACTCAATCATTTGAACAAGCTTTCCGTCACTGTCGTAAAGAGGATGACCATGCACCGCCACGTTGCGTTCCTCACCCTGGCTATTCCTATGGACGTGCTCAACTATGACCTGCTTCCCCGTTCGCAGCACCTCCTGTATCGGACAGGGATGTTCATCGCCACAACAGGGATTCGCCTGGTTATGGGTCAGCTCATGGCAGGTTTTAATCAGCGGCAATCTGGAACTGAAACCAGATGCCTTGTTTGCCAAGGCAATGGAATAATCTGAAATATTGATGACGTAGAAGGGATGGGCCAAGGAATCCAGCACCGTCTCGAGAAAGATCTTCTGCTTGCCTAGCTGCCCCTCCGATGCCGTCAGAGATTTATTGGCGCTGGCAAGTTCCCGGGTGCGATCGCTCACCATGCGTTCCAGGTTTTCATTGAGCCTGTGCAATTCACCGAGAGAATGCCGGGAAAGACTGATTATCCCCAGGACAAAGAGTGCCCCGCTGATAAAAACCAAACCTACCAGCGCCTCGACGGGAAAGGGAAATTTACTTATGAGAACAATGATATACCCGACATATCCGGCAACAAAGCAATACATGAGGAAGACAAGCCCCTGCCACTTGCCCCGGTGCCCATGCGGCACGATTTTTGAGACACCGTAGCTCATCCGTATCGCCATCAGCAGCAGAACTGCTCCCCCCAGAGCTAGGGCCACAGCAACAAAAATCATCATTCAATACTCGTCGAAAAATTCAAAATTAGATATCTGAGAATCATCTGGTTCCATTTACCAGACTATCATCCCATTATCCGAATAATAGCTGGTAATATCCAGAAGTTTCTTTCATTGAAGATTTTGTTAGAGGTATTGCTCACAGCTTCATTGGCTGGGCATCGAAAAATCGTCCGACAACCGTTGACAATTGGCCTCAGAAAATACACAGTCGAGGCATGTGCCGTACGTACTTACAGATGACGGCTGATATTGCTTCAGCATGTTTGAGCCCACCATCATTTCAGTTCAGAGGAGTAAATATGATCCGACCCTGTACCCAGGTTTCCAGCCGCGACATCATCATGCTGCCTTGTTCTGGCGCCAGCAATGTCGGCCAGTTGAGCAACAATGCAGCGGCCGAACTGCAGCGTGAGGGATATGGCAAACTGCATTGCCTGGCTGACATCGGCGCTGGAATAGAATCTTTCATTACAGAAGCGAAGAAGGCCAGAATATTGATCGCCATAGACGGCTGCGAGACAGGCTGCGCCAGGCATCTCCTCGAAAAGAAAGGCATGGCATGCACGCAGCATCTGATCGTCACTGATCTCGGTATTGAGAAAAACACCGACCTGACCCCGAATCCAGAGAATCTGCCGTTGGTCAAAGACGCAATCCAGGCCTGCTGCGCTGAGGCAAAGCCCATCGTCCGGCTCGGCGGCTGCATGTGTGGCATATGAAAAAAATGACGACTGAACTACGCCATCCCCGCCTTGACAGACATGGATGCCATATCTAGGGTGTCGGGTACATTCCTTTAACCCGTTGAGATGCGGCATGGAAGGACAAGGAAGCCTGTGTCGGCAGCACTTCATGCCAATCAGGACCGGGACAGGCTGAATCTAAAAACGATATCGCAGAAGGAGACACATCATGTCGAAGATACTCATCGTTTACGCAAGTGATTACGGCAATACCGAAAAAATGGCCGGCGCCATCGCAGAGGGAGTAAAACTGGTTCCAGACGTCGAAGTTTCAGTGAAAAAAGCGGAGGATGTCAGTGCCGACGATATGACTGCCAGCGACGGCATCATCTTCGGAAGTCCCGTCCATATGGGCAGTATGGACTGGCGCGTGAAAAAACTCATCGACACCGTCTGTTCAGGGTTGTGGATGCAGGATCTGGCAGTCGGTAAAGTAGCGGGCGTCTTTGCTACGGGCAG
This sequence comes from Desulfobulbaceae bacterium, assembly GCA_020049575.1. Lineage (GTDB taxonomy): Bacteria > Desulfobacterota > Desulfobulbia > Desulfobulbales > Desulfocapsaceae > Desulfoprunum. Next base: position 9,542 of record JAIFKM010000051.1, read on the forward strand.
CGGTTTTGGCGGCACAGGCGGAGGAGCGGAGCTGACCATGCTCAGCATGCTCAACAATATCGCCGAACTTGGGATGATCATTGTGCCGCTGCCAAAAAACACCCATGGCTATGCCAAAGGCGGATTGCAGTGGGGAGCATATGGCCGGACTGGGGATGAAAACCTCAATCCTGTTGGCGTCAGCGACGATGCCTTGAGTGTTGCCCGCCTGCATGGCGTGCACATCGCTCGGGTGACCAAGGCCCTGAAGGACGCTTCAGTATTTAAAGCCTGAGCAGGCGACTCTTCTCTGCGAGCGGTAGCCACAGGCCTGCCGCTCGACTCCATCCCCAATTTTTTTTTTGCAGACTACCCCAAACCCACATCCAGCCCCATCATCACCGCGAAACCCAGCATCACCCCGATAGTTGCGACATCCGAGTGTTTTTCGGCCTGGGATTCCGGGATGAGTTCTTCCGCCACCACATAAATCATCGCTCCAGCAGCAAACGACAAAGCATAGGGCAACAGAGGACGCATGGCGATGACTGCGACGGCGCCAACCACCCCGGCGACAGGCTCCACAAGGCCAGATAACTGCCCGTACCAGAAACTCTTCAGGCGCGACAATCCTTCTCGGCGCAGTGGCACCGAAACTGCCGCCCCTTCCGGAAAATTCTGAATGCCGATGCCAATGGCCAGAGCGATAGCCGCCCCAAGACTGGCCGAGGGATACCCAGCCGCCACCGCCCCGAAGGCAACGCCCACCGCCAGGCCTTCCGGTATGTTGTGCAGAGTAATCGCCATAACCAGCAGCACACTGCGCTGCCAGCTTGTCTTCACACCCTCCTGAGCCTCTCCCACCGGAAAACCGGGATGCACATGGGGCAGAATTTTGTCTACCCCCCAGAGAAATGCTCCGCCGGAGAGAAATCCGACCATTGCCGGCAACCAGGCCATCCCGCCCGCTACTTCGACCATCTCAATAGCCGGGGCAAGGAGCGACCAGAAACTGGCGGCGATCATCACCCCGGCAGCGAAGCCGAGCATCCCGTCCAGTGTTTTACGGTTTATGCTTTTGAAAAAAAAGACCAACCCGGCACCCAGAGCGGTCATCAGCCAAGTAAAGCAGGTGGCGGCAAAGGCCTGATAGACCGGGGAAAGCGACTGAAACCATGCGATCATAGAATTTCCTTCACAAATCCTCTCGGCAGGTATGTTTCAACGGCGAGCGGACCTGGGGCTATTTGTTTGAAAAAATGTAGAAATATGTCTGAAAAGGATTACACTTTCAGCATGATGTGTCAATCAAGAAGCAATCTCCCGGATCCCTTTTGAGGCCTGACATGACAGAGCAAAGATATCGTACGGAACATGACAGCATGGGCCCCGTTGCTGTTCCCGCAGAGGCCCTCTATGGTCCTCAGACCCAGCGCGCTGTCGACAATTTCACCATCTCGAACAGACGCATGCCGGCAGCCTTCATCCGCGCCCTGGCTGAAATCAAACAGGCCGCCGCCGAGACCAATACCCTCCTCGGCCTGCTCGATCAGCAACGTGGCGAGGCCATCAGTGATGCCGCGAGGGAAATTGCCGAATCACCTGACACGGAGAACTTCCCGGTTTCGGTCTTCCAGACAGGCTCGGGGACAAGCAGCAACATGAACATCAACGAGGTGATCTGCGGTCTCGCCGGGAAAAAGGGCATAGGCATGTTGGCGAACGATCATGTAAATCTCGGACAGAGCAGCAATGACGTCATCCCCTCCGCTCTTCAGCTCTCGGCGGCAGAGGAGGTCACTTCTCGACTTGGACCTGCTCTGGCCGAACTGGCCGCCTCAATCAGACGAAAAGCAGACGAACATCAGGAGGTGTTAAAAACCGGACGAACCCATCTCATGGATGCCCTGCCGATCTACCTGCATGATGAGATGGAGGCCTGGGCCATGCAGATCGATGAATGCCGGGAACGTCTGATTTCCGCCCTCCCCCGTCTGCTCCGTCTGCCTCTCGGCGGCACAGCGGTCGGTAGCGGTCTCAACTGCCATGCCGAATTTCCGGCGCGGGCGATTAGCAGGCTGTCTGAGATAACCGGCCTGGCCTGCACGTCAGCCCTCTCTTTCTTCAAAGGACTGAGTAGCCTCGATACTGTCGTCGAGCTTTCCGGACATCTCAAGACCACGGCGGTGGTCCTGACGAAAATCGCCAACGATCTGCGCTGGATGAACTCCGGCCCCCTTGCCGGCCTCGGCGAGATCACCCTGCCGGCCCTGCAACCGGGGTCGAGCATCATGCCCGCCAAGGTCAATCCGGTGATCCCTGAGGCAGTCTGCATGGCGGCCGCCCAGGTCATCGGCAACGACACCGTCATCACCTTGGCTGGCCAGGCCGGTAATTTTCAACTGAACACCATGCTGCCGCTGGCGGCGGCAAATCTGCTCGAATCCATCGATCTCCTCGCAGGCAGTGCCAAGGCACTTGCCGAAAAGGCCATCGACGGTATGCGCATCAACCGGCAGGTCATGGAACAGGCGCTGTCTCGCAATCCCATACTGGCCACCGCCCTCAACCCGGTAATCGGCTACCTGCAGGCAGCCGAACTGGCCAAGCTGGCGATGCTGCAGAACAGGCCCATTCTGGAGATTGCCATCGAAATGACCAACCTGCCGCAATCAACCCTTGAGGACCTGCTCAACCCACGAAATCTCGCTGGAGGCGGTAAAAAATAAGGCTGCCCCAGTCTCAGGTCCCACTGGGAATATGGTGATAGCCGCGCACCAATCGATAATAGTATTCACCGAGAACTTCACCATTTTTTTCGATGAAAATTCCTCGGACATTGTGAATCTTGCGCACATACCATTTAAAGTAGTCGTTTCGCTGGGTTTCGGCATCCTTTGAGATCAGCAGCATACTCCGCCCATCCAAGCTCGCAGGCGGAAACCAGTAGGCATACATCAACCCTTTCCAGCCAAAGACATGCCATGAGAGGGTCTCGTCAATTGCCCTGCGCCTCTCAGCGGCAGGCAGATCCCTGGCGTTACGGGTACGATAAAAGGCAAGGCTGCTGGCAATCTGGTAGAAATCCATGCCTACGACCAGGGGCCTCTGACCGGTCTCCTCCTCCAATCTGTCCACGATCTGGTCAACCTGCAGGGCAAGTTCAGGCCAACCTTCCTGAAAGGGTCCCCGCGCCAGCGGCACGCCTGGCAAACCCAGGGTGATATACTGCAGTCCTGCGGCATACACCAGCATGAACAAAACAGCTATCACCGGCCAGAGTTGGCGCTGCCAGCGGATAAAGCCGTCGGCTGGCAGCCGGCTTCCTAGTTCTCGCATGGTCAGGGCCATATAGGGCAAAAGCGCCAGCCAGAGAGGCCCCGTCCAATTCAGCTTCACCTCTTTGGTCAGACTGAAAAAGATGAAGATCGACAGGGGGACCAGTACCATGCAGAGGGTAAAAAGATAGGAAGACCGATCCTCACTCGAACCGCCGGATCCTGCAAGGTTATAATGTCTGCTGCCCTTCAGAAGTAGAGAAACAAAGGCAAGTACACCAGCCGGGGTGATGAGAAGGAGAATCCCGCCAAAGAGTTTGTGGCTGGAAAACACAGTCTCGGCTTTAATCCGATCCTGGCTCTGGAAGAGGAATGAGGCCCAATCGTGGTTAAAATTCCAGACGATAACCGGCAGAAAGAGGATTATTGCGAGGATCACGGCGAGATACGCATGAGGCCTGAAAAACCATGACCTGGCTCGGCGATCGACAAGCATGAAGATAAGGGCTGCCGGACCCAGCAGAATAATGGTGTATTTGGAGAGCAGACCAAGCCCCAGGCTGAACCCCACTCCCAGCCAGGCCAGGCCCTTTCCCCTGACCAGCGCGAGATGGAGATAATAGAGGAAGGCAGCCCAACAGGCGACCAGCGGCGCATCCGGGGTCATCACAAAACCGGTGCCGAAAAACATCGGCAGCAGGCTGAACAGCAGGATGCTGCGAAAAGCGATACTCCGGTTGAAACTCACCAGGGTCAGTCTGTAAACAAACACCGCGGCAACGATCCAGGCGACCAGCGCGCCGATCCGCACCCCGAATTCGCAGTCTCCAAAAATTGCTGTCCCCAGCCAGATCAGGGCTGCCACCATCGGCGGGTGGTCGAGGAAACCGATATCCATGTGCCTGGCGTAATTCCAGTAGTAGGCTTCTTCCTCAAGAATCTCAGGCAGTCCGGCATAGAGCAGTCTGAAGAAAAAAAGGCAGCAGACCACCGCCACGCCGAGATATCGCCATCTCAGCTCGCTGTTGATCCTGGCCTTTTCCTGGGTGAAAATGAAGATCATATTGCCGAGATAACCGGCAAGGGCGCCAAACAGTACAGCGGCAACGGCAATCACCTGATCGCCGACGTCAAGCAGGTTGCGGAGCAGGCCAATCCCCCCACCCCGCAGAAAAACTACAAGAAGGGCAACACACCAGAAACCCGCGCTCCGGGAGGCGGTAGGACGCAGACCAGGCAATTTCCAGATCCCGGGGAGATGCATGACACTCACAAAAACCAGGGCCTGGCCTCCGAGATAACTGAGTACATGAGCTGTGCCAAGGTCCTGTCCCTGCCGCATGAGGATCTGCAGCAGCGAATAATCTGCGCATATCCCCAGTAAGAGGGCCAGGCCGAGAAAAATCCCCTCGCCTGGCGCAGGCATAAAACGTGCCCCGACGAAGAGCAGCAACTGCCGGAGGTAATCGCCGATCACGGCTGAATTCATCTTCGATGTACCCTTATACCTGTCATGAAAGACAATGGGTATCTCGGTGACGCGCAGATCGACCTCCGCCGTGGCGAGAAGTTCGAGACCGATTTTGAAACCGCTTACCTGTCGATCCAGAGTTGCCAGCCTGAACCGCCTGACCGCGAACAACCCGGCCATCGGATCTCGCGCGTCTGTAAAAAACCGCGCAGGCAGTGTGGCCAGTTTTGAAGATATTTTTCGGGAAAGCGGCCATTCCGGCATTGCCCCGCCGGGCACATAGCGACTGCCGATGACCATGTCATGGCTGTCTCGCATCAGTGGCGCCAGCAACTCAGGAATGACCTCGGGCGGATGGCTGAGATCCGCATCCATGACCACCACATATTCACCCTCGGCTGCTTTCGCCCCGGCAATTACCGCCCCGGCTAGGCCATCGTCGGAGATGCGGTTGACAAGGCGCACGGGAAAGTCATCCTGCCATTCCCGTACCTCATCACAGGTACCGTCCGTCGAGGCATCATCAACAAAAACAACCTCGAGATCGAGATCATGATCGTCCCGCACCTTGAAGATTCTTTTCAGGAGAGGCTCAATATTGCCTGCTTCGTTCAGGGTCGGGACAATGATGGAGACAGAGGGCATGCGCTACCTTTCAGTTCGGTTTTTCATATACCCCACCAGGACGGAAGGATGGGGAGCACGGAGTATACTGGAAAGATCTCAAGATTCCCAGCTCTTCGTGACATCCACAGGTGCATGAAACCTTAAATCTTTGCCTCAGCCTGGTATCTTCTGCAGCCCCAGATCATGCATCGGCAGTATACGCGCCCCAAGACCCTTGATCTTCTGGATGGAATCCCAGGCGGCGATGGCGTCGAGATGCACGCCCGGGCAGACGGCCGGCCCGTTTGCCGGGAAGTTTTCGGCATTGCAGCAGAAACCGGTGATAACAGCCGGCCCTTGTGTCGTTTCAATGAGAACGGAGAGACCGCCGACGGTGTGCCCCGGCGAAAGAAGCACTCTGATGCCAGGTACCACTTCCAGGTCACGGTCGACCTCGACAAAGGAGGTCCCCTCTATGAAGGCGGTATCATAACGATGATCAATGGGATGCGGGTTGCGGCAGAAGGCAATCTCATCCTTATGGGCATAAAAGACTGCCCGCGGGAAGAGGGCATTGTTACCGCAATGATCATCATGGAGATGGGTGTTGATGACGATGTCGATATCCTCAACACTCAAACCTTCCTGCACCAGGCATTCGATGAGAGATTGCGGCACCAGCCCCGTTTCATCGATGAATCCCTGAGGTACAAACAATTCATTTTCGTCAAGTCCGGTATCGACCAGGATATTTCTGCCCTCACCTCTCACCAGGAAAGACCAGATAGGCAGCCAGATCCGTTTACCGTAACCCTGCTGATATGTCATGATCCCCTGGTCAGGATTGCGGACTCCGGTTAGCAGCGGTGTAATCGAGTAGCCCATATATCCTCCTCCTTTTGTCATGCAATGTCATCGCGCACCCATTGACCATCTCCCCGGCATGAGGGTAATGATTTTCTGAAAGTATAGTCAGTTCTCCATGTTCTGCCAATACTCTGAGAGTACATCAGGCATCAGGGGACGCAAAATCAGAGCGATGATCAAGAAATCCATAGCCGCACAACGAAGACAACACAAGACAGAGGGCCTGCCGTAACCTGGTTCTTCTCTAAAAAAATACGGCTGAAGAGATCTCTCCCTCCAGCCGTATTGAAGAATACAGGTATGATTTTTTTGTTATTTTTTCAGATACCCAGATACGCCGTCTTGATATGGGGATCGTTGAGCAACTGACTAGCCGGCCCCTCCAAGGCGATCCGACCATGTTCGAGGACATACCCGCGATCGCTGAGACTCAGTGAATGTTTGACATCCTGCTCGACGAGCAGCACGGTAGTGCCCTGGTTGGCTATCTTGCGTACTGTCTCGAAGATGCTCTTGATCAGGATCGGCGCCAGGCCCAGAGAGGGCTCATCGAGCATCAGCAGCTTGGGCTGGGCCATCAGACCGCGACCGATGGCCACCATCTGCTGCTCGCCTCCCGACAGGGTCAGAGCCATCTGATTCTGCCGTTCCTGCAGACGCGGCAGCAGTTCATAGACCTTCGCCAGGGTTTCGGCGACCTTGGCCTTGCCACGGGCCCGGCTGTTGTGGGCACCGATTATCAGGTTGTCGAGCACCGTCATCAGGGAAAACAGGCGCCGGCCCTCAGGCACATGGATGAGTCCGGCCTCGACGATATCTTCGGGTGGCATTTTGTGGATCGGTTTGCCGATAAAGCTGATCTCACCGCTCTCCGCCTGCATCAGGCCGGAGATGGTCCGCAGCAGGGTCGATTTGCCGCTACCATTGCCGCCGATGATGCTCACCACTTCGCCTTCTTCGATCTTCAGACTCAGGTCGAAGATGACCTGGACATCGCCGTAGCTGACATCAATATTGCGTACATCAAGAAACGACATAATCATCCCCCAGATAAGCTTTGATGACGTTGGGATCGTTGGCGACCTGATCCGGTGTGCCTTCGGCGATTTTTTTGCCGAACTGGATAACCACGACCCGGTCGGAAAGAGCCATAATGGCCCGCATGATATGCTCGATGAGCAGGATGGTCACGCCGCTTTCCCGGATCTTCCTGATCATCTCCACCACCTCATCGACCTCTGATGGCCGCAGGCCGGCCATGACCTCATCGAGCAGCAGCAGCTGCGGTTCAGTGGCCAGGGCCCGGGCGACTTCAAGGCGCTTGCGGTCGGCTATGGTCAGGTTGCCGGCAAGGAGATCCTTCTTGTCATCCAGATTCAAGAACTTCAGCACCTTCAAGGCCTTGTCCTCGGCCTCCGAGCGCCGCTTGCAGGTGGCGAAACTGCCGACAGTGACATTGTAGAGTACGGTCTTTGAGGCAAAGGGCTTAACGATCTGGAAAGTCCGCCCCAGGCCCTTCTTACAGAGATCCCAGGGTTTCTTGCCGTTAATGTTTTCGCCCTGGAAGAAGATCCGGCCGGAGGTCGGGGTGTAGACCCCGGCGATACAGTTGAAGGCCGTCGATTTGCCGGCACCGTTTGGCCCGATCAGACCCATGATTTCACCGGGGGCGATCTCCATACTGAGATTGTCGATGGCCCGCAGGCCACCGAATTCCATAGTCATTCCTTCTATTTTCAGTATCATGCCGTCCTCCTGTCACTGCTCAATCGATCGATGACCCAGTGGTACAGCCGGGTCAGGGGTTCCTGCAGACCGCGTGGCTGGAAGGTCATGACCAGGATCAGGATGACACCGAAGATGATCAAGTGCAGCCCCGGCAGGGTGTCGCCGAAGTAAATGCGGGAGAAATCGCTCACCGGTCGGAGCAGCATGGCCCCGAGCACCGGACCAGCGATCGAGCCTCGGCCGCCGATCAGGGCGATGAAAGCGATCTCAAACGACAGATCGAGGGAAATAACACTCTTCGGATGGATATAGAGATTGAGCTGGGCGTAAAAAGTGCCGGCCAGGGCGGTCAGAAAAGAACTCATGGCCATGGCGATCAGCTTCGCCCGAGCCACGTTGATTCCAAGCGCCATGGCTGCCTCGGGTTCCTCGCCGCCGGCATTGAGATAATAGCCGAGCTTCGAACGGGAGATGAAGGCGGTCAGCATCAGGACCACGACCAACATCACCAGGATGATGTAATAATAAGGCTCCTTGTCAGCAAACAGCATCTTGCCAAGACCAAACCCAAGCGGCGGAATCTGCAGGCCACGGGGACCATTGAGGGCGAAGGGGCCGATCTTGTCGATGTTCTCGACCATGACCCGGAATCCTTCCGCGAAGGCGATGGTGGCCAGGGCAAAGTAGGCCCCTCGCATCTTGAAGGTCGGCAGGCCGATCAGCACGCCGACGATCATGGCCAGGACGCCGCCGACGATCATCCCCAGCCAGGGGCTGATGCCGTACTGGAGAGAGAGGATGGTCGAGGTATAGGCGCCGATGCCGAGGAAGGCGGAGTGGCCAAGGGGCAGAACCCCGGCAAAGCCGCCGACCAGGTTCCAACTGGTAGTCAGGTAGGCGTAGAAGAGCAGGACGATCAAAATGTGCATATACGTGGCGCTCTGGACCGCCAGAGGCAGGGCCAGGGCCAGGGCCAGGAGGGCCAGCGGTGCACAGCGTTCTAAGGTCTTTCGTGTCATGGGCTTTCCTTTTTTTGCAGGTACAGAGAATTACCAATCGTTCTTCACGCCGAAAAGGCCAGCCGGCTTGACGAACAGGACCAGGAGAAAGAGGCCGTAGACGATGGCCTCGGCCCAGGTGGCCGCCATGAACTGTGGGGCAATCGATTCTATCAGGCCGATGATGATGCCGCCGAGCAGGGCGCCGCCGATGCTGCCCAGTCCTCCCAGAACCACAATGATGAAGCATTTGATGTCAAAGAGGACACCCACCGTGGGAAAGACATTATTGAAGGGGACCAGGGTTACCGCCGCCACGCCGGCAGTGGCCGTGCCGATGCCGAAGGCCAGATTGTAGATCTTGTAGGCGTTGATGCCCATCAGGCTGGCCGCTTCCCGGTCCAGGCTGGTAGCCCGGATGGCCCGGCCGGTATCGGTTTTCTGCAGAAAGAGATAGACAGCCAGGGTGGTCAGTACCGCTGCCCCGAATCCCCAGAGTTTGGGGACGCTGAGCATGAATTCGCCGATCTCGAGCATCTTGCCGCGCAGCGGATTGTCCTGGAGGGTCCGATACTGTGGTCCGAAGATCAGCAGGGTGAGGTTATCGAGGATATACCAGACCCCGGTGGTAACGATGATGACGGTGATTGGCTCCCGGACATTCTTTTCGGCCTTGAAGATCGGCTTGATAACGATATCCTGGAGGAAATAGCCGAAAACGAACATGATCGGCACGACGATGACGAGAGCGACATAGGGATGCAGTCCGCTCAGGGTGATGGTCCAGTAGGCCACATACATGCTGACCATCAACAGGGAGCCATGGGCGAAGTTGATGACCTTGAGCACCCCGAAGATCAGGGTCAGACCGAGGGCGGCCAGACCATAAATGGAGCCCATCAATATGCCGTTGATCGCATCTTCAAGTATATACAACATGGAAGTCTCCCCAGTACCGGTTGTCGGTTGCGGCAGGCAATGAACCGCCTGCCGCATGATTCATCTCAGAGAAACTGAGCTTATTTGACGTCCATCGGGAAGACCGGGGTGTAGCCGGCGCGACGGGCTGTCTTGGGCCAGACGGTGATGCGCTCCAAGCCCTTGCCGACATCGTTGACCTGGACAATGACCAGGGCGGCGTGTTTGTTCTGACCGGTCTGATCGAAGGCGACCTTGTCATAACCAACGATCATGCCGGGACCGCTGCTCAGGTCGGTGGCGCGCAGGGCCTCGATGATCTTGGCTGGTTCAAGAGAGGCGGATCGCTCAAGGGCGTCTTTGATGACATACATGGCAAGATAGGCATCAACTGCCTCGCCGGAAAAGTTCTGGCCGAATTTTGCCTTGTATTTCTCGTTGGCTTCCTTGGCACCTGGCTTGTTTACATCGGTCTCCCACTCGACGATATCGAAGATCTGGGTGGCGTTTTTGCCGGTTGCCTTCAGGAAGGAAGGATCGGCATGGCCGCCACCACTGCCGATGATGGCCTTGAGCTTGACGTTGTATTCAGCGATGGTGTTGGTCAGAAGGATGGCATCGGCGGCGTTGGAAACCAGCATCAGAACGTCTGGCCGGGCCCGCTTGATCTTCTGGACGACCGGGCTCAGGTCGGTTGAAGTCGATGGATACGGCTCATCAAGGACAACCTCGTAGCCGGCCTTCTTGGCCAATTCTTTCCACTGGGTGGCAAAACCGGTACCCCAGTCACCATTTTCATAGACAAAGGCCACCTTTTTAATCGGCGAGTTGAACTCGGTCTCCATATCCTTAAGGAAGGCGAACTGGTCACGAGTCCACCAGGAATCCTTGGCGGCGATACGGAAAACGGTCTTGAAACCCTGCTCGGTGATTTTGTCGGCCACGGATACCGGAACGACAAAGGGGATACCGTAGCGCTCGGCCACGGCGGTGGTCGGATAGGTGACGGCCGAGTTCCAGCAGCCGCTCAGGATGTGCACCTTTTCAGTATTGATAAGGCGTTCGGCCTCGGCCACACCCTTCTCCGGTTTCGACTCTGAATCGGCGTAGATGAGTTCCAACTTCATCCCGCCAAGGGATTTGATGCCGCCCGCAGCGTTAATCTCTTCGACGGCCATTTCGCGGGCCGCCTTTCCCTGCTGACCAAGAGACGCGGACGGGCCTGACATCGGTTCAATGTTGCCAATCTTGACATTCTCAGCCTGAGCCAAGAGCGCTGTACCGATAAGCAGGGAAAAAGCGACAACTGGAACCGCGATCTTTTCTAGAATTTTCATACACCCCTCACGTTTTGAAATTTCAGCCACCATTGGCGCGCCGTGATCACCCGAAAACCCAGGCGGAAATTTACCTGTTTCGGGCGAAAAGGAAGTTTTCCCCTTGTTCTCCGGGAAGACACTCTCAATTGAGGTCAACGCAAAGAATGTGCCAGACGGCCGAGGATAATTTTCTGTTCTATTTTAATGGCTTGGGAAAAATCTACCAGTTCATCAGGTGCTGGAGCAAAGAAGGCGTCAACCACCGCCGTCAACCCTGGTTGACATTGTCAATCAGGGTTGACGGCGAATGACTACGTTGAAACTGCAGGAGGTATCATTTTTGGCCAGACGGCCTTCCCAATCAGGTTCTGAACTGCTGGCTCGTCTTTGCCGAACTATCGGCCAGTTCCTGTATGGTCTCAGATGTCCGGAAAATTGAAATAATGGCCTCATCCACCTGCACAGCCGCATCGGTAACGGTATTCGCCATTTTTGCCATATCATCCGCATATGTTGCCGCTTTTGATACTTTTTCATTTGAATAGCCGAGCTTTTCCGAGGCGGAAGCAAGCGATTGGGCAATTTCACTGACTGTCGCCGACTGTTCCTCAACGGCACTGGCAATCGTGGCAACCACCCCGCTATTCTGGGAGACGAGTTCAGCGGCCTCTTTTATCCCATCAATAGTGGTCTTGGTTACTTTCTGCACATGATCGATGCGGCTCTGAATCTCTGTCGCCGCACTGGCCGTCTGTTTGGCAAGTTCTTTGATTTCGTTGGCAACAACGGCAAATCCCTTGCCCGCTTCGCCTGCCCGGGCGGCTTCGATTGTGGCATTAAGGGCCAGCAGATTCACCTGATCGGAGATTGCGGTTATAGTTTCCGTAACTTTACTGATATCCTCACCCGCCTGTCCAAGGACATAAACCTCCGCTTCAAGTTCTTCCATTTTTTTCTTTGCTTTTTCCGTATTGCTATGCGCTTTTCCCGATGTTTCGGCAATCTCAGTAACCGTTGAGGTAAGCTCCTCGATTGCTGAGGTGACTGCGTGGATATTGCCGGTGGAATCTTCCATGATAAGGGAGATTTCATTCATGTCCCGGCTCATATAACCGGCAGATCGGAAAACAGTTTGAGAAATCCCCTTTGTCGCAGAGGCCTTCTCTTGAATAATCTTGATCAATGCATGAATTGATCTGGCAGAGCCGTTGAGCTTCTCGGCATCACTTTGCAGATTTTTGATTATTCCCTGCAGGTTACCGACAAAAATATTGAAAAATCTGCAGACCTTCCCGGTTTCATCGTCGGCTGTGACCTCGAGCCTCTGCCTGAGATCGGCATCTCCGGAACTGATGTTCTCAAGTCCTATGGCGACACGCTGAACGGGTTTGCCGATGAGGTTGGAAATGATCATCGCGCCGATCGTAGCCATGATGATCACCACGACAACTATCGAAATAAAGAGTATGCCAATGTTGCGAATTTTTCCATCCGCTTTTAAGGCTATGTCCGTTAACAGGGTCTCTGCTTTTTTATCATCCGGATTGAGTTGACCGCCCTTCTGTATCTCCTGCACGACCTGACGAAAATCACTGAGCGATGTATCCTTGTAATCATTAAGGAAATACAGAGCCAATATGGTCATGATAATACCGAAGGCTATCGTTGACGGGATAACAAATCCGGAGATCTTTACTCTGATGGACAAGTCTTTAAGAAATTGCAGCATGATTATTTCCTTCCTTGTAGATGATGGTGGCAAAAAATCACAACCTGAATGTGGTCTTCAGCTCATTTTGTTGAAGAGGCACTGTATGGACTGAGCCAAGCTATCTTTTTCACGGAATTTTCGCAAGATATTCTCGATCAGGAGAGATAGGCGAAGCGGGACAGCGGCGGCACGATTTGGGACTATGCTGCCCTGTCTCTCCTACATCGACTCCTGCTCGTTCTTGCCGGAGTCGCGCTTTTTCAGGCGCTTGTGCAGGGCCTGGCGGGAGACGCCAAGCAGTTGCGCCGCTTTGTTCTGATTGTTCTGAGTTGAACTGAGTGCCACATCAACGGCATAATCGGCGAGTTCCTCAAGGGTCGGGAAATGGCCGAAAAGACCTTCCAGCGGATTGGCTGCCGTCGCCAGAATCCGGCTGCCCATGATCGACACCGCCTCGCCGAGCCTCTCGGCAATCAATCCCTCCTCAATCCAGCCGCTGTCGCAGCGGGCCACGGCATCGGAAATATAGGCTTTGAGTTCACGGATATTGCCCCAGAAGGCATGCCGCTGCAGCAGAGCCACAGCCTCTCTACTTATTTCCGGCACCGCTCTGTGCATGGCTTTGGCAGCCGAAGCCACGAGGTAATCAACGAGTAGCGGGATATCCTCACGACGGTCGCGCAGGGGCGGCAGGCGGATAAGATGGGTACTCAGGCGATAATAGAGATCCATGCGGAATCGCCCTTCCTGCACCGCCAGTTTGCTGAGATCCTTGTTGGCGGCGGTGATCACCCGGGCCAGGCACTGCTTGGGCTGATCGGAACCGAGCGGATAGTAGATCTTCTCCTGCAGCAGGCGCAGCAACTTGACCTGGGAGACCTCACTCAGGTCGCCGATTTCATCGAGGAAGATCGTCCCGCCCCGGGCCTTCTCCAACAGCCCCGGCCGACTGCCATCAGCCCCGGTGTAGGCCCCCCGGACATGACCGAACAGGGTATCGGAGAGCAGCGTGTCATCAAGACCCGAAATATCGACCGCGACGAATTCGCCGGGTAGTCCGCTGACCTCGTGGATAGCCCTGGCAATCAACTCCTTGCCGGAACCGGTCTCGCCCAGGATCAACGTCGGCAGGCCGCTGCCGGCAATCGATTCGATATACTGAAAGATGCCGAACATCACCGGATCCTGGGTGATAATCGGTTTGAAGGCCGGATTGGCATGCGGCCCCGGATCAAAGGAAATCCCCTTGAGAGACATCACCTCATTGCGCAGCAGACCGATTTCCAGGGCATTGCGCAGGGCCGAGCTGAACATCTTCAGGTCGATAGGCTTCACCAGATAATCATGGGCACCAAGACGCAGGCATTCAACCGCTGTTTCGATCTCCGAATTGGCGGTAATGATGATCACCGGAATCTGGGGTTTCTTGGCCTTCATCTCCCGCAGCACGTCCTGCCCGGACATGTTCGGCATATTGAGATCGAGAAAAAGGATCGGGGCGTTCATCCCCTCGAGTGCTTCGAGCACCCGACGGCTGTCATTGAGCGTCGTTACATTTCTGATGCCCATCGAGGTCAGGAGCAGGCTGTACGCGTCGAGTTCAGACTGCTCGTCATCGACCAGCAGGATCTGGCAGTGTTTCATTTTTGTTGTAATCATTGCACGCCTACCGCCGCCATTTTTTGCAATTTGATGGTGAAACGGGCACCAGTCGGCGTATTTGCCGCCAACAGTTCTCCGCCCATTTCCTTTTCTACTATCATTTTCGACATATATAACCCCATTCCGGTTCCGGACGAGGCCCCTTTGGTGGTGTAGTAGGGATTGAAGATCTGCGGCAGGAGGTGTTCGGGAATACCGCAGCCACTGTCAATAATATCGATGGTGACCTCTTCTTCACCCCCTGCCACGGTGATATCGATGGTCTGGGCCGAAGTATCCCCTTCATCCCGTCTGTTTTCCAGGATCGCGTCCCTGGCATTGGCCAGGATATTCACCAGGACATGGACAAATTCCCCTTGGTAGCCAAGGACGACAATCGCTTCAGGACCCGCATTGTTCTTCACCGAGAGGGTGATATTGCCGTGTTTCATCTGTGCTTCCATCAGTTTGACGGCGCTGATGATCACCCCGAAGACATCTACCGGCCCCTTTTTCTTCGCCGGTCTGAAGAAATTACGGAAATCGTCGATGGTCTTCGACATAAACTGGATCTGGCCGTTTGCTCCGGCCACCAGCTTATCGATCAGCGGTTTGGTCAGCAGATTGTTGTATTGGGCGGCCTCGAGGCTGGAGATATAGGTAGACAGGGTATTGAGGGGTTGCCTCCACTGGTGGGCGATAGCCCCGAGCATCTCGCCGACCGCAGCCAGCTTCTGAGCCTGCATCAGCTGCCCCTCGGCATCGACCCGCTTGGAGATATCCCGGATGCTCGACAAGGTCAGTTCCTCGTCATTGAGGGTAAAGATCTTCAGATTGACCGAGGCCGGAAATTCGCTGCCGTCGGAACGGCTGAACGACCACCGGAAAAACTGCTGCTCGCCTTTACGGGAATTATCGATGATCCTGCCGATACTGTCGCTGCTCAGGGAACCATCAGGCTGATAGGCGGGTGAGAGGTCGAGCATGGTCTTTTCGAGGATCTCATCGCGGGTCAGACCGAATATCTCTTCTGCCTTGTGATTGCATTCGGTATGCTGCAGCCCCTTGCTGATCAGGATAGCGTCATTGGCCACATTGAAAAGCGTCTGATAATAGGTCTCTACTTCTTTTCTCTTGGTGATATTCCATTCAAGGTCCTTGTTGATCCCCGTCATCTCGATCTGGTGCTGCTGGACAGCGGAACTGTAGCGTTTGCTGAACATGAAGAGGACAAGACCGCTGCCGCCAAGGCCAACGAGGGCAATCATGGCAAGGATGCCCAGGACTCTCAGGACCATCTCCAAGGCGAAAATCATGGTTGTCTCGCGGGTCATGGAGTAGGCCTCGACATACGGCACGGTGAGACAGAGAAACCAGTCCGAGTTGGCGATCAGGCGATAGGAAAGAATGGTTTTCCCTTTCTCGCCAGAGACATACATAATATTCCCCTCGTTGTTTTCCTTGAACACATCGAGCTTACCCCCGGCGAGATCAGGTTCAATGGCCTGGAGATTGGCCCGCATTACATAGTCATTGTTGGGATGAACAAGGATTGTGCCGCTCCGTTCGACGAGGAAAGCAAATCCCGTTTTACTGACCTTCAGGTTGAGAACATTGTGCAACAGGGTATCAAGGACCGTGTCCGCCCCCATCACCCCACGCAATCTACCGTTCCTGATCAAGGGTTTCACCAGGGCGATAACCAGCTTGTTGGTGACCAGATCGATATAGGGAGTGGTAAAACTGGTGGTGCCGGTCTTGACGGCCCGCAGATACCACGGCCGCAGGCGGGGATCATAACCCGGTGGCGGAATCCAGTCCGCCCCATCAATAAGAACTCCTGTATTTTCACCAATATAGACATCACTGAAGGGGCCTGCGCGCATGGCCATCTTCAAAGGCCCCATGGTCATTTCATTCTGTCCCAGAAGGTCCGACGGTACAGAAGCGGCGGTGGCGTCCAGGATCTTCATCTGCTGGTTCAGCCACAGTTCGACGACGCTGGCGGTCTTTGCTGCCAGATCCTTCTGCTGTGCAACGATGGTCTTTTCAACAATATGCTGGGTAATCCGGTAATTCACCGCCACCGCCGCGAGGACCACAGCAGACAGCACCGTCATGATGACGATCGATTTTCTGATCTTGATATTCATAGTGTAGCTGCCCTAATGGCGAGTCCGTTCTATTTCTTTTCTGGCTCCGACTGTTCGTCTCCAAGCGCCTTCACACCGAGGGTCTCGATGAGCCTGTTCATATTGGTCGTTTTCAGGTTCATCCCTCCCTCCGAGGTCGGAAGCAGGATTATCCTTTTGCCCTGCAGCGCCTCGGCGACAGCCAGTTTGACCATGGTTTCACCGCCACCTCCGGCCAGGGCCTTGTTCATCTGTTCGATACCCTGGGCCTCAGCCTTGCCTTCAGCCATGATGGCCTCCGCCAGGTATTTCTGTTTTTCATAGTGGGCATCGGCCTCGATCTTGGCCTTCAGGAAAGCGCCATCGGCATCGGCGACCATCTTGTTGACTTCGCCTTTTGCCTCCTCCAGTATTTTCTTGTATTCTTCAAGAGCGGCATGCTGGGCCGACTTGTTCTGTTCCATCTGCTGATCGGCCACTTTTTTATCCTCGATGGCCTTCTGGTACTCGGCATTGAAACGGTAGTCCTTGGTCAGCACCTTCTCCACGATAATGCCATACGGCCCGAGCATCTCCTGGAGGGTCTCCTTAGACTGTTCGGATTTAGCGGCCCGTTTGTCTGCGACATAAAACTCCTCGGTCTTCAGCGAACCGAAGATATCCCGGGGCTTACTGCGGGCGATGGTGCGCACCACCTTCTCTCGCAGGGTATCGTTATCGGTGGCCACATGCTGGAGTATGAAAGGGGCCTTTTCCGGATCGATACGGTAGACGATGATCACATCGAGGCTGATATCATTGCCGTCAATGGTCTTGAACAGCAGGTCATCCTTCGTCGGCCGGTTGCCGCGATCGGCCTGAATGGTCATTTCCAGGTTCTGCAGTTTGATATCGAAGGTGTGCCAGTCATTGATGATCGGCAGAAAGAAGGTGGTCGAGCCAGGGGCATACGATCGGTTCTCCACCCCCTTCTCGCCCCACAGGGCAATCTTCTTTGTCCGCACCCCAACCTCGGTCTTGCCGGTGGTGTGCGGAATACAGCCGGACAGGGTAAATACGCTGAACAGCAGAATCAACACGGATGAGATCTTCATTGGTTGCCTCCTTCGCGGACTTCAAAAAGCTGCAGGGTT
>JAIFKM010000203.1 GCA_020049575.1 Desulfobulbaceae bacterium
GGACCTTCACGGTGCATGACCTCGATTCCATCGGCAATCACCGCATGCGTCGGCAGTTGTTCAAGCAGATCGACAATGATTCCGGCGAACCGCTCATGCGATTCGCCTTGGGTCATGTGCAGCAAGGCTTTACGCATGCCGAGAATGACACCAAAAATGTTTTTGACCGACAGGGTCACGTACATCTGGTTATGGGCTTTTATCTTCGGCAGATTGATGAGTAGATCGCAGTCAAGGCTTTCTCCGGCAAGGGTAACCTGCAGCCCGCAGGCCAGAGTGCGCTGCACTGGTGTGCTGAATTCGATGATCTCCACATCCATCCCAGCCAAAGCCCGGATGATGCCATGCTGGGTCATGGCCCTCAGCGCTGTGCCGAAAGCGGGAGAATCTCCCACCCTTACCCTGGCTCCGCGGTCGAGAAACATCTCCGCTACGGCGGCCACACATTCGGCATGGGTACAGGCCAGGGGCGGGGCTGTGGCGCTGATCAGATTAGGCTTGAGCAGGATAGTGTGGCCAGCATAGGAAGGAGCGAGACAGAGGCAACCAGCCATATCTTCGATGATCTTCCTGATAGCAGCACGTTCATACTTCCGGCAACGAGCCAGATGAACGGAAATTTTTCGCTCGGTCATGGGATGTTCAGACAACATTGATGGCCCGAGGTGAAAAGCTGAAACGGAAAAAGCCGATTCGGCTTGCGCTGAATCGGCTTTTCCAGGAGAAAGGAGAGAAGAGATTATGCATAGTGTATTGCATTATGCGTGCCAACAGTAAATTTTATAATTTCCGTTGTTTTTACAGAATGTTGCCAATTTAGACAGAAAAATTGTCTGTAAATCGAAGCTGAAATATTCAATTTTTTGTACACCCGCCAGCCTCATGCCCTACAGCTCTTGGTGAAATTACAAGATATCATTAGATTACGAATACATATCTGTCGAGTTTTTTATACCGCCCGAGCCTGGATTTCAGGTCGGGCGGTAACCACCACCTTTCACCTCAGACGAAGGAAATAAGCCGAGTCCTTACCACATCAGGGTTTTTCTCGATTTCGCTGATGAGTTTTGCCGGCACGGCGGCCTCGACATCGATGATGTTATAGCCGATCTTGCCGTTCGACTGGTTCAAATAACTGGCTATGTTGACACCATGGCTGCCAATGATATTCGAGGCAAAGGCGATCATCCCGGGAACGTCGCGGTTGATCACGATAATCCTGGTATGCACCTTGTCGGAGGGCGTCGACTCGATATTGGGAAAATTGACACTGTGCACCACATTGCCGTATTCCAGATAGGTCGACAGTTCACGGACCGCCATACAGGCGCAGTTTTCCTCGGATTGGGAGGTAGATGCTCCAAGATGCGGGGTGGTCAGCACCTTCGGGTGGCCGACATTTCTGGCAGTCGGGAAGTCGGTGATAAAGGCCTCGAGGTAGCCGCTGTCAAGAGCCTCGAGGACCGACTCCTCGTCGACAATGGCCTCACGCGAATAGTTGACCAGGATTGCTCCTTTTTTCATCTTGGCGATGAATTCACGATTGACCATGCCCCGTGTGCCGTTATTGAGCGGCAGGTGGAGACTGACGATATCGGCGTTGCTAACGGTATCTCGCACGGATCGGCAGAGAGTCACCTCCGGCTGGAGCTGATGGATATTGGCCAGGGCCGGCGAAGGATCGAAGCCCCGGACCTTCATGAAGCGATAGGTCCCGCCGTTGGCCAGTCGCACGCCGATCTGACCGAGACCGATGACACCAAGAGTCTTTCCGGCAATCTCGTCACCGCTGAAGGCAGATTTTCGCTTCTCGACCTCGGGGCTGACCTTGTCCGGAGCCATCTCGGCAAGCGAACGGCAGAACTGTATGCCCGCGTAGATGTTACGTTTCCATACCCCAATCATCGGGAAGACCAAGTCGACCACGGCATTGGCATTGGCACCGGGTGTGTTGAAAACGCAGATTCCTTTCTCGGTGGCCCGATCGACATTGATATTATTGACCCCGGCCCCGGCCCTAGCCACGGCCAGCAGCGAGGGATAGTCATCGACATTGACCGGTGAACTGCGGACTAGGATTCCCTGGGGATCGGCCTCATCAGGCGACACTTTGAATTCCTTGTCAAATAATTTCAGGCCTTCTTTGGAGATTGCATTGATTTTCTTAATGGTAAATGAAGACATTCCCTACTCCTTTTCGGTATATTCATCAGCCACGGCATGCACATATAAACGCCGGACCCGCATGTTCTCGTCATTCCGGACACGACGGATTGACGACATTTAAAGATCATCAGGCTTTCGCCTCAGAATCAAAGCCTATCAGTATACGCATGTTGCCGTGAACGTCAAACACTTTCCGCTCCCGCCAAAAAATCATCAGAGCCGAAGGACCCGGTTGAAACGAAAGAGCCCACCCTCTCTCTCCCCGAGAAAGCACAATGCCCCGAACTCCGCCTGCCCCTGAAAACCGAGTTCTCTGCATGCCATTGCTGAAAAATTGAGACATATGGTCTTTTTAAAAAAATAGTTTTTTTCTCCACGCCGATACACCCCGATCAATTCTTCCGGCAAGGTCTGATACAGACGATTTTTCGTCTCGACGGCCTGTTCTTCATCCTGCCGCATCTCAAGGAACTCGGGCAGGAAACGATGGCCGCAACGCAGCCAGTCATGACGCAGCAGTTCAATCAGCAGCAGTTCATCGTTGCGTCCCTTGATCTGCAGGCAGAGCAGGCGACAGAGAAATTCCTGGGTGGCCGCCAGTTCAAAAAAATCATTCCGGCAGCAGATGTCCAGAAGACCGAGGAAAAAGCCGGCGATATCCTCCTGTCTGCAACGCAGCGAGTGCCAGAAAGAGACAAAATATCTGTTGTTGTGGAATTTTTCGACACACTCACAGAACCAGTAGAGATCGCTCAATGCCGCATGGTCAAGCCAGCGATTGGCTAGAGCGCTGTAGGGCGGATCGGTGCAATAGAGGTAGCCGCACTCCTCTGCTGTTTGCCGGATTGCGGTATCCGGCAGGAGTTTCAACAAACCCATCTGGATATACTGTGGTCCCATGGCGTAGACCTCGGCAAAAGAACGGAAAAAGGTCTCCCTGTTTTCATGGGGCAGGCCGAGGATCAGATCGACATGCAGGTGGATGTTGGCAAAAGCGGCCAGTCTGGAAATCGTGGCATGAGCCACTGCGGGATCGATGCGCCGGCGGATCGCCGCGAGAGTATCGGAATGGGTCGACTGGATGCCGATCTCAAACTGAAAAAGACCGGCAGGAATTCCGGCGAGAAAGAGAAACATCTCCTCGGTGAAGCGATCGGGGGCGATCTCAAAATGAAAAAGGGTGCCGGCACCCCGCTCGGCCAGATATCGCCAGATGGCAAGTGCCCTCGCAGGATTGTCGTTAAATGTTCGGTCGACAAAGCGCAGGACCGAGGGTTGGTGGCTGAGAATACGCTCAAGTTCGGAAAACACCTGGGGCAATTCTTTATGAAAAACACCCCTTTCGACTGCTGACAGACAGTAGGTGCAGGAGAAGGGACAACCCCTTGAGCTTTCATAATAGATGTGACGATTGACGAGGTGCTGCTTAAAGTCCTCATCCCTGAAAGGAAACTCCAGGCGGCGCTCGGCCATCAGGAAAAATGAGCCGGTGTATCGGGGCCGCATGCTGCCCTGCTGCAGGTCCCGGTAGAAATCCGGCGACACCGCCTCGATCTCCCCCAAAACGACGGTACACATTCCAGGCGGCAGGCGGTCCGCAATCATTCCGGCCTGCGGTCCGCCGACGACCAGCAGACAGGCGGGAAGAACCTTCCGCAGATCAACGATCAGGCGCTCCACCAGGTCACTATTCCAGATCGCAGCCGAAAAGAAGATCGCATCGGGAAAATCCACCGTAAGACGCAGCAGCGTTTCATAACAGCTATCGTTAATGGTGCCCTGAAAAATTTCAGGCCGGACCTTGGGTACGTACTTTTCCAGCTCGTTTCGCAAATAAAAAAGCGCCAGACAGGAATGGGTATAGCGGGCATTCAGCCCGACGAGTTTAATATGCATGCATGTTCGCTGTTTTTTTTGGCACAGGCCTTCCACCGGCATTATTGTCTGGAAAAACTGTACTCTCTCCGGTTTATTGCCGGTCGTACGCTCAATCAAACTGATCAAGGATTTTCATTTATGGCAATGCTTCTGTCTCCACCCGTCCTGAAGATCCTCTGCACCATCGCCGCTCTGATGCTCTGCTGTTGCGTCAATCCGGCAGCCGCAAAGGAGAAAGAGATCGAATATGATCTGGCGATTTCCTTTGATCCGGCCAGACATCTCTTGAACGGTACCGCCAGTATCATCCTCAGGCCCGGAATGGGGCTCAACCTCGATAATGCCGGACTGTCTGTAACCGGTGTCATGCTGCGCTACCAGGATGGCAGGGAAGTTGTGCCGTCACTGCCTGCCGGCAGGCGCTTCAATCTGCCGCCAGAGTCCGAACTACGCCAGTTGTTTATCTCTTATACAACCGACACGGTTAGATCTGCCGAAAATCTGATCAGTTCCGACGGAATCACCCTTACGGAACTCTGGCACCCGGTTCCCGACCGGTCCATGCTCTTCAGGCTGCAGGCCAAGCTGCCACAGGGCTTGAGCGCAATCACCGAATCCGATCATTTTCCCCTGCCAGTCGATAGCGACATGGTCACCGGCATAAGCAGTCAACCGCAACAGAACCTGCATTTTGCAGCTGGGCCCTATGTCATGGACAGTCTCGAGGTGCGTCAGGGCCTGCGGGTCTACAGCCTGTTTTTCCCGGAAGACCGTGATCTTGCCCAAGGCTACCTGGAGGCCGCAGTGCGATATCTGCAGCGATATGAAAAGGAGATCGGCCCGTTCCCCTACCCTCACTATGTCATCGCCGCCAACCGCCGGCCCACCGGACTCGGCATGCCGGCCTTCACCCTCCTTGGCCAGCATGTCCTGAGGCTGCCCTTCATCAAAGACACTTCACTCGGCCACGAGATAGTACACTCCTGGTTCGGCAACAGTGTCGAGGTCGATCTCTCTGGCGGCAACTGGTGTGAGGGGCTGACAACATTTCTTGCCGATCATGCCTACCGGGCTGATCAAGGCCAATCGGCGATCGACCGCAAAGAACGGATAATCAATTATCTCAGTTACGTAAACGAAAAGACAGCCATGCCGCTGGCCGCCTTCCGCTCGGCTGACCATCGCGTCCCCCAGGCCGATGCCCTGCGGGCAACGGGCTACAACCGCGGCACCCTGCTCTTTGCCGAACTCCAGGAGATGTTGGGAGAGAAGGTGTTCACCAAGGCTATCCAGCAGTTCTATAGCGACTTTCGCGGCAGGAGCGCCTCCTGGGATGACGTGCAGCGAAGCTTCAGCCAGATTGCCGACCGGGATCTCTCAGGCTATTTCAGCGAACGACTCGGCAGGTCGGCCATACCCGATCTTTCGGCCAAAAATATCGAAGTCAGCCAAAAAGAGGGCAAAACATTTCTGCGTTTTCAACTCGAGCAGAAGACCAGCCAGCCCTTTTCCCTCCGGGTGCCCATCCAGGTCACCACCAACAGCGGCATAAGCCGATTCGTCGTGACCGCGGACAAGCCCCTGACTGAGGTATCACTTACCACAAACGGCCTGCCGCTTCAATTCAGCATTGATCCGGAATACACCTTCCTGCGCAAACTGGCGACTCCTGAAATACCGCCGGTCTGGTCACGTTTCCTCGGGGCGGAAAAAAAGCTCGTTATCCTCGAAGCGGAAAACAGCCGCCTGCTGTACGCCCCCCTGCTCGATAGCCTCGCAGACGACAGCTGGACCGTCAGGACAGCAGCCGAAGTGAAGAACAGCGATCTGAGCGATATCGCCCTGCTCTTTCTCGGAGTAGACCACCCGCTCAGCCGTTCACTCTTTGCCAGACCACAGCATCCGGCTACAGGCTTTACCCTGGATGTCCGCCGCCACCCCCTCAATCCTGAACAGGTCGCTGTCCTGGTTTCGTCTGCCGACCCGGCAGACACCGCGGCAGTGGCCCGCCGACTGAGCCATTACGGCAAATATTCCTTCCTGCACTTCGAGAAAGGCCGTAACATCCGACAGCGGATCGACGAAACAGAATCAGGGATGGTCCACCTTCTTGAGCAACTGCCAAACGGGGCAGCCACCTCGGCCCTGAGCCCTTTTGCCGCAATAATCGCCCAGATCGACTCGTCCCGTGTCATCTTCGTCGGCGAGACTCACACCTCGATGGCCGATCACCGCTTGCAACTGCGCGTGATCGAGGCCCTCCATCAAAAAAATCCCGATCTGGCCATCGGCATGGAGATGTTCCCGACAACCAGTCAGACGGCCCTGGATGAATACACCCTCGGCCATACCAGTATGGACGAGCGCAGTTTTCTCAAAGCCTCGCGCTACTTCCAGGTATGGCGCCAGGATTATCGCAACTACCGGGAAATCATCAATTTTGCCCGTGAAAAACGATTGCCGATTGTCGGCCTCAATCTCGAAAACGAAACGGTCAGCACCGTTTTCCGGACCGGTTCTCTCGATGCACTGCCTGAGAACATGCGAAAATCACTGCCGATTGATCGTGACCTCGGGATGCCCGGATATGCCGACTGGCTGAAAGTGATGCACGATATGCACGCCAGCGGCGGCCATGGCAGTGGCTCGTTCGGTGGTTTTCTCCAAGCCCAGGCCCTCTGGGATGAGAGCATGGCCGAAAACATCGCGGTCTATCTGCAGCAGCACCCGGGCCGCAAGATGATTGTGATCGCCGGCAGCCAGCACTGCCGCAAGGATTCCGGCATCCCGCCGCGCCTGCTGCGCCGACTGCCAGGCAAACAGACGACCGTCATGAACATCTCAGATGAAGGGACTCCGGGAAATCTGACAGAAATGGCCGATTTCTTTTTTATCACACCACAGATCAGCCTCCCCGAAGCTGCGATGATGGGCATAATCCTGGAGTCGCTACAGGAAGGCAGTGCCGCCTCTCTGCGGATTACAGGCTTCAGCCCGACAAGCAAGGCCGACGAGGCCGGTCTGTTGCAAGAGGACGTGCTGCTGGAGATAGACGGTTTTGCCGTAGAGGATATGGATGACGTGCGCATCGCCCTGCTTGATGCCCAGGTCGGCCAGAAGATTGCCGTCGCAGTCGGGCGGGGTTCGGCGACAGGTAAAGAAAAGGGGCGGTTGGAATACACGATCGAACTGACAGCGCCGGCGACGGAGCGTCCACACCCCTGAAAGACCGGGAATCTCCCAGAAAGCTGGTCTGCAGCGGCGCGGCTCGTTCAGCCGTGCAGACAGTCGACGATCATCTTCGCCTGCCTGGCGGCGGCACCCTGCTGGGCTCTGGCAATCTGGCCGGCTCTCTGACAGATCAGCTGATAGGTTTGGGGGTCCCGGCGGAACCCGTCGATCCGATCAGCTAGATCAGAGGCGTCCCTAACCATGATGCCGGCCCCGACTGATTCCAGCAGAATGACCGCATCCTGAAAATCAGCCATGCTCGGGCCGTACAACACCGCCCTGTCCCAGATCGCCGCTTCCATGATATTATGACCGTTACGCTGCACCAAACTGCCGCCGCAAAAAACATAGGTGGCCACCGAATAGATCTCGGCCAACTCCCCCAGGGAATCAAGGATTACCAGCGGATATCTGCGCCTCTCTCCCCCTGCCAGTTCACTGAAGAGATGAAAACCGATTCCTTTGGCCTGCAGCATCTGCTGCAATCCGGCAAGCCGCTGCAGATGCCGGGGGGCAACAAGCAGAAGGATTGGTCGATCAACTGCAAGGCGGGACAGCAGCAGCAGGAGCATCTCCTCCTCGCAGCTGTGGGTCGAACCAGCCACCAGGACATCTGTCTGCCCATCAACATCGAGAATCCGTCGGAGCTGCTGTCGTATCCTGTCGGGCTCCGGCGGCAGCCGGAGATCATATTTGACATTACCTGCCACCTGCAGCCGGGAAGAAAGCGCCCCCAACTGCAGATATCGGTCACGGTCGGCCTCGGAAATGACGGCCATCGCCGTGAAATTTGCCAGGACTCTCCTGAAGAAAAACTTCATCCTCTCATACCCGGAGGCAGAACCAGCCGACAAGCGACCGTTGACCTGAATGACCTTCACCCCACGGCCGGCGGCAGCATGCAGCAGCAGCGGCCAGAGTTCGGTCTCGATGCAGACATAGGCGTCAGGCTTAAGCTTATCCAGAACCCGACCAACCACCCCCGGCACATCCAGGGGCGCCAGAAGACAGACAGCTTTATTCGCCAGCTGCCCCTGCGCCACCGTGCGGCCGTGCAGGGTCATTGTCGTGAGAATGAATTCGACTGTCGGCAACTCCCTTTCCAGCTCAAGCATAATCGCCCGGGCGGCCTGGACCTCTCCCACTGAGGCGGCATGCAGCCAGATTCTCGGCCTCCCCGGAGTTCTGGGAATGGCGCCGTACAAACCGAAGCGCTGGCTCAAGCCCTCTCGATGCCGGCCCGAAAGCCAGACATAGAGCAGGGCAAAGGGCAGGAGGGTGAAAAATCCCAGCCCGATAATCATTCTATACAGCGTATACAAAGCTTCCTCTCCGGAAATCTTGTGGTATTATAGGCTCCTCCGACCGGGCGGGAAACACACCTACGCCGACCGGCTACAGAGTGCCAATAGACAAGGAAACAGAATCGTCGTCAACAAAGAAGAACCGTACCGGCAGGTGACAGAAACCGGCGTTTTGCCTGGAACTGTTCAGCTTTCCGAGCTCATCCCGCCTCCGCCGCCAACCGGTTTTTCTTCTTTTTCCCTTTGCAAATGGAGAAACCATGCATAAATTACTCAGCCTGTGTGTCATTACACTCATTTTATCAATCTCAGCCGGAGAAACAACTATGGCAGCTTCAAAACTCAAAGATGGCCTCTATGCCAGCTTCAAAACGGCAAAAGGAGAGATCCTCTGCTCGCTTGAATTCGAAAAAACACCGATGACCGTGGCGAACTTCGTGGGACTCGCGGAAGGCACCAAAGACCTTGGCGGTGGAGCCAAGGCCAAGGGAGACCGCTTCTATGACGGTCTCAAATTTCACCGGGTCATTGCCGATTTCATGATCCAGGGCGGCTGCCCGCTGGGCACAGGTACCGGCGGCCCAGGCTACACCTTCCCCGACGAGATCGACCCGAGCCTCAAACACACCGGCCCCGGCGTCCTCTCCATGGCCAATGCCGGCCCGAATACCAACGGCAGCCAGTTCTTCATCACCCACGTCGCCACGCCCTGGCTTGATGGCAAACATACGGTCTTTGGCCATGTCGTCACCGGCCAGGATGTGGTCAACAAGATAGCCGGCGGCGATGCTCTCAATTCGGTTGAGATCATCCGGGTTGGCGCCAAGGCCGAGGCCTTCAAGAGTGATCAGCAGGCCTTTGAAGCCCTGCTGAATGGTATGGACCAACGCCAGAAAGATAAAGAGCAGTCCGAAATCGAGCAAACGGCCAAGATGATCAAGGAAAAGTGGCCGACCGCCGTAACCACCCCCTCCGGCCTGAAATATGTGGTCACCCAGGAAGGCAGCGGCACCGATACACCAGCCTCAGGCAGCATGGTCAAGGCCCACTATACCGGCAAACTGCTTGACGGAAAAAAATTCGACAGCTCCTATGACCGCGGCGAACCAATCAGCTTTCCGGTCGGCCAGGGCCGGGTCATCAAAGGCTGGGACGAGGCATTCCTGGGCATGAAAAAAGGCGAGAAACGTGTGCTCATCATCCCATCCGACCTCGGCTACGGCGTGCACGGACGCGGCCCGATCCCGCCCAACTCGACAATGATCTTTGACGTGGAACTCGTCGATTTCTGAAACTCATCGCCGTACTGATGGCATCTCATCAGCGTGTAAACGCTGTATTGCCGGGCAAATGAAAAGCAAAGGGCCGGAGAGGATATCTCCGGCCCTTTGCTTTTTCCGTGCAACTCCCCGTATATTTCTTTCTACAGGCCAATCTCAGCCGCAATGGACTGCATGGCGGTCAAACTGATGCCGCAGAATTCGGCCAGCGGCAGACCGATCTGCTCACACTCGGCGATGGTCTCCCGGTCAGCTCCACGGGCAAAGGCCCTTTCCTTGAAGCGTTTGGTCACAGACTTGATCTTCACCGACGACAGCTTTTTATCCGGATAGACCAGCGCCGTTGCCGCGATCAGGCCGGTCACGGTCTCGCCGGCGGCCAGGGCGTGCTGGAATACGGTTGTCCGCAGACAGCCGGGATGGGCAGTCGGGTTATGCAGTCGAATAGCTTCAATGATCTCCCCGTCCACCCCGATATCTGTCAGTATCCGCACGGTATCAGTGGTATGGGTGGCAAGATCCGGCTGGCTCTCCGAATCCAGGTCATGCAGCAATCCTGCCAATCCCCACTTCTCCGGATCTTCACCGAGTTTCTCGGCCAATGCCCGCAGGACAGCCTCCGAAGCAAGAGAGTGATTGATGAGGTTGCGGTTTTCAAGATGTTTGTTGACGAGTGCGAGAGCAGCCTCCCTTGTTATGCCGTATTTCATTATTCCTCCTGAATGCAAACGTCGCTCAGTATTTCAGACCGACCCGGTCCCTGACCAGATCGAGAGTGACTGTCGCCTTGGCCCTGGCTTTTTCCGCCCCTTTTTTCAAAATCTCCCGAACCATCTGCGGATCACTCTGGAATTGCGCCTTTTTCATACGAGCCTCAGCAAAATAGGTCTCGATCAGCTCAACGAGCTCAAGCTTGATATAGCCGTAGGCTGCGCCGCCGTGCAGATACAGATCGCGCACCTCCTGCAGCCGGGCCGGCGGGGCGAAGAGTTTGAAAATATTATAGAGATTACAGATGTCGGGATTTTTCGGGTCCTCAACCGGGGTTGCGTCAGTGGCAATGGCCATCACCCGCTTCTTCAGTTCCTTGCCGGAGATGAAAATCGGAATGGTATTACCATAGGATTTGGACATCTTCTGGCCATCGAGGCCTGGAATGATGGCCGTATCCTCGCTGATCGCCGGCTCGGGGACGACAAAGGTTTCCCCGTATTCGTTATTGAATTTCTGGGCCAGGTCGCGGGCCACCTCGAGATGCTGCTTCTGATCCTTGCCGACCGGCACCCGATCCGCCTGATAGAGAAGGATATCGGCAGCCATCAGCACCGGATAGGAAAAGAGCCCGTGGCTCGCCTCGAGGCCCTTGGCAACCTTATCCTTGTAGGCATGGCAGCGCTCGATGAGCCCCATCGGCGCCAGGGTCGAGAGAATCCAGGTCAGTTCGCAGACCTCCGGGACATCCGACTGCACCCAGAATTGGCACTTATCAGGGTCCAGGCCAAGAGCGAGGAAATCAGCAGCCGCCTCAAGGGTGCCGGCCGCCAGCCTGTCTCGCTGACGGACCGAAGTCAGGGCGTGAAGATCAACGATGAAGACGTAGAGTTCGGACTGCTCCATATGGGCAATCATTGTCTGCATCATACCAAAATAATTACCGATATGTAGCTGTCCCGAGGGCTGGATGCCTGATAGAATTTTCATGTGTTCGCAGTATTGAGAATGAAAGGTTTAAAAAATGCGTCAAAAAAGTTTTCGACACCTTACAGGAAAACAAAAAAAAAGGGGAGTATGGAAAACATCATTCCACACTCCCCATATATCTGTCTTCAACCGCCGCGTTACAATCGGCGGCGTATGAGACTTATTTTACTTCTTCGAAGTCGGCATCGACTACGTCGTCATCGTTCTTTTTCGTCGAACCGCCTGCCGCTCCGCCGCCGCTTCCACCTTCCGGATTCTCTTTGGAGGCCTGGGCATACATCAGTTCGGCAAGCTTATGCGAGGCAGTGGTGAGAGCCTCAACTGCTGCCTTGATAGCCGCGGTATCATCACCTGCCATGGCTTTCTTGACATTCTCGATCTCTTTTTCAACGCTGCCTTTTGTGGCCGCATCGACCTTGTCACCAAGATCCTTGAGGCTCTTTTCGCTGGCATGAACCAAGGCATCGGCCTGATTGCGTGTTTCAACCAGTTCCTTACGCTTGCGGTCCTCTTCCTTGTGCAGCTCAGCATCACGGGTCATCCGTTCGATCTCGGCCTCGGTCAGGCCGGAGGAAGCGGTGATCTTGATCGACTGCTCCTTGCCGGTCCCCAGATCCTTGGCAGAGACGTGCAGAATACCGTTGGCGTCAAGGTCAAAGGCCACCTCGATCTGCGGCACGCCGCGCGGTGCCGGCGGGATGTCATTCAATTCAAACCGGCCGATGGTCTTGTTATCGGCAGCCATCTCACGCTCACCTTGGATGACGTGAATCGATACAGCCGGCTGATTGTCGGCGGCGGTGGAAAAGATCTGGCTCTTCTTGGTCGGCACCGTGGTGTTCTTCTCGATCAATTTGGTAGTCACCCCACCCAGGGTCTCTATACCGAGTGATAGCGGGGTCACATCGAGGAGCAGCACATCTTTCACGTCACCCTGCAGTACGCCGCCCTGGATGGCCGCACCGATGGCTACAACCTCATCGGGATTAACACCTTTGTGCGGATCCTTACCGAAGATCTCCTTGACCTTCTCCTGCACCTTTGGCATGCGTGTCATGCCACCAACCAGGATGACTTCGTCGATATCCGAGGCGTTAAGGCCGGCATCTTTCAAGGCCGTCCGGCATGGGCCAACAGTACGTTCAACCAGATCGTCCACCAAGGCCTCGAGTTTAGCCCGACTCAGTTTTATGTTCAGATGTTTGGGGCCTGAAGCGTCGGCGGTAATGAAAGGCAGGTTGATATCGGTTTCCTTGGTGGTGGAAAGCTCCATCTTGGCCTTCTCTGCCTCTTCCTTCAGGCGCTGCAGTGCCATCTTGTCACTGCGCAGATCAATGCCCTGGTCTCTTTTGAATTCATCGGCCAGCCAGTTGACGATGCGCATGTCAAAATCCTCGCCGCCGAGAAAGGTATCACCGTTGGTGGACTTGACCTCGAAAACGCCGTCACCAATCTCCAGAATTGACACGTCGAAGGTACCGCCACCGAGATCGAAAACTGCAATTTTCTCTTCGCCTTTCTTGTCCAGACCGTAGGCCAGGGAGGCTGCTGTCGGCTCGTTGATGATCCGCTGAACATTGAGGCCGGCGATCTTGCCGGCATCCTTGGTGGCCTGTCGCTGGGAATCGTTGAAATAAGCCGGTACGGTGACAACGGCGTCGGTGACCTCTTCACCGAGGTATTCCTCGGCGGTCTGCTTCATCTTGGTGAGGATCATGGCCGAGATTTCAGCAGGAGTATAGGTCTTGTCGAGGACCGCAACCGAAACGCTGCCGTGTGTCCCTTCGACGATCTTGAACGGGCTGATGCCAATTGAGCGCTTCACCTCGTTATCTGTGAATTTCCGACCAATAAGGCGTTTGATGGCATACAGGGTACGCTCGGGATTGGTCACCGCCTGGCGTTTAGCGACCTGACCCACCAGACGTTCATTGTTGTCAGTGAACGCCACGATCGAAGGAGTCGTTCTGTTTCCCTCAATATTGGCGATAACCTTTGGTTCGCCGCCTTCCATAATTGCCACACATGAATTGGTGGTTCCCAAATCAATTCCGATAATCTTACCCATGTCTTCTCTCTCCTTATATCAATCTGATCGGATACCGTATCCTTTCCGAATTCCTTTTATTTTAAAGCTTTTTCGCCTGCTCTCCACAACCTCTTTTAAGGTTGTCATCTTCACTGATTTGTCAAGAGACTTACTCTTTTTTTCCACCTTCCGGCTGCGGCGCCGCACTGCCCGACGAGACAACTACCCTGGCCGGTCGCAGGAGGCGATCCTTATAATAATACCCTTTTTCAAACTCATAGAGGACATGGCTGGCAGGCACGGTATCGCTGGCCTCCATGGTCAGGGCCTCCTGTTTGTTGGGGTCAAAGGGCAGGCCGACGCTTTCCACCGGCTTCACTTCAAACTTCTCAAGGGTGCCAGTCAGGCTCTTCAGGGTCAGGCCGACTCCTTCGAGCATGGCAGTCAGGTTCTTCTCGGGGCTGGCCGATTCGACTGCACCAAGGGATATGGCCCTTTCGAGATTGTCGACCACCGGCAAGATCTCCCGGAATATCTGTTCACCGGCATATTTCAGGCCGGCAATCCGCTCCCGCTCCATGCGTTTCTTGAAATTCTCTGATTCGGCTGCCAGTCTCAACATCTTGTCACGCAGCGATGCTGCCTCTTCAAGGGCGTTGGCCAATTCCTTCTCTATATCCACTGCCTCAACCTCGGCGGGACCTTCAAGATTTTCTGCCGGAGATTCACCCTCCCCGGTTATTTCAATATCATCCTGCACATCATTTTCATTGTGTATTCCGTTCACCGATTCCTCCCTTCTCTGTACATTCTTTCTCAAGGAAGACAGCCGTTCGTACACCTTCGGCAGCCCCTTGTCAGGTATGGATAATTAAATCTGAGCCAACAATAAGTAGCCGCCTTTTTAATGTCAAGACAGCGGACAGCAATGAATGTCCCTCAAGCAAAAACAAGAATGGCTGAAACTCCGCAGAATTTCAGCCATATAGAAAAGCAGTGTAGAGCCGTGCCGTTCAGCTCCTGAGATACTCCCTGATACTGCGGGCGATGGTGCTGAAGATCTTGTAGAACTCCTCTTCGTTTCGCTCCAGCAAGGTGATCCTGAAGCCATGCAGTTCGGTGGCAAACGAGGTCAGCGGCACCACGCAGATGCCGGTGGCGCCGAGGAGATAATAAACAAAACGCTTGTCCATGGCAGTGTCGGGTGGACTGACCAGTTGCTCGACCATTTCCCTGACTTCCTTGCTTTCTATCGGCAGAGTCTGGCTGGCGGTGAGTATGCCCCACTCGAAACAGACGCTCATATAGAAGGCGCCGTTCGGCCGGTTGACCAGCACGCCTTTGACATCCTTCAGACAGTTGTAGGCGATGTTCGAGAACTTCTCGTAACGCCTGATTCTTTCCTCCAGATACACCGGATATTGAGGATGGGTGACGACCTTCGGATAGACCATCTGCGGCAGAGTAGTCGAGCAGACCTCGACCATCTTGGCGTGCAGGATCGAGGTGATGTACTTGGCAAACATCGGATCCTTGTCGGCGTTGTATACTTCAATCCAGCCGCAGCGTGATCCCGGCCAGGGCATTTCTTTGGAGATACCGCGCATGGCGATGGCCGGTACAGTACCAATCACGTCAGAGATCGGCGAGGTGCTGGTGTCGTTATAGACCATATTATTATAGATCTCATCACACACCAGAAAGAGATCGTAGCGGTGGGCTATCTCGACGATCCTCTCAAGGATTGCAGTGGGATAGACGGCGCCGGTGGGATTATCAGGGTTGATGATCAGTATTCCGGCCACTGCCGGGTTGTACTTGACGTGTTTTTCGATATCATCGATATCAGGATACCAATGGTTGTTCGGATCGAGGATGTAGGTCAGCGGTTTGTCGCCGACATGGGCGGCCTCGGCTGAAGAGTGGGTCGTGTAGCTGGGAGTCGGAACGATCACCCTGGCAGTGCGTCGGAGAAAACCGAAGACCTTGGAAATCGCGTCGCCAAGACCATTGAAGAAAATGATGTCTTCCGCGGTGATCTGCACCTTGCCCCGCTTGTTGGTCTGTTCAGCAATGAATTCACGGGTGGCCAGCACACCTTTGGTGGGCGAATAGGCATAGCTGAGGTCCTCCATGACTGCCTGGGCGACGATTTCCTTCATCCACAGGGGAATCTTTTCGCCCTTGGCCACCGGATCACCGATATTCTCCCAGTTAACTTTCAGACCCAGTTTTTCTAGTTTTGTACCGACATTGACAATATTTCGAATTTCATAGGTTAATTCGCCGGCACCGCTGTGTACTATATCTGTTCTCATGTCCCCTCACTCCTCTTTAGCATGGCCACCAACCTCAATGCGGACGGCGACGGCCCCTCTCCGTGCTGGAAATCCTCTGCAATACCACAGCCACAGGGGCAAGTCAAGACGGCGGATCTGGGTAAACAGCGCAGCCCGATCACACCTCATCGTATTTATGCAGTTTGTTCTGCAGGGTCTTCCTGGTAATGCCAAGACGCCTGGCCGCCTCGCTTTTATTCCCTTTTGTTTCGTCAAGGGTCTGGAATATCGTTTCTTTCTCAATCTCAAAGAGAGAGGCTGGCCGCCCACCACCGCCAGACTCAGCATCTTCGGCCAGCTTCTGGACAGTCAGGGGCAGGCTTTTTTCAGTGAGTTGTTCCCCGCGCATCAGGATAATCCCCCGTTCGATGGCATTCTCCAACTCCCGAACATTACCGGGCCAAGGGTAGCGGCTGAGCAGAGCCATGCACTCCGGCGTGATACCCTCAAGCCGGCGCCGATTTTTCCTGGCGAAGAGCGTGGCGAAATGCTGAACCAGGAGCGGAATATCACCGACGCGTTCACGCAGCGGCGGGACCGGAAGCATGACGACATTCAGGCGGTAGTAGAGATCCTCCCGGAAGTTCCCGCGGCGCACCTCGTCCTCGAGATCGCGATTAGTCGCGGCAAGGATCCGGACATCAACAGAGATCGTCTCTTCGCCGCCGACGCGCTGCAGTTCGTGTTCCTGCAGGACCCTGAGCAGCTTGACCTGCATGGCCTGGGTAGTTTCGCCGATCTCGTCGAGGAAGAGCGTACCGCCGTCGGCCTGCACGAATTTCCCTTCCCGCCTGCGATCTGCGCCGGTGAAGGCTCCCTTCTCGTGACCAAAAAGCTCGGATTCCAGCAGGCTTTCAGCCAGGGCAGCGCAGTTGACCTTGATAAACGGGCCTGAACGACGCAGGCTGTTATGGTGCAGGGCCTCGGCCACCAGTTCCTTGCCTGTGCCGGACTCGCCGGAGATCAGGACGGTGGCCTCGGTTGGTGCGACAAAGGTGATCATTTCAAGCAGTTCGACCATCGGCGGCGAATTGCCGATGATCGAGGTTATGAGGGGTTCTGCCTCTGCAACACCAAGCTGCTGCTCGGCAACCTGACGGCGGTCTGCCGCTCGCTCCAGGGCCAGTCGCAGCCGATCAAAATCGAGGGGTTTGGTGAGATAATCATGGGCCCCGTGCCGGATCGCCTCGACAGCTGCATCAACCGATGAATAGGCCGTCATGATGATGACCGGCAGGGTCGGCTGCATGGCGTGTATGCGCGAGAAAGCCTCCCGCCCGTCCATGCGGGCCATGCGCACATCCATGAGTACTGCGTCGTAGGCGTTTTTTTCGACAGCGGCCACAGCCGTCAAGCCGTCATCAGCCTCTACACAGCGCCACCCCCACTCTTTCAGCATAGAGCAGAGCATGTACCGATGTACCTGCTCATCATCGACTACAAGAACGGTCTTCTGTTTTTCCTTTTTCCCCACAAATCCCCCTGATTGCAAGAAAGGACTCCGACAGGCATGCAGCGACCTGGTCCGAAGTCTCTCAGTGAATTTTTTGCAGCAGCCAGAGAAGATTCTCGCCCAATACCTGCATGGTTTTCATTCCCTCTTCATCCTTCTCGACTTCGCCTTTCTCTCGGCCGATAGCGATATTCCAGTAGCTCGAACCGACGATGATCATCTGGCCGATCAGGAAAAAATGGTTCATGCTGTCAAAAACATGGATGGCGCCTGCTCTTCTCACCGCCACGACAGCGGCACCGAGCTTGCGTTTGAACATGTCGCCGTTGGCACGGCTGACCATGCCGCAACGGTCAATCAGGGCCTTCATCTCCGAGGAAACATCGGCAAAGTAGGTGGGTGAGCCGAGGATGATTGCATCGGCCTCCTGCATCTTCGCCAAACAGCTGTTAATGATGTCATTATCGAAGACGCAGCGGCCGTCTTTATTCTTGAAACAGCCGTAACAGGCCTTGCAACCGCTGATTTCCTGCCCCGCCAGTTCTACCAGTTCAGTCTCGACACCGGCCGCAGCCAAAGGCTGCAGGACAGTCTCCAGAAGAATTCTGGTGTTGCCGTTTTTCCGTGCACTGCCACAAAAAGCCACTACTTTCATAGGTTCTCCAAAGCGTTCAAGTTTGAATATACTTGGTTATGCCCCTCTTGGCTGGAGCAAAAATATGCGCCCATCATCGACAGAAATCAAGAAGAAAACAGCCCTAATAGCTGGAACCTGAGCTGCAGAAACCGAACAACTTCCTCACTTGACTCTCCTTCCAGCCTGGAATAGGATCAGACAGATGAGGAGACAGTCGCTTTTCAGATTACCCAAAATACCTCGGCAAAAGAGATGACGGTCAGCACGAGAAGCTCAAAAGTTCGGGCGGATATCAAGAGAAACAGGCTGTACATCACCCTTTCGGGTACGATCCCGAAGAAAGAGGTGGAGAGCATCTATACCGATATCCGTTTCTGCGTCGCCGATCTCAAACCCGGATTTCATGTGATAACCGATCTGACCGAGGCCAGAATTGGTCACCTTATCGCCATTCCTACCTTCATCAAAATCATGGAATATCTCTCGACCAGCCAAGTGGGCAGGATCGTACGGGTAGTGGGAAAGGCAAAAACACTCCTACAGCAAATGTCCAGGATCACAGCCACGGTGAAAGGCTACAAACCGAGCTATGTCTCAACCTTGGATGAGGCCGAGACAATGGTTTCCGGCTTTGAAGAAACACCAGGGGAATGACGCTGCTACCCCCCTCCCCTACTGTACCCCCCAAGCCCCCCGAGCCTCTGACAACCAGCAGTTTTCCTCCCCGGATAGCCTGTCAGCCGGCAGAATCGAGCCCACGTGAATCCAGATCCGGCCAGTTGCAGCCATCATCGATCTGCTGGGCACAAAGTCGACCGGTGTAACTGGCCTCAGGTCTATAGAGCTGCGGTTTAGGCTGAGCCTCGGCGAAATGTTCTTCGAGGAAATGGGCGCACCAGCCGGAAACACGTGAAACTGCAAAGAATACCGGGAACATGTCAATAGGAAATCCCTGGCCATACAGGACCGGGGATGAAAAGAAATCAACATTGGGATAGAGGACAAGCTTCTTTTTTTCAAGAAGAATAGCCTTGCCCTGCTGTTCGACAGCCAGGCCAAGTTCAAACCACCGGCGGTCCTCCGGACGCTGCAGAACCTTGTCGGCAACCTTGCGCAGGATGCCAGCCCGCGGATCTTCAGTCTGGTAGACGGCGTGTCCGAGGCCCATGATCCTCTGGCCGGCATCAATCCGCTGGGAGATCCATGACTCGACCCTGTCGAGATCACCTATCTCCAGCAGCATCTGCATTACCTTGGCATTAGCCCCGCCATGCAGATCGCCGCTCAGAGCACCCACCCCGGCGCTGACCGAGGCGTAGAGATTGGCCCGGGTGGAGGCGACCTCGCGCACCGCAAAGGTCGAGGCATTGAAGGTATGGTCGGCGTGCAGCACCAGAAGCAGATCCATCAGCCGGGTCTCTTCCGCGGTCGGCACCCTGCCCCACATGCCGTGCAAAAAGGCAGCGGCATGACTGCTGTCATCAAGATCCCTGATCGGCTCCAGGCCATTGCGGATCCTCTGCCAGGCTGCGGCGGCGGAGGCAAAACGGGCAATAAGACGCAGACAGGACCTGCCGACTGCCTCACGGTTGTCTGTCTGCAGATCAGGATCAAACTGGGCCAGGGCAGCGGCCACCGCCTGCATGACATCCATCGGGGCGGCAGAAGGCCGGAAGATCTTCAGCATGCCATAGATCTCTTCAGGTAACTGCCGGTATTCGCGCAGATTGTTCTCAACCCTGCGGATGTCGGCAAGGGTCGGGGCATGGCCATAGAGCAGAAGCAGGATGACTTCCTCAAAAGTGGCCTGTTCAGCAAGCTGCTGTATCGGGTAGCCGCGATAGAAGAGTCTGCCTCTCTCTCCGTCGACCATGCTGATACGGGTATCGGCGATGGTAATTCCGCGTAGTCCGATATTTTTCGTCTCTTCCGATTTCATGGATGTCACCTCTCTGGCGAAACTTCAGTCACGTTCGAACTTCCCCGTACATCGCAGGCTTTACTCAACCTTTAATCATTCGCCCGGCATCCCGCAACGGCAGAATCCCTTCTGCAGGAATCTCATCTATATTTCAATCAGAGGGGCTCGGCTGCCCTATCGATCACCTTCAGTAATTCATCAATAACATACGGTTTCGATACCGCCCCGCAGAATCCGTAATCCCTGAATGAGGCCATTACCGGGTCATTCGAGTATCCGCTGGAGACGACAATCTTCACCTCAGGATCGATCTCCTGCAAAAGGGGCACAACCTCCCGACCGCCCTTCCCTCCGGGTATGGTCAGGTCGACGATAACAAAATCCACGGCCTGGCCGGTGTCGAACAGTCTCTTATATATCTCAGCGCATTCATCCCCGTTTCGACTGGTAACAACCCGGTATCCGGACTGTTCCAGCATCGCCTGGAGGACCGCCAGAACCCCTTCATCGTCATCCATCAAGAGGACATTGCCCGAGCGAATTGCCAAAATTCCCGTCTCGGCCTCTGCTTTCAGCTCGTCGGCAGCCTCAACGGCCGGCAGGTACAGAGTGAAGACAGTCCCCTTGCCGGGCTCTGAGTCAACGAGGATATGACCGCCGTGTTTATTGACAATGGAAAGCGTGATTGCCAGCCCCAGGCCGCTCCCCTCCTGTTTCGTGGTGAAATATGGATCAAAGATCCGGTCAAGGACATTGGCGGAGATGCCCACACCATTATCCCTGATTACGATCTGGATGAATTTTTTATTCTTCTCAAGAAGAGCGTACTGTTTTTCATCACCTTGGACATTGGTGCAACTGATGTCGATCACGCCACCTGCCGGCATGGCGTGCCGGGCGTTGAGCACAATATTCTGGATTACCTGGCTGATCTGGCCCTTATCGGCATGAGCGGACCAGAGGTCCTCGGGGATATCATACTGACAGGAGACATTTCCGCCATGCAGCACGAAGTTTGCCGAATCCCTGACCACCTCGGCCAGAGACATGGACTCCCGGATCGGCTCACCTCCTTTAGCGAAGGTAAGCAACTGCTGGGTAAGAGTTTTTGCCCGTTTCGAGGCCTTTTCCGCCGATTCAAGAAGCCCCCTGGTTGAAGA
Source organism: Desulfobulbaceae bacterium (assembly GCA_020049575.1). GTDB lineage: Bacteria > Desulfobacterota > Desulfobulbia > Desulfobulbales > Desulfocapsaceae > Desulfoprunum. The sequence continues at coordinate 21,100 of JAIFKM010000203.1, forward strand.
CGACAATTCCCTGTCGAGGAGCGAGAGATTGAGATTTCCCAGGATAGCCGTGAGTATGTTATTAAAATCATGAGCGATACCGCCGGCGAGTACGCCGGTGGATTCAAGCTTCTTGATTTTCAGCAGTTCCTGCTCCACCCGGCTTCGCTGGGTAACATCTTCGGCAAACGACAGAAAGCCGACCACAGAACCGGCCGCATCGTAAAGCGGGGTATTTGACCAGTCGCAGAGAATCACCCGGCCATCCTTGGTAATGTTTTCGTTCTGGCTCCGAACAACCGTCTTTTCATCCAGGATCTTCTGCCAGACGCCAGACACATGATTTCTTGACTCTGGCGCAATGAGCATTTTGGATGGCCTGCCAATCACCTCCCCGGCAGTATAGCCGAATATCTTCTCGGCTGTCCGGTTCCAACTCACGACCTTCAGCTGCATATCCCAGAGGATAATCGCCATCGGCGACTGCTCGATGATCAGCGAGAGACGCACCTCGCTAATCCGCAAGGCCAGTTCCGCTTGTTTGCGCTCTACTATTTCTCTCTCGAGTTTCTCGGTGCGCTCTGCGACCAGTTCCTCCAGATGATCCCGGTAGCGCTCCCGGTCATCGAAACTTATTTTCAGGCGCTGGGTCATCATGTTGAAGATTTCTCCGAGCCTGCCGATTTCGTCCGGGCTTTCTATCTGGACGACGGTATCCAGATTACCATTAACGATATCAGTCGCGGATTTCTTCAGTTGGTTGATCGGGCGGGTTATCCTGGCAGAGATAATGAAGGTGGCCAACATGCTGAGTCCAATGACAAATACCGAAACGGCCACCATGATAAGACGGAGATTCCTGACATTGGCCTGCGCGCTCGCCAGTTCATGGTCGATGTATTGAACCAGTTCGTGGGAAAAGTTTTCCTGGGAGGCCCGCATCCGGGACATCGTCTCTTTGGCCTGTGCTTTTTCCTGAATATATTTCCGCAGGATCTGCTCATACAGGGCCGCCAATCGGGCTATGCGAAAGACCTTGAGGGGCATGGAGGTCCCTTCGATGGACTGCATCCGGATCTCTTCCGCCAGCAGCCGGATCTGTCGCACAGATTCGGTGACTATCTGTATCGAATCAGCTCTCTGCGTCAGCAGGTAATCTTTTTCGCCGAGAAGCATCTGGCCCTTCGCCTGTTGAATCGCCAGCACCTTCGGATCACCGTTGTACAAGAGGTTGTCACTGAGGGTTTGCAGACGCACAGACTCCTGAATCATCCGACTCTCGATGGTCTGCATCTCAAGAATCTGGCTCGAAAAATCGGTAAATCCTTGTCGATAAAAGATAAAAGCCCCCTGAAGTTTCTTAACCGCCTGGTCATGCTCATCTTCTGATGCATAGCCAGGCTCCTTCTCAGCTGAATAAGTGAAAAGTCGGCTGATCCTCGCGTTGAGGTCTTCCAATAAGGTCGAAACACTGCGAGAATGCCGGATATTCTGGGTTGTGGCGAACTGCTCCTCCTCGGTGTTGATCTGGAAGAAGAGCTGCTCTATCTCTCGGCTCAGTTTGAAGACTGTCTCCTGCCGATCCAGCGCCACCCCCATGCTCCACCAGCTAACCAGGGCGACCAGCATGACAGGCACGAGAACACTAAAAAAGGCGAGACCAAGTTTGTTGCGGAATGACATAATCCGTCCTGATCGTGCAAAGGTATGCTATTGTTTCTTTGTTTGTTTATCTGAGAGCGAGTTGATCTCCTGCTGCAGAAAATCGAGAATGGCCTCATACTGTTCCGGGAACTCGATGAGTTCGTTGAAGCTGTCCATGCCTTTTTCCGCAATCGCAATAGGTGTGGCGAGATCGTAGGCAAAGGCCCAGTGTTGCGAACTCTCGACTTCGCCGAGAATCCGGCGCCTGAGAGGAGAGTAATACTCTTTGCCCACCTGGAGACTCGGGGAAAAACCTCCTGACCCGGCACTCATGGTTTTCTGGGATTCACTTTCTGCGAAAAAGGGCAGAAGTTTTTTTGCCAGCTCATGATGTATCGAATCCTTGGCGACGACGATGCCGTCAACAGGTCCAACCGCCACTTTGGCAATGGCTGGATCTATATCCGGGAAGACAAAAAAATCAAACCCCTCTTCCTCCTTGAGGCCGCAGCCCTCACCGGTCAGCAACTGAATGGCCCAGGTTCCCATCAGGGTTGCGGCAGCCTCGCCGGTGCAGACGAGTTGTGCGGCTTCGGCCCAATCAAGATCGTTGGCATTGTCATTGAAATGCCCCTTCTGCAGGAGATCCGCCCACATGCCAAAAACCTTCTTCACTGGCAGATCGGTATAGGACGCGGTGCCTTGCATGAGCCGTTCCCGGTACTCGGGACCAGCAGTGCGCAGCAGCAGATAATCAAACCAGAACTGGGCCGGCCACCGTTCCCTGGCTCCAAGGGCGAAAGGCGTCACCCCCTGCTGCTTGAGTTTTTCGGCAGCCTCAACAAGCTCAGCCCAGTTGGCCGGTGGCCGCAGGCCGGCCTTGGCAAAAACCTTGCTGTTGTAGAAGAAAACAGCCACGTGCTGACCTATGGGCAGCAGATACTTCCGGCCATTGTAGGTACTCGCCGAGTTGATCACCACCGGCGAAAACCTGCTGTCAAGCGACGCCTCCCGCCAGATGTCATCAAGGGGTTCGAGCTTGCCCTGGTCAACCAGTTCCTGAGTTTTCGCCCCTGCCCAATAACTGAAGAGTTCCGGCGGATTGGAGCCGGCCAGAGTCTTGTGAATCATGCTCTTGAAGGCTTCGTGGTCCAGGGCCTGAGCAGCAACATGGAAATTCTTCTGGCGCCTGTTGACGGTCTCTATCATGGCCGCGACCCCGCCCTGCAGTGAACCCGACAGATAATGATAGAGATTGATCTGGCTGACTTCAGGCAGCCGGACTGGAGCCACCTCGTTACTCCGTCGGGAAAGGAGGATAGAGATCGTGACCAGGCAGAGTACGACCAGGACAAAGACAAGGACCATTTTCTTCATACAGCTGAACCTCTGCTATCGATTCTGGTGAAACTCCTGAGAGAACAAGGTCTTACCGATCACAAGGGAGAAACCAAAGCACCAACCCTTTGATCTAAGTCTATCAAATAATCAGGCCATTGTGAATGTTGCCAGACGAATTTTCAGCCATTCCGGAACGCCTCCCTCAAGCCCCTCTCGTTATTGCGTTCACCATCTTTTTATGGTCATATCACCCCTGGCCTGTCTTCTTAGCCAGAGTCATTTATAGAGAAAATCGACATCGAAGGCGTTTATGAAACTCACTCCCCGTCTCTTCAGATGGATATTCAGCGAGTTATCGACACAGAGGGGGAACTGGTGGCGAGGATAAAAAAATTCTCTATATACGTAGAAAAACCGAGTAGCTCTAAAGGCACAGACTATGTACATCTCAATCATCGCAGTCGGCGGGACCATCGACAAGGTATATTTTGACGCTAAGAGCCAGTACGAAGTCGGCCCGCCCAATATCGCCAAAGTGCTCGACGGCCTGAATCTGTCTGTCGACTACACGGTCACCTCGCTGATGCGCAAGGACAGCCTCGAACTCACCGATGAAGACAGGCAGATCATCCTTGCCGCAGTGCAAAAGGACCCAGCCAGCCGGATCATCATCACCCACGGCACGGATACCATGGTGCAGACTGCCCGCTGCCTCCTGCCGGTTACCGGCAAAACCATTGTCCTCACCGGGGCGCTCGAACCCGCCCTGTTTACCACGAGTGACGCGACCTTCAATATCGGCTGCGCCCTTGCTGCGGTCCAGACCCTGGCGCCAGGCGTCTATATTGTCATGAATGGGGCGGTGTTTACCGCGGAGAATGTGCGCAAGAATCTCGAACTCAGCCGCTTTGAACCGCTGCAGCAACCATGAACAGATCGGCGGCAGCAGTTCATGCAGGCTTATTTTTCAATGGTATAAAAGAGATCGGCACCGTTTGAACTGGCTGAACTCCTGGTTACGGCGGAAAAACCGTATCCCAGGTCATAACTGACTCGGAATTCCCCCTTCTGGTCGAAGAAATTGTGGTCATAGCCGATATAAAGATTTTCGGTGAGTTTTTTACCCACAACCAGTGACATGGTGCCTTCCTTTTCTGTCCCCTCAAGGTGCATCTCATCAACCGGCAGCAGGTCGGCGAGGGTATTCACCATGCCGGCTCCTTCCTCCAGGCCGAATACCGATGCCGCAGCCTCGAGCAGACTGCCTTCGTCCTTGTTTGACGAAGATCGGGAATGGCCGACCACCATATACGCCAAGATATCGCTTTCATCCATGCTCGGGTCGGAGAAGAGCTTGAAATCGAGATCCTGGAGATTGCCACTTACATCAACACCAACTATCAACGCATCTCCTGCCGCACTTTTCTCCTTGATGGATTGTACGGCACGGGCATCGATCAGGGGATTGTCCACCGGTCCGCCGGAAAACACTATCCGGCTCCGCTCGATGGACATTGAGCGGCCGTAGATTGAGAAAAAACCGTCCCGCAGATTCAATTCCCCCTTGCCGCTCAAAAAACCGTCTGTCGTATTGCGAACCGAGAGGCTGCCGACGAAGCGCCCCTTCAGGCCGTACCCATCGATCCGTACATCATCCCCTAGATCTATCCGCAGATCGGTGTCAATCGGCCAGCGCAAGACCTTGTGCTCCTGCTCCTGATCAACGTAGATCACGTCATCGGAAACACTGACTGAATCCGTCATCTGCTTGGGAGCGAGCAGGGCCTTTGGCACATGGATATCGCCGGCCATTTCCCCTTTTTCACCACTGAAGCGAAATTGGACATCGGGATTGATCTGAATCTCGTATTCCGGCAGGCTGACTATCATAAACTGTTCACCACGGATACGGAAATCCCCCTGGACACCGGCCCCGCCGTTATAGGCGATTGTTCCTTCGGTCTTCAGGCTACCGGGGCCCGAACGTGCCGTGCCGCGCAACTCGATACTTTCGCCGACGGCGGTAAGAGAAACCCCGACATCCTGGAGGAAGATGCCAAGCGACGGCAGGGCAATCCTGCCGTCCCTGAGGTCGAGTTGGCCTGACAGCAGCGGATGGGCAAGAGTCCCGGCAATGCTCAGTTCACTGTTCAGACTGCCTGTGGGCCGCAGCACAAAATCAGTCAGGGCGGCAAAAGGAGAGAGGTCCTGCATATCGATCAGCAGTTTCCCCTGGAGAGGTTTGAACCAGAATGGCTGAGAGTAGATGCCTGCCTGATCGACAGCAATCTGCAGGGCGATCGTACTCTTATCCTGAAAACCTGACTGCACTGTGCCCTGTAGTTTCTGATCGGCAAGATGCATCTTGAGGCTGGTCTCGCTGAGCAACATCTGGCTGACACCCTCTTCGGCAAGCCCCAGCTCAATCCGAGTCTGCGGCACAGTTAGAGCAACATCACCTTCGATAATCCGCGTATCATCACCGCTGACCTTGAAAGACGCCTCAACATTTCCATGCACCGGCAGGGCCGTCATGCCATTTTCATTGAGAAGGTCCAGAGAAAGATTCTGCACTGTTCCTTGAGCCTGCCAGAGCGGCTTTTCCTCCTTGCTCTGCCAATCCCCGGCCAGACAGAGCCTGCTCTTGTCCTGTCCCAGACAGAGCCCTGCAACGGCGGCTCCTTTCTCGGAAATGTCGACAGCGGCGACGTCCTGCTGCAGCCAGTTGCCTCCCTTTGTCAGGCGCATTTGCAAATCGCTGAGATCACCATGCCACCTCATCTCCCGTAAGGCCCCGCGGATGGACAGCTGCAGAT
>JAIFKM010000095.1 GCA_020049575.1 Desulfobulbaceae bacterium
GTCAAATGGTCGCCGGAGAATCAGGGTGCGACCGTCGAAGGCTATGTCCGACAGACCGCCTCGCTCTTTGCCCCGGAGAAACATGGCAATCGACCGACCCTGGTGATCTGGCCGGAGACCTCTCTGCCCTTTTATCCTGTCGATCATCCGCTGCTGGGAGAACTGCAGGGCATGGTTGCCCAATATGATCTGGCACTGCTTACCGGCGCGCCCTGGTATGAGGTTGTCGACCGTGAAAATCGCAAGTTCAAGTTTTTTAACAGTGCTCTGCTGCTTGCCCCAGCTGGTGATTTCGTCGGCCGCTACGAAAAGAGTCATCTTGTTCCGTTCGGCGAATATGTGCCTCTGAAGCCCTTCCTGCCTTTTCTCGCCCCTTTGGTCGAATCCGTTGGAGATTTCACGGCGGGGAAGGTTGAACAGCCGCTTGTCTGGCAACAGGCACGGATCGGTGTGCTCATCTGTTTTGAGAGCATCTTCGCCGATATTTCGAGAAAATGGGTGCAGGCCGGGGCGAATGTGCTTGTTAATTTGACCAATGACGCCTGGTATGGTAAATCCAGTGCCCCGCACCATAGCCTTGCCATGACGGTATTCCGCTCGGTTGAGACGAGACGGAGTCTGGTGCGCTCGGCGAATACCGGCTTCTCGGGGTTCGTTGATCCTCTGGGGAGGATGCAGCAGCGATCAGGGCTTTTTGAACCCTGGGCCGCCACGGCAGAAGTGATACTGTGGGATGAGGTGACCTTCTGGGTGCGTTATGGTTATTTCTTTGCGCCGCTCTGCCTGCTGCTGGCTGCTGGATGTGTAGCTGTGGCCTTGAAGTATGGAAGAAAAACGATCTGACCTTCCTTTCCGGAAGGTGGTGTTTACAAGTATTCAACAGGTTTTTATCAGTCAATTCTTTTTAGGTGGGATCTCTATGTCTCTGGATACCGGCGCCGCTGTTTCGAAACAAAAAATCACTGAAATCAAGGATCGCTTACTGGCCCTGAAGGAGCATCTTTGACGTCGATCACAAGAAAGAAGATCTGGAGCGTCTCGAGCGTCAAACCCTTGCTCCCAATTTCTGGAACGATGCGGCCCTGGCCACGAAAATAAACAAGGAGCACGGGCAACTGCAGGATGTCATCAAGACCTGGGAAAGAAAATGGCATGACCTCGAAGAAATAGATCTCCTGCTCGATATGGGCATGGAGGAGAACGATAACGATACCTTTGTCGAGGTGGCCAATCGGCTGAATGACCTCGCCGATTCGATCTCCGTGGCGGAAGTCGAATGCATGTTCAGCGGCGAGCACGACTCCTGCAATGCCATTATCACCATCCATGCCGGAGCGGGAGGGACCGAGGCCCAAGACTGGGTCGGCATCCTCCTGCGCATGTATCTGCGCTGGGCCGAAGAAAAGGGCTTCCGGGCGGACATTCTGGATCTGCTGCCCGGTGACGAAGCTGGCACCAAGAGCGTCACGATACTTATCCAAGGACGCAATGCCTATGGCTATATGCGTTCCGAATTAGGCATTCATCGATTGGTGCGGATTTCCCCTTTCGATACCAGCGGCCGGCGGCACACCTCGTTCGCCTCGGTGATGGTGATGCCCGAGCTCGATGATACGGTCAATGTCGATCTGGATGAAAAAGATATGCGTATCGATACGTTCCGGGCCAGCGGGTCCGGCGGTCAGCATGTCAACAAGACCGACTCGGCCATTCGCATCACCCATATGCCGTCGGGGATTGTCGTGCAGTGTCAGAATGAGCGCTCCCAGCATCGCAACAAGGATATGGCCATGAAGATGCTGGTCTCTCGTCTCTACGAGTTGGAGAAGGAGAAAAAGGCCGCGGAACAGGAGGGGCTTGGCGGCGTTAAAAAGGAAATCGCCTGGGGCAGCCAGATACGGTCCTATATCCTGCAGCCGTATCGTCTGATTAAGGATCACCGTACTGATTATGAGGTTGGCAATGTCGAGGCGGTTCTCGACGGGAACCTCGATCCCTTTATTAAGGCCTTTCTCCTCTGGCAGAAATAGGGCCGACACGTATTTTTCAGGTTGCGAATCATCAAAGATACAAATATTCGATGTGCCAAATGCGGGGCCTGCACGGTAGTCTGTCCGGTCTATAAGGCCAGTGGCGGCAAGGAAGCCTACAGCGCCCGGGGGAAAAAACATCTGGCCGGGATTCCTGAGTTCATGCAGCCGACCCCGGCTTTTGAGGATATCTTCGCCAAATGTCTGCTCTGCGGCGCCTGCACCAAAGCCTGCCCGCGAGGCATTGACGTGACCCAGGAGGTTATTCGGGCCCGCTCAGGTTTCTCGCGCTTTTATGGGGAACACGGGTTTGAAAAATACCTGGCCCGCACAGCCCTGCATCATCGTGAAGTCCTCGGAGTAGCCAGGATTGCCGGCAGAGCGGCGGCGGATCTGCTTTCGAAGCGACTGCCGCCAAAGAGTGGTCTGCGTCTGCGTCTTGCCATGTTCGAAACGCAGCCCCAGGTGATAGTCTCGCCGGCAGCCCCTCCCCTCACGTTTCCGGCAGGTGCCCAGAAGCTCAGTTATTTCCCGGGATGCTCGGCCGAGTTTCTTTATCCGGAGATCGTCGAGGCCTGCCGGACAGTATTCGCCCATTTTCACATGGTCCTTGAAATCCCCGAGGGCCTCGGTTGCTGCGGCTTGGCCGTGCATGCCGCCGGCGACACGGAAGGTGCCAGGATGCTGGCCCGGGGCAATATCGCCGCCCTCGAGAGAAATGATTACCCAATTCTGGTCTCCTGCGGATCCTGTTTTGCCCATCTCAGCCATTATCGGCAGCTGTTTGCCGACGAGCCCGACTGGCTGCGGCGCGCCGAGCAGGTTTGTGGCCGTCTGGTTGAGATGAGCCAGTTTCTCGACAGCCTGCTTCATGCCGAGGGTGAGAGATGTGCACCTTTAGGCAGCGGTCGCAAATTCCGAGTATTTTACCATGATCCCTGCCACTTGCGGAACGATCTCAATATCACCCGTGAGCCCCGCCGGATACTGAATGGCCTGGCGGGAGTCGAACTGCTGGAACTGCCCGATGGACCCCAGTGCTGTGGCCAGGGCGGCCTCTTTCACCTCGGTGCCCCCCGACTGGCGGCGATCATCCGGGATGATCTGGCCGGCAAGGTGCTTGCCCTGCAGCCCGATATCATCACCAGCACCTGCTCGGGCTGCCTCATGCAATGGAAAACTGCTGTTTCGGCAGCCGACAGCAGCGTTCAGGTCCTGCACCTGGCCGAATTTCTGCAGATGTACTTCCCCCGGTGAAACCTTCATCTTGAGGCATGCTGATGAACAGACTGACGCTTTTGGCCTGCCCGCTGTCCCTGATCGTCCTTCTGCTGCTATTCTTCTCTGGTTCGGCTTTCGCTGCCGGACCTTCTCCAGCATCTCCCCTTTCTTCCTCGGAACTCCAAAAGGTTGCAGAGCAGTTGTCCGATTCTCTGGATCGGCGTGCCAACCCGAAGACCGGCTTGAGTCCCAGCTACGATGGCGACGACAGCCCTGTCGGCCGCAACGGTGCCCAGATTTACGATACAGGGCTCAGACTGCTGGCCGGCAGTCGTTATGCAAAGCAGATCATCCTTACCTTCACGACGGACAACGCAGCAGTCGCCAGTCCAGAGAACCCGCAGACCAAGGCGCTCCAGTACCAGCCGGCCAGCGGCATCTTCAGCTGGATCCGCATCCAGGGGTTCGCGGAGCCTGACTGGTGGCACACCTGGGAATGGTCGGTGAAGGCCGGAGAAAATGCCTGGCTCGGCAAGGGGGCCCTCTATTACTACCGCTTGTCCGGTGAGTCCGCGGCCCTGGCTCTGGCACAACAGAGGGCCGATTTCATCCTCGCTCTGCAGGATGCCGACGGCGGGATCCGCATCGGTCCGCGTGGCCTGGCCGGAGATTACTGGTGGCGGCGAAAATCAACGGGGAACAACGAAAGTGCCCTCAGCTTTCTCGACGAGCTCTACCGGGTCAGTGGGGAGGAGCGCTTCCAACTTGCCGCTGATCGATTGTATGAGTGGCTGACGGGGATGTACGATCGGCAAAACCATCTGTTCAGCCGGGGGGAAGTGGAGGAGGCTGGGGAATGGCACAAGGATGGGATCAGTAATTTTGCCGCCGACACCACAAACTGGCTGCCAATCGAGAGAATACTGCAGGATAGCCGTTTCGGCCCTGACCGAGGAGAACGTCTGGCGGAAATCGAACGGATGATGGAGGCAACGGTGCGGCACGCCGGAGTTGCAACTGGAGGCGGTCTCGCCGGCATCAGCTATTCTCCTCACTCTCAAAAGGACTCGGTAGTTTCTTTGGAATGGACCTCGCAGTATGCCTTGCTCTGCCTGCGGGTATCCGCTGAATACCGCCAGCATGGCGACGCAGCCAAGGCCGATGCCTGGCAAAGGCAGTATGATGACCTGGTGCGGCGTCTTCTCGGATATCTGCAGCAGGTTAACGGCGAGCGGGTTGCTGCCCACGCTGTCTATCCTGATGGCCGCCTGGCTGCCGGCAAACCGATGTGGGATGATACGGCCCTGACCCCTGGCGCCTTTCTCTCTGCTGCCTCCCATCTCTATATCGGATTTGCCGTGCAAGGCAAAGATCCGCTTCGTGGTGAAGATTAAGCGGCTGTTGCAAACCTCCCTGCTGATTTTTCTTCAATTGCCTGTCGCAGAAGGTATAATTACCCATCTTTGAAAGAAAAGTTGTATCAATGAGCCTTGCCTGACTGAAGGTGGTAGGGTTCTCTTCATGAGTTTTTCGAGTAGAGAGTGCGGGCCTGCCGTTTACATCTTGCCGGAGGATGACATGGTTGCAGATCATCTCAAGACCCGAGAAGAGCTTCTTGCTGAATTGACTGCAGTTCGTGCTGAGCTTCGTACAGTCTCCAATGAACTGGAACTGGTGAAAAACTCAGGGCGCATCGCCGATCTGCAGTACTTGATGAATAATTTCATGTCCCCGGTTACCGTCACGGCCATGGCAGACCGGCGAGTCCTCTATATAAACGAAAGCGCTTCCCGCTATTTTGAGGTGCCCCTCTCCGAGGCTTCCGGCCTCAAAGTACTCGATTTCTGGCTGTATCCCGAGAACAGAAAACTGTTTGTGGCCGAACTCACCCGTCGGGGGCGTGTGCAGGATTTCGAGGTATTTGTCAAATCCCGCGGTGGCCGTATCCAATGTGCTCTCCTTGCCGCCCACACTATCCAGTTCGAGGGGCAGGACGCCATTCTCACGATATTTACCGATATCACAGAAAACAAGCTCACCGAAGACGCGCTTATCGAGAGTGAGGCGAGGAGCCTCGAGATCTACAATCTCATGAAGTTGATGACCGATACCGTGCCTGATCTCATCTGGGTAAAGGATCTCAACGATTGCTACCTTTTTACCAACAAGGCGATCTGCGAAAAACTGCTGATGAGCGAGTCGACCGATGAGCCCCTTGGCAAGAACGATTTGTTTTTTGCTGAAAGGGAGCGGCTCCGGGGATACGTGCATACCTTCGGCGAGATCTGCGTTGACTCCGATGAGATCGTCAAGACAACTCGTCAGCCCGGTCGGTTTGTTGAAGAAGGTCTGGTCCGGGGCAGGCTGCTGGTTCTTGACGTTTGCAAGACTCCCTTGTTTGATGAAAGCGGGATACTCATCGGCACGGTTGGTGCCGGTCGCGATATTACTCAGGACCGTGAAAACAAGGAAGCCCTGCTCCTCAGCGAGGAGCGCTACCGGCTGCTTCTGGAAAATGTCCGGGACGTCCTCTGGGTGATGGACAAGAATCTGCGATTCACCTTCGTCACACCGTCGATTGCTACCTTGTCCGGCTATACTCCCGAGGAGTTTCTCAGTCTGTCGCCGTATGTTCACATGACGCCGAGATCCCAGCAGATGTATGAGATTGCTGTCCGGCGCGGCCTGGAACGTGAGGCCGAAGGAGTGCGGAATCAATCGCCGCGGCTGTGGAAGTTCGAATGGAAGTGCAAAGACGGGTCGGTTGTCTGGGTTGAGACCCTCACCTCGATTCTGCGCGCTGAGGACGGTTCTTTTCAGGGCATTATCGGTGTCAGTCGGGATAACACCAGTCATATGCGGGTGCTGAAGGAACTCAAGATGGCCAAGGAGGCGGCGCTGACCGCCAACCGCACAAAGTCTGAGTTTCTGGCTAATATGAGCCATGAAATCCGCACTCCGATGAACGCAGTCCTCGGCATGCTGCAACTGCTCCGGGAAACGCCTTTGAACCGGGAACAGATGGATTTTGCGAATACTGCCCTGACCTCCGGTGAAAGCCTGCTGAATCTTATCAGTGAAATTCTCGATTTTTCCAAGATCGAGGCCGGGAAGGTCGAGCTTGTCGAGGAGCGCTTTGCCCTCAAACCCCTGGTCGAGTCGGTTCTGCACTCGTTTTACAGTCTGGTTGACCGGCAGCGAATCCTGTTCTGCTTTGTCTGTCAGGAGAATGTCCCGGCATATATCCGGGCTGATGCGACCCGTCTGCGCCAGATCCTGTTCAATCTACTCGGTAATGCTGTAAAGTTTACCGAAGAAGGGAGAATCTCTATTTCTCTTACTGCCCTTCCCAGCAGTACGGCGGGAAAAATTCGCCTGAGTTTTGAGATACGCGATACGGGCATCGGCATTCCGGAAATTGTCACCAGTCGCCTGTTTGAGCCCTTTGTCCAGGCAGATGGTTCTTTCCGCAGGAAATACCGGGGGACAGGGTTGGGGCTCAGTATTGTCAAGCGTCTGGTAGAACTGATGGGTGGGCAGGTCCATCTCGCCAGTGTCGAGGGGCAGGGGACGGCCGTGGACTTTGAGATCCAGGTTGAACCTTGCGAAAGCTGTGATTTCCTCGAAAAGGAGGTGGTCAATATTCATGAGGACAAGGATGCGGTTCTGCGGATTCTGGTCGTTGAGGATGAGGCCATCAATGCCCAGGTGGTTTCGGCAATGCTGAGAAATCTCGGCCATGGCGTGGTGGTGGCCAGCAATGGCAGGTTGGCGTTGGAAACTCTGGAAAGTGAAATTTTCGACTGCATCTTGATGGATATCCAGATGCCGGAGATGGATGGTATCGAGACCTCGATTGCCATTCGCCAGCGTGCCGGCGGCAATCGCCTGGATATCCCGATTATCGCCCTCACCGCCCATGCCGTCCAGGGCGACAGGGAACGATTTCTGGCGGCGGGGATGAACGACTACATAACCAAACCGCTCAATATGGGAATGCTGAAAGAAGTGCTGAAAAATGTTGTGGGAAGAAGGTACACAGGATGGGAAGCTTGAAAACTGCCGTCACTCCCGTGCAGTTGGGAGTGACGGATCTGCTCAAGGCTTTCTTATTTCAAAAATGATTCGATCGGGGTGTATTCAAGGCCGAAGGCCTCGGCCACGCCTTTGAAGGTGACTTTGCCGGCCACTACATTGACGCCCAGACGGATCTCCTCGTTGTCCTGGCAGGCTTTTTTCCAGCCCTTGTCGGCAATCTGCAGAGCATAAGCCAGAGTGGCATTGGTCAGGGCCAGGGTCGAGGTCTTGGCGACTGCACCCGGCATGTTGGCGACACAGTAATGCACGACGCCGTCGATGATATAGGTCGGTTCGGTATGGGTCGTAGCCTTGGATGTTTCAAAACAGCCGCCCTGGTCAATGGCCACATCGACCATGACCGCACCCTGTTTCATGTCTTTCAGCATATCCCGGGTGACGACCTTCGGGGCCTTGGCACCGGGGATAAGGACCGCACCGATGACCAGGTCGGCTTCTTTCAACAGCTCGCGCAGTTTTGGCCGGGTGCTCATTACCGGGAAGCAGTTGCTCGGCATGATCTCGCTCAGGTAACGAAGGCGGTCGAGGTTGGTGTCGAGCAGATAGACCTTGGCGCCGAGACCGCAGGCGATTCGGGCAGCGTTGATACCGACTACGCCGCCACCGATGACCACAACATTACCCGGCTCAACCCCCGGCACGCCGCCAAGAAGAATTCCCCTGCCGCCGGTATTCATCTGCAGGTATTTCGCACCTTCCTGGGCTGCCATTCGGCCGGCGACCTCACTCATCGGGGTCAGCAGCGGCAGGCTCCCGTCCTTTTTCTGGATGGTCTCGTAGGCGATATTCACCGATCCGGCCTCGATCAAGGCTTTGGTCTGCTTTTCATCGGCAGCCAGATGCAGGTAGGTGAAGACAATCTGGTCCTTTCTGATGAGGGGATATTCCTGAGGTTGCGGCTCCTTGACATGCATGACCATTTCAGCTCGGCTGAAGATCTCGGCGGCGGTATCGATAATTGTCGCCCCTGCTTCCTGGTAGGCGCTGTCGGTGAATCCGCTGCCAAGTCCGGCATTTTTCTCGACGAGGACCTGATGCTTATGTTGGGTCATGACTTCAACTCCGGCAGGAGTCATGCAAACCCGGTTTTCGGCAACTTTAATTTCCTTGAGGACTCCAATGATCATGGCCAATTTTCCTTTATGAGATAGGTTTGTTGGAGATGATTTTCTCTCATGTCCGCAGCAGGGGAGGAGAACGCGGGCCGGGACATGAGAGAAAACCAAAATTTCAAATTATATACGGTACTTTTAAGTTATACCCTTCGTAGACGACAAAACTTTCTACAGTCTGCACATCTTTAATTTTTGCGACCTGTCCGGTGACAAATTCCAGGAGGTTGTATTCCTCGCTCAGGAGTACCTGCAGGATCAGGTCGTATCTGCCCGTGACGATTCCCACCGAGACCACTCCTTTCAGCCTGCTGAATTCCTTGGCTTTTTCCTGCAGTTCCATGGTCTTGAGCTTGACCCCGAGATAAAGCAGGCTGTGGCCGCGCAGGACATCGACCCGGACATTACCGGAAATTTCCAGGATACCGTCCTCGATCATCCTGTTGACTCTGGAGCGTACCGTGTTCTCGGTGATGGACAACTCCTGAGCAATGAGTTTGTAGGACTTACGGCCATCCTTCAAATGCCGGATGATATCAAAATTGACAGCGTCGATCTGCATGGCTGGTTTGTTTCTTCCTTTTTTGCCGAGGTTGTTGCTGCTCCTGTTAATGTTCAATTATCGTACGCAGGATTGAGTTAAAAGTCAAAATAATTAATCAAAATTTTCGAAAACATAAAAAAATCATGAAAAACGCAATCTAGTTGAAGGATCATGCGGTGGGTGAATGTTGCGAGGAATACAGCAAAGAGGGGGG
>JAIFKM010000092.1 GCA_020049575.1 Desulfobulbaceae bacterium
CGTGATATTTCGAGTTCATTCCGACTGCTGGTTCCGTGAAAAAGCGCATGTTCGACAAGGTGCGCCAGTCCCGCCTTGTCAGCCTGCTCGTCTCTTGGTCCGGTACTGATCAATATTCCGACGGCGATCGACCGTGAGTACGGCATTGATTCGGTAACCACCCGTATGCCATTTTCCAGAGCGCTTGTTTCAATCATGGCCTATTCTGCCGCTCTAAAAGCATCCCGCTGCTTGCAGCAATCTTATAAATATCAGGAATAACAACTATTCTCCTGCCTGAGAGCTCATAAACGCCCAAGACATCGGAAGAATTTGCCGGCAGAAATCTCGGGTTCAGGTATCTCCCCTGAACGGTCAACGGGCCGGTCTGCATATCCGTAAAGACAGGTATGGCGATGTTCGCCAACTTCACTTCATCCTGTTCTTTTTTGGCACCTTTCAGGATGAGATGCTTGGTCGGCAATGCACCAGTTATCTTGATGATACCGAAATATTTTTCCAGACAGACGACAGGCAGGGTCTCTTCCTGCCAGCGGGTTGTCGCCTGGCAATACTGCTGCCCGGAATCCACCGGTGTGCTTTCTAGATCCTTGAGCACCAGCTCGAGCTGGGCCCTGCTGAACATCCAGAACAGTCGACTTCCGCTGGCAGAGACAGCGTTAGTTTTCACCACAATAATTTTCTGGGTATTTTCCATTTTCTCTTCTCAAATTTCACAAATCACAGTCTGACGGGATGATTTTTCCCTGTCAGCGAGACCGTCGGTATTGCCGGATGCCGCTGAGGAGCTGGACAAACGTGTCATCCTGAAACGGTTTAGTCAGGTAAAAATCAACCCCCAGCTCATCAGCCTTAGCCCGGTGTTTGTCTGATGTCCGTGAGGTCAGCATGATCACCGGAATCGAGTGATACTTTTCATTCTTGCGCAGAATACTCATAAACTCATATCCGTTCATACGCGGCATCTCGATATCCAATATTATCGCGTCTGGCCGGAATGTTTCGAGTTTTTCCAAGGCGTTAACGCCATCAACAGCCATTTCCGGACGCCATGACTGATGTTTCACCAACCTGGCAATGCTCTGCCGTACACTGATAGAATCATCGACGATGAGCACCTGCAGCGGAAGTTCTTGAACCTGGGACGGAGATGGCAACTTCTCTTCCTTATGCAGCGTCCGGGAGACATCACCGAGTTCACTGAAGTTCAGTACGGGAATCAGGTTGCCGTCACCGAGAATGGTGACACCGCTGACACCCTTGACGTGGGTGAGATAGGTCCCCAGATCCTTGACGACTATCTCCATCTGGCCTTTGATTTCATCAATCATTATGGCCTCATATCCTTTTGATCCCTGCACGATGAGTACCAGACAGCTGCCGGATTTCGCGGCCATGATGGCAGCGGACTGACGCAGTTGCAGCATCACCGCCAGATCCTTAATCGCCAGATCTTCCTGCCGCCAGTTGAAACGGGCATCCTCTCCTGTGAGTTCCGAGAAAGCCACACGTCTAACCTCAACGACATCCTGCAGCGGGATAGCGTACTGGCGATCAGCAGCAGAGACCAGTATCGCCTTATTGATCGAAAGGGTGATCGGAATTCTCAACTCAAACCGGGTGCCCTGGCCAGCCTGCGTCTTGATGCGCACCGTCCCTCTCAATTCCTGGATATTCTTCAGGACAACATCGAGACCGACACCACGGCCGGAAACCTGGCTCACTTCATCCTTGGTGCTGAAGCCAGTCTGGAAGAGATAGGGCAGCAGGTCTTCATCCGACAGGGTTTCAGGATTGCTCACCAGTTTTGCCGCCGCGAGTTTTCGGCGCAGAACCCCGGTATCGATACCCGCACCGTCATCGGAGACGAACAGCTCAACAAAACTGCCGAGTTGCCGGGCCTCTATCCTGATGGAGGCGGTCTCCGGCTTCCCTTTCTCCAGGCGGACCGTGGGCACCTCTATGCCATGATCCACGCAGTTTCTGAGGATATGCATCAGCGGATCGGTAATTTTTGACCAGATGAAGCGGTCCATGAAGACATCGTCGCCGGTGACGGTCAGACGGACATTCTTGCCGAGTTGGGCGGCAGTATTGCGGACGGTTCGGAAAAATGCCCTGGACACGGCAGACATCGGTGTCATCCTGGTCCGCATGAGTTTGTCCTGCATAGCCCCCATGACCAGCTGCTGCCTGGCAATATGACCTTGCAGCTCGCTGGAAAGCCCGGTCATTCCCGCATGGATCGAATTCACGTCAACAGAAAGCTCATTCAGCGATCTGATAATCAGATTGAGCTTCGAATAACGATCGAGTTCAATAGGATCAAATTCATTGAAACCAGTGCTGCCACGGCCGGATCTTGTCTGCTCCGGCAAGGTCTCGGTACCGAAGCCATAGAGAGATTGAACCTCAAAGCCGGACTCCAATTCCTGCGCAATTCTGCGCAGTTTCTCCTGGGCGGCCTGGAGTTCGTCCATTGAAAGGGAAAGCTCATTAACGATGCCCTCCATGGAACTTCGGGCAACAACCAGCTCCCCTTCAATCCGGATTATTTCATCCAGATTCTCGACCTTCACCCGGATGTTGCCGGAAGACGGTGACAAGACGGTTTCTTCGGCAAGAATTGCACCATCTTCCAAGTCGTCTGATTCGGCATGTGCCTCGGAGGCTGTCGCCATTGTGGCAATAGTCTCAGGCTGAATCTCTTGTTCGGAAGATTCCCTGGAACCTTCAGTTTCGCCGGAAGAGGCACTGTGCCTTTCTGCCAGATGCCCGGCTATGGCCTTTTCCATCTCCCCAATCCGCACGGCATTGTCGCTGTGCGGCTGGCGGGAAAGGTGTTCTATCAGGTCAATGGCAGAAGCCATGACCTGCAGATCTGCCGGTCCGATATGACCGGCATGATCATGCAGCCAGTCGAGCATATCCTCAAGACTATGGGCACTTGTGGCAAGCTGGCTGTACCCCACCATCGCCGCCGCCCCTTTCAAGGTATGCACAGCCCGTCGCATGGCACCCAGATCTTCACGAAGCTCCGGCGAAAATTCGACGAGGGTAACTATCCTCTCTTCCAGGTTATTCAGTGTCCGGCTGATTACAACCAGGTGATCCTCACACTCCTCCCGAAAGATTTCAAACAGAACCTCATCCCCCTCCTCGTCCCCTGTGTCAGCGACAATCTCTGCAGCCGAATCATCTCCCGGCGTTTCCTGCAGAGACTCTTCAATCTCGTTCTGGGAAAATGAATCTGCCAGTAATTCATCCAGGAAGGATTCGTCTATAATCTCATTATCCATACCTGGCAGCGCAGCAAAATCATCGAGTGACATATCATTCAAGTCAGTAGACGAAGAGGCCTCGGCGCTCTTGTTCACAGCGTCTTCATCTTCAATTAAAGACACACCATCCCCGCTCTGAGCAGGGGTATTGGCAAAATCCATCAGATTACCCTCCAAGGGGTGTGCGATTTCTTTATGAAGAGCAATACCCGCGACATTTCCCTGTTGAGTGCACAACTCGAGAAAATCGGCCAATCTCGCCTCCAGCAAATCTGACTCCACCCTGTCATCCTTCTCCTCACGGGAACAATATTCACTAATTTTCTCAACAGAATCATCGAGAAAGCAGGTAACGGCAGGAGTTACTGCAAGTTCTTTGTCCATTATCTGTTCAAGCACAAATTCAGTAAGCAGCGCCACCTCACTCAGGCACCGCAGATATACCTGAGAGGCCGCGCCCTTGATATTGTGAAAGAGCCGGAACAACTCTCGTATCACTTCGGTATCGGCATCACCGGCTTTGACACGGGTAATCCCATCCTGTATCTCGGGAACGTATGCACGGACTTCCTCAAAATAGAATCCGATTAATTCCGTCCTCGATGACTCTCCCATCTCTGCTCTCCTACGAGCGTACATTTCACCAACAGCTACTCTGGGCCTGCAAAGACAAAACCCTTGCTGAACCCCGTTGGTTCGGCGCAAATTACAGTGCCTGATTATATTCAAGAAATCTGCGGTTGGTTAACACCTGCTGGACATCGAGAACAACGTACGCACGGTCATCCACCTGAAAACCGCCCGGAGCGAAAAATTCTCGCTTTTCTTTTGTTATCTCGGGGGAAAGCGGAAGATTCTGCTCATCCTGGCACCTGCTGGCAGTTCCATAAATCCGTCCGATCGGCAGAGCGGTTCGCATTTCCCTGTGCTGGAGGACCACAAGCTGGTCTGCGCTCTGTTCACCCTTCCCCGGCAGATCAAGGAATTTTGCCAGATCGACCACAGAGATGATCTCACTTCTGACGTTCACTATTCCAAGTATCCAATCCGGCAGGTTCGGCAGGGGCGTTATCGCAGGCAGAGGTCCGACCTCGGCCAGACCATCGATCGGCAGGGCCATCCTTAATGAGCCCACTTCAGTCAGGACGAACCTGTGTGGAATTGCTGATTCGACCGGCGCAACATACGACTGCAATCTGGCGGCGCCAGGCGAAGCGGCTGCTAGGAGCGCATCAATTTCACTTATAACCTGGCCAAGAGGCTTGTCCATTTCCTGATAATTCATAGAAAATCATTCATCTGCTGAATATTTAAAGATATTTTTTTATAATCCCGATCAATTTCTGGGGATTGAAAGGCTTTGTCAGATATTCACTGGAGCCTGCGCGAATCCCCAGCATCCGGTCCGCCGAGCCGGTTTTCCCGGTAAGCATGATAACCGGAACCTGCTGCAGATGAGGCATATTCTTCAACCGCGGCAGTACATCAAAACCAGTCATATCGGGCAGCATGATATCAAGCAGAATGAGGGAAGGAATAACTTCCCCTGCCAGCATAATGCCATCCGCCCCTGTTGATGCCTCAACCACATGGTATCCCTCACGGGTAAGAACCATCGAAATGACCTTTCTGGAAGTCTGGCTGTCTTCAATCACCAAAATGGATTTTTGGCCAGCTTTCGGCAGAGATGCGGCCCTTGCTGGTTGAATCGCCGCAGGCCTTGCCGATGCAGCCGACTCTTGGCGGGCAAGCAGAGTTTCAAGAATATGGACGGCCTGCTGATATGAGGCAACACCAGGTGAATAACGGGCTGCGACTCGAAGAAAGCCCAGTGCCCGTTCAATCTTGTCGAGGTTGAAATAGCCGAGTGCAAGACAATAGGCCACATGCACATTCTTCGGATCAAACTTCTGGACCTTTTCCAGCCTGGTGACTGCCGTTTCTATGTAATCCTGCGATGCAGTTTTACTGAACTCGCCTTCATGTATCTTCAGCTGCGCCTTGCAATAACTGCAGCATGCGGGATTATCAACCAGGACAGTCCAACAGATGGGGCATCTCTTAACAGTAGCCGGTGCTGCAACCAACAGTCCCCTGTTTCTTTTATTCTCCTGCAGGACCTCCCGGTCGGCATTTCCCCAACGTTGTGCCTCACCGAGGGTCTTAAGGATGCTCTCGGTCTTGCCGACGATCCTCGAATACCATAACCATGCAATATAATTGTATCTGTTTGCTCGAAGGACTACAGCCAGCTTTGCTGCCGCTTCCTTGTACTGAAACTGATACACCATGATTATAGCCTGTTTGAGAAAGGCTATTTCATCAATACTCCCACTTTCTTTCGGCTGAGGATGGCGGGACAATTCCGCCTGGATGTCGGCCATGGAAAGTGAAACATTTTTGCGGATCCCTTCCTTTTCAGCAATCCTGCGGACTTTCAGATTCTGCCAGCCAGCGAGCGTCAGCAGAGCTCCGTTTCCAACCAGAGGACCACATTGGGCGGCGACAACATCCTGGCCAACGAGATGGAGAAGTCCATATCTGTCATTCTTGACAACCTCGAAACTCCAGTTGTCGGGAGCAGGCAAAACTGTCTGAAGATATTCAAACAGAGACCGTGCTTCCTTCTGAGATGTGAGGGGGGGGTCAGACATGGAAATCCTCGTAAAAACTACCCGATCTACATCCACAATGCGGTGTCGATGAGTGGCTCATTCTTGGCAATTTTCGCCAGCAGATCAATTACAATAGTGTAATTATCACAAATTTGGGACTAATAGCAAGGGCAGGGCGGAAAATAATATTTTTTCTTACTCCGGCATAAATTTATTCTTCCTGCTCTTCAGACTGGAAATCACGGAAGCCTTTCCGGCCAAAAAGCCAGACGGCGAGGACGCTTATCTCATAGAGGATAAGCAGAGGGATCCCCATCATCATCTGGTTGACGATATCAGGGGTTGGCGTGAGAATGGCGGCTATAATGAAGTTTATAAGGATCGCGTACTTGCGGTTGCGGTTGAGAAAAGCCACACTGACCAGACCTATCTTGGCCAGAAAAACCATCAGGATCGGCATCTCGAAGATGGCCCCGAAGGCAAGCAGCAGTCGGGTTGCCAGCGAAAAGTATTCGCTCACCGAAGGCAGTGACGTCAAATATTCATTGCTGTATCCGACCAGAAAACGGAAGGCCGGCGGAAAAACAATCAGGTAACCGAAAGCGGCGCCGCCGATAAAGCAACAGGTGGACAGAAGGGTGAAAGGAATCAGAACCTTCTTTTCATGTTTGAACAGTCCGGGAGCGACAAATCGCCAGATCTGCGAGAAAATAACAGGACAGGCCAGCATGATGCCGGCGACCAGGGCGAGCTTTAGATAAAAAAAAACCCTTCCTGGTACGAGGTGAAGATCAGGGTTGACCCCTGCGGCAGGACATCGGTCAGCGGTTTGAAGAACCAGGTACCGAGCGGACGGATAACGGTGTAGGCCAGACAAAACCCGACAAACACAGCGACAAAGGAGACAATGAGACAGGAGCGCAGTTCGCGCAGATGCTCGGTCAGTGCCTGTTTTTCGAAATCTTCTGCTGGGGTGTTCTGGTCCATGTCAGCTCGATCAGGAGAATCATCTGGTAATACTATGGTAGAAAAACTTGGCGATCATTACCATCTGCAGGTCGAATTTGCAATGTCTTGTCACCATGCCCTTTTGAATTCCACCGAGGAGATGGTATACTCCCTGGCAAGATTTATTCAGGAAACTGCGTCTGAATCGCCTATTTTTCGATGTTTTTATCGGCACTCAGGCAATAGAATCCTCCAGTATCTACATACCCTCTACTCTGCCCCAATGACCCGATCCTGGTTCACTTATATCCTGCTCTGCAGCGATGCGACGTTGTATACCGGCGTCACCACGGACATTACACGACGCCTTCAGGAGCATAATTCCCAACAAGGCGGCGCAAGATACACGCGATGCAGAAAGCCCGTACAACTCGTTTTTGTCGAGCAGCAGGCCTCCCGGGCCCAGGCCTGCCAGCGTGAGTCGGCCATAAAAAAGCTGTCGGCCGCAGCCAAGAGACAGCTCATTGGAGAGCACCTCACACAAGATAACGTCCCTCCTACTCCCTGAACCCTTGTTTTTTCGCCAAGGGTATTCTACAGTTAGAGATCATACATTGGCCAGCGCATGTGCACCGGCCCAGTTCTCACGAACCATCCTCAATTTTCCGTACATCACGGCTGACAATGACTGGCGAGAAAATTTCCATCCTGGTAGTTGATGACGAACGCAGCATGCGCGATTTTCTGAAGATTCTTCTGCAGAAGGAAGGATATACCGTCGTTACTGCGCACAACGGTGAAAATGCCCTTGAATGTCTGGAAAGCCAGGAATTTGATCTGATCATCTCCGATATCCGGATGCCCGGTATGGGCGGACTCGAACTCCTTGGAGCAGTGAAGGAGCAAAACCCCGATCTGCCGGTCATCATGATCACCGCCTTCGCCTCTCCGGATGACGCTGTCCAGGCCATGAAAAACGGGGCCTTCGACTATATCAGCAAACCTTTCAATGTCGATGAGATCAAATCGGTTATCGAATCGGCCACGACGAAGAAGAAGGGCCCTGCCACCACTGCCGCAATGGGCCAGCCCTTCCCCGGCATCATCGGCGAGAGCCGCGAAATGCTGAAGATCTACGATATGATCCGGCGCATCGCCCCTACCCCTGCCAATGTCCTCATTTACGGGGAATCCGGCACAGGCAAGGAACTGGTAGCCCAGGCCATCCATGCCCACAGCAAGGTCGCCAGCAACCCCTTCGTACCGATCACCTGCAGCGCCATCCCGGAAGAGCTCATGGAGAGCGAACTCTTCGGCCACGTCAAGGGCTCGTTCACCGGGGCGATCAGCGACAAATCAGGCCTGTTCAACGAGGCCGACACTGGCACCGCCTTTCTCGACGAAATCGGCGAACTCACTCCGATTATCCAGACAAAGCTCCTCCGGGTCCTGCAGGAAAGAGAAATCAAGCCGGTCGGCGGAACACGGGTAAAGCGCATCGATGTCCGGATCATCGCCGCCACGAACCGGGTGCTGGAAGAAGAGATACTCGCCGGCAGATTCAGGGAGGATCTTTTCTACCGTCTGGCCGTCGTGCCGCTGCGAGTGCCGCCGCTGCGCGAACGCAAGAGCGATGTGCCGATGCTGGTCGACCATTTTCTGAAAAAATACTCCCGCCAGCTCGGCAAAGAGGTCCAGGAGATATCCTCCTACGCCCTGCAGGTCCTGATGAATTACAACTTCCCAGGCAACGTCCGGGAGCTTGAAAATATCATTGAACGCGGCGTGGCCCTTGAAAGTTCAAATATCATCCTGCCGGAAAGCCTGTCACTGTCCACTGGACGCACCCAGGATATGCGGCGGAACAGCGACGACAGCCTGCCCCTGTTCCAGGCCGCTTCGAGTGAAGACGAACTGTACGATCTCGGCCTGGAAAAAATCATGACCAACCTGGAGAAACGCCTGATCAGACATGCCCTCGAAAAAACCCACAACTCCAAGATGCGGGCCGCCGATCTGCTGCAGATGAGTTTTCGCTCGTTTCGCTATAAAGTAAAGAAATACGGCCTCGACGACTAAGCAGATGGACGTCAGATCACTCATAGATCGAGCCCGCCAGGCCGGCGATATCGACCAGATTCTGCGCCAGCAACTGCTCTGGATGCTGTTGTTGCGCATCGTCCTCTATACTGTACTGATGGGGCTGAGCGATCTGTTCCAGAACACCAGGTTCGAGGTCATCGTCCTGCCCAAGAACCTGCTTATCCTGTTCCTGCTGCTGGTCTATCTCTCCACTATCATCTCGGCTGTCCTGCTCCTGATACTGCCCGGAAAGCTTCGGATATTCGGTTTTCTGCAGAATCTGCTCGA
>JAIFKM010000081.1 GCA_020049575.1 Desulfobulbaceae bacterium
TTGGTCAACATGATCCAGCTTGGTGAGGCGCTCACCGTACGGCAGCCCCAGATCAAGGCGCTTTTCGTCTATAATGCCAATCCGCTGTCCGCCGCTCCCGATGCCGGCATGGTCCGCCGGGGTCTGCTTAGGGAGGATCTTTTCACCGTGGTGCACGAACAGGTTATGAGTCCGACCGCCCGTTATGCCGATCTCCTGCTGCCTGCCACCACATTTCTGGAAAACAAAGATCTGTATACCTCCTATGGCCAGTTCTACCTGGGGATAGCTGAACCGGTGATCAGGCCTCTTGCGGAAACGATCAGCAATTTCGATCTGTTCCAGACTCTTGCAGGTAAGATGGGCTATGTTGACGTCCCCTTCAAGCAGACGGTTGAAGAGCGGATAGCCGGTTATCTCCGGGATATGGAGGGTCTTCCGGCGGAATCTGCCGCACAGATCCCGATCCCCGGCGAATGGCAGCGGTCAACCCTGGCAGAATCGACGGGGAGTCTGTTTCGACAGGGCGGGGGGTGTTTTGTCTTTGCGCGGGATGACGACCCGCTGACTCCGCCGTATGCCTGTTTGAGCGAGCCCGGAGAATTCGCCGACCCCGACCTGCATTCGCGGTATCCGTTTGAACTGCTGACCCCGCCTCATGCCGATCTTCTCAACAGCACCTTCGGCGAGAGGTACACGGGGATGCCAGGTGAGGTGCTCATCCATCCCGAAGATGCGGCCAGTGCTAATATTGGCGATGGGGAAAATGTCATACTTGAAAACTTCAGGGGGCGGGCCCAGCGCGTTGCCAGAATAACACCGGCTACCCGAAAAGGACTGCTGGTGGCCGAAGGCCTGTATTGGCCGGTTGATGAGTCCGGGATTAATGACCTTACTTCCCAGAAGCTGTCGGATATGGGTGGCGGGGCAACGTTTCATGAATCACGGGTGGCGCTGCGGGCGATGCGTGCCCGATGATCTCACGATTTGGCTGTCATGCAGCTTCATCAATATCCACAATGAAATGAGGATCTATGCACATGCTGTTGAGATTGACCCTGCTCCTTGCGTTACTGGTACCGGCGCCACTTTTTGCGGCACAGAGAATTGTCACCCTGGCAACCCTCACAGATTTCATACCGTTTTGCTTCAAAAAGGAGCAGGCGGTCGAGATAGCCGGTGAGGTCATTGCTCCTGGTCAGGATTCCCAACAGTTACAGGGATATAGTTGGGATGTGGTACGAGCCAGTTTCCATGCCATGGGATACACCATACAACTCTATATCGTTCCCTGGGAGAGGGCGGTTCACTATCTGAATACGGGTAAGGTCGACGCGATCTTTCCAGCCAACAGGACACAAGAGAGAGAAAAAACGTATCAGTTTTCTCAGGGCGTTGTCGATGAAATGCGGATGGTTGTCTATATCCCCTTTGATTCGACGCTTAACTGGAATGGCCTTGAATCTCTCAACGGACTCAGGGTCGCGGCGGTGCGTGGTTGGTCGTATGGTGAAAAATGGGTAAAAAATCAGTATATTATCAAAGAAAGGACAGACAGTATCCTGCAGAGCTTTATGATACTCGATAAAAAACGACTGGCTGGGGTCGTCGGTTATGAAGCGGCGTACGATTATGCTTTGAAAGAGGCGAAGATTATTCATAAATACAGAAAAGTTGGTCCATTTGAGACGATATACGAATATCTCATGAGTAAAAAGGAGACTGCCGGAGGAGCCACTGCCCTTGAAATTTTCAACAGTGGCAGAGCGCAGATTACCAAGAATGGCACATTGGCAGCAATTACTGCGAAATGGCTGAATTAAAACAAATGAACAGCAAAATTCGGCCCGCTTTTTATCGTAGACCTCTCTTCAGCCTCAGTCGTCGGTTCAGTTATACGCTCACTACTGTTGTCATGGCGATACTTCTGGTTTTCACCGGAGGTTTGGCCTTGTTCAGTTACTCGAAAATCGAAGGCGAATTGAAACGCCAGTTGGACCAGACAGTTCAGTTTGCTATGACGAGTCTGCCGACGGCGATCTGGCAGTTGAACTACAACACCATGAATGACGTCCTGAGCGCCATTCTCATCAACAACACCATTGCCTCCGTACGTATCCTCGCTGAAGGGACGGTTGTCGCTTCGAGGACATCGGATCTGTATGCGGGCAAGGATTTCTCATTTTTTGAAAATTCACCGCAATTTCTTGTGAGATCGGTGGAAGTCTTTAGTTCCGGAGAGAAAGCCGGGATCTTTCAGGTAGCAATTTCCCGGGGGCAGATCCAGCATGAACTCGTCCTGACCGTAGTGGTTGTTATTGTTCTGGCCTTTCTGCTTATTTCTGCCATACTTTTCACGTCATTGTTTATCAGTCGGAAATATATCTTCAAGCCGCTGATAAAGCTGGAAAATTCTGCGAGAAAAATCGCCGAAGGCGATCTTGATACGGTGATTGATAGCAGTGGAGATGATGAGATCGGACAATTGGCCTTGGCCTTCGGTCTCATGGCCAACAAGTTGAAAATCAGCTTTTCGACACTGGAACATAAGGTCGAAGAACGCACGGCCGACTTGGTAGATGCAAAAATTGAGGCAGAAAGAATTAACCAGGAACTTCGCACTGCGGGAGCTAGACTCCAGGCTTTGCTGGACAACTATCCTGTAGGCATCCTTTTTGTCAGTTATGACAGGGTGATCAAACGGGTGAATGCCGAGATGTCCCGTATCTCAGGCTTCAGCCAGGAAGAACTTGTGGGGAACACTACCCGGATGTTTTATCCCTCGCAGGAGATCTACGAGGCTAATGGGCGGAAAAATTATCCGATTCTTCACCAGACCGGATTCCTGGAACTGCAGAATGATCTCCTGCGCAAGGACGGCACCTCAGTGACTTGCAACTGGCGGGCACGCACTATCATTACCGAAGACGGGTTGGAGGGGGTTGTCTGGAGTGTCGAGGATCTCTCCCAGCGTCTGCGTCTGGAAGAGGAACTACTGAAGATAAAAAAACTTGAGTCGGTTGGTGTTCTGGCAGGTGGAATCGCCCATGATTTCAATAATATTTTGGTCGCGATCATTGGCAATATCTCACTGGCCGAGCGCCTCATCGAGGGACAATCCCAAGCGAGTGAGCTGCTTTCGAGGGCGGTCCGGGCCTCTGTTCGGGCCAAGGACCTGGTTGTAAAATTGCTGACTTTTGCCAGCGGCGGAGACCCTGTCAGGGTCACGGCTTCGCTGCCTGAACTGCTGAGGGAGTCTGTTCCTTTTGTTCTCTCCGGCAGCAACGTCAAATGCGAGTACGATATTCCTGAAACGCTCTGGTCTGTCAACATGGACAAGGGACAGATCGATCAAGTAATCCAGAACCTGGTCCTGAATGCGGATCAAGCGATGCCCCACGGCGGCATTCTGAAGATTTCCTGTGCCAACACAACGGTCGCCGCCGACGAGATTCCGGGATTGCAGCCGGGCAGATATGTCAGAATGCAGATCCGCGATACCGGCCATGGCATTGATGAACAGTACATCAACAGGATATTTGATCCGTATTTTTCGACAAAGGAAAAAGACAGCAACAAGGGGAGTGGCCTGGGATTATCTATAGTCCATTCGATCATCACCAAACATGACGGCATCATTACTGCCTCTTCGGTCCTGGAGAAGGGAACAACCTTTACCATTTATCTCCCTGCCCTTGAGGGAGAGCAAGTGCGTCAGGATGTCCGTGAGGAGATTATCATGAGCGGGAGAGGACGGATCATGATTATGGATGATGAGGAAATTGTCCGCAGAGTTGTCTGTGATATGCTTAAGTACCTGGGATTTAAGGGAATAGAGGCAAAGGATGGAGATGAGGCCCTGCAGATATATAGATCCTGCCGGGACGGAGGACAGGATATTGATGCGGTGATCATGGATCTTACGATCCCTGGTGGCATGGGGGGGGAAGAGGCGGTGGGCCGTCTTTTGGCCCTTGACCCGCAGGCAAAGGTTATTATGTCCAGCGGATATTGCAACGATCCGATCGTTAAGAATTATCGTCAGGCCGGGTTCTGCAGCATTGTCTCAAAACCTTATCAGATTCTCGACTTGTCAAGGGTGCTTGCAGCGGTTCTGGGACAGGATTCGAAAGAGCAGTCAGCGTCTGTTTGATTCGGGCGGTAAGATTCCCGGCAGTGTAGGATTATAATAACTGTCGAAGGGCAAAATAGATGAGGGGCATGAAAATAGCAGGCAGCAGGTTGCCCACCCGGATGCGCGTTATACCCAGCATGTTGAGACCGATCGCGACGATGAGCAGACCACCGGTCGAAGTCATTTCCTGGATTGTGGCGGGGACGAGGAAGCTTTTCATGAAAACTGCCGTGAGGGTGATTGCGCCCTGGTAGAGAAAAACTGCTGCAGCCGAAAACATTACCCCCAGTCCCAGCGTCGAAGCGAAGATGATGGATGTCACCCCGTCGAGTACGGATTTGGCAAAAAGTGTCTGGTGGTTGCTTGTCAAGCCGCTCTCCAGCGAACCGACGATAGCCATGGAACCAACACAGAAGACCAGGCTGGCGGTGACAAAACCCTTGGCAAAGGTGCTCTCTTCCTTGCCCTCCGATCTGTTCACTTTCTTTTCCAGATAGTCCCCTAATTGCTCGAGTCTGTGCTCAATACGGCAAAATTCACCGCAGAGTGCGCCGATAACGATCGAGATTATGACGACCAATAAATTCTCCGCAACGAGGGCACCTTTTATGCCGATCAGGAGGACAGAAAGGCCGACGCCATGTTGGACCGTTACCTTATAGTGCTCCGGTATACCCTTGCCAAAAAACAGTCCCATCAGGCTTCCGGCGATGATGGCCAGGGCATTTACCAGTGTTCCAAGCATAGTATATTCCTCATTGATGCGGCATCGTGCAGAAAATGCGCGGCAGTTATTGCAGTACGTAGGGTGATTGCATTACAACTCATCGATAAAGTTTGCAATTGTTTTTCTGTCGTGAAGGCGGTACAAGGTCCTGGAAATAATTAATCCCGACTGCAGGACAATCTGGCTGGGATAGCAAGAGACTCGCCACCCAAGAAATGATCGATCGAAAAAATGAAAACACTGCTCTGTGATGAGAGATATCTGGAAGAGATACGCGCCATTTTTAATGAGGCGATCTTGCACTCAACCGCGCTTTACGATTATAAACCTCGTACTGGGGAGATGGTGCGGGAGTGGTATGCAGCCAAGGTACGCGCGGGATACCCGGTGATTGGTATCGTCAGTCCTAATAACGAGTTGATGGGATTTGCCAGTTTCGGCCAGTTCCGTGCTTTTCCGGCCTATAAATATTCACTGGAGCATTCACTCTACGTGGCTGGACAGTTCAGGGGACAGGGCGTGGGGCGGAGACTGCTGCAGGAGATTATCGATATTGCCGCGCAGCAGGGATACCATACTCTCATTGGCGGAATTGACTCGGAAAATTTCATCAGCAAGGAGTTGCACCGCAAATTTGGATTTGCCTTTACGGGTATCATCCGTGAAGCTGGCTTCAAATTTGGACGCTGGCTCAATCTGGAATTTCATCAACTGCTTTTGTCCACTCCCCACGACCCCCAGGACGGCTAATTCTGCGGGCCTCTCCTCGAAAACCATTGCCCTTCAGTTCTTTATGACCAACTTCTCTCCGCCGTAACGAGCGCAGAAATCGCCGAGCCGCTGCAATGACCTCTTGATAGTCTGGGCAATCCGCAGGAGAAAGTCGTCGCCGGGAAAACGGCTTCAACAGGTTCGGATTCCATCAGATCGTCAGAATGACCGGAAAAAGGTTGACTATGTTTGAGAAAGACGAAGAGTTGAGCTCAATATTCCACGATCCTGATTATTTGTAACGTGCCGGGACCGCGCTTGTAAAGAGGAGGGGGGGATTGGAACTCCCCAGGATTATTGGCGGGCAATGGCAGAATATGCAGCACTGACAAGAGTAGGAAGCGTCTGTCTACCTGATGACGAGCACCTTTTGGGGTGTGCAGAGCACACTGCCACCTGCCGGGGTAACAACAATATCTTCTTCCAGGCTCACATGCCCGATGCCTTCCAGGGTGATGCCAAATTCCGCAGTGAAGACGTTATGCTCCTCGAGAGGAATTGTTCCGAGGTTGCCATAGCGAGGCCACAGCGGACCGACAATGGCACCACCGTCGTGAACAGCCTGACCAAGCTGGTGGCCAAGTCCATGATTAAATTCTGGGTAACCGGCAGCGGTGAGCCGTCTGCGGGCAAGGCTGTCTATTTCATGGCCTATCGCACCTGGTCGATAAAGGGGTATGGCTTCATCGAGTATCGTCCTGACGGTAGTAAAGGCGCGGATCAAAGGGGCAGGGGCGTGAATTTCATGAGCGTGCTTGAAGTAGGCAAGACGCTGGATGTCAGAGCAGTAGCCTGCGTAACGTACGCCGAAATCGACATGGAGCAGATCTCCCGGTTCAAGAATAGCGGTGGTTGGTGAACTGTGGCCAGGTTTGGTTTTAGATCCGGCATTGACGATCGTGGCAAACGACGGGATGGCGCCAAGATCATGAATGATTTCTTGGAAGATCGAGGCAATACGGATTTCTGTCATTCCCGTTTCAATCTGGGGCAATGCATTTTCCCAACAGATTGCCGCCATTTCCGCCGCGGTACGTATGCGATCAAGTTCCTCAGAAGTCTTTCGACCACGGACTTTGGCCACGATATTCTCCGAAGAGATCAGGCTGTCGGCGTAGGGAGTACCGGCGAGGGCATCCTGGATCTGCAGAAAGAGACCATGGGAGAGGCCATCTGCGGTATAGTTACTTGCCGAGAAATTCAGGGCAATGCTTCGTGGCTTGTATCCATTGACTATATCAAGCAATTTCAGGCCAACGTCTGTTGAGTAGGTATGAACGTTTCTGTATAGTTCTGAAATCTCATAGTCGGCAGCATCGGCCTCTCCTACAAGGACAGTGGTATCACCATTTCTAGCAATAAAAAATCCAGAAAGCCAGCAGGCGCCGTTGCCAACGATGAGATCAGTAACCGGATCGGGAACACAGGCCGACTCTCGGCAGAATGTCAACCAAAGGTCAATATCAAGCTCTTGCAGGATAGAAGCAGCCTGCTCTATTTTTTGCCGGATCAGGTTCGAATGATGTGACATTGCAGGCTCAGGTGATGTCGGTAAAAACAACAGTATTCAGGTTATCTTCTTGGTACGGTCCACAATCCTGTCTCGCTTCGGCAAGCAATGCCGTAATACGATTTAGAATATGAGTTTAAGTCGAGCTTTTGCTCATATTGGCGGCATGGTGTCCCATCGGCAAGTTTATATGTGGCGATTGGTGTCATGGAAAATGAAATCTTTTGGGCTGGATTGGACCATCTTTCCATCTGACCGCTGGCGGATGTGCCGAGGGTTTGTTGAAAATGCTCTTTGATGCCAATTGAACTTTTCGCATCAATACCAAGACTGGTAAGAGAGGGTAGGACAGCGACCAACTCCTTTCGGACTTTTGGTTTTCCATTTTTGAAATTCTGCTCGAGAATTACCCAGTGACCAACAGCCGGGGCATAATTGAAGGTCATTTTTTCCCAAAGGGTAAGTGTTGACCTGTTGATTGACCTGCTGTACCGAGAACAGGTAATTTCCCAAGTGGCGAAGGACCCTGCCGGGACATTAACCTGTTCTATACCGGAAACAGTACATTTCCAGACTGCATCGGTGTGTTTTTCGTAAATGCCCGGTACTCCCCATTTGTTCTTTTCGTCGTAATGAGTGGTATTGCCTACTGAGAGAGGCCAAAGACTTGCATTTGTGCCTGAATAGAGATACTCAGTGGGTTCAAATGATCGATATCCTTTAACACCCTTGCTTTCCCATTTAACAGGGCGATAGGTAAAGTCGGTTGACCGAAGGGAACGTTCAGCGAAATTGTTTTCCCAGACCACAAAAGATGGATTTGCTTCAGCGATTCTTTCCCATGTGCCATCTGAAAAGACAAAAGTAGTGCCGGCAGTATAAACTGGTAGTTGAGCAGAACCTATGGAAGGAATACTGTTTTGCTGATTATACCACTGCTGAGGATGAACAGGAGAACATCCTGTGTTGTAGAGGATGAACAAAGTGAATAGAGCAAGGGGTGGGAACTTGAGAGAGTGTGAGCGCAAAACAGGTATCATGATTTCAACCATTGGCTGTTTTATTTCTATTGATTTCTATTGATGTGATGGGGATTGTTCGATGGTATCCCAGGTGCCTAGAATTGCTTGTTCCTCATGGGCCGACACGGGGGTAAGTCTGTCAAAACCTCCGAGGCGCCAGAGATTGTCATCCTTATCACCAAATCCTCTGACGGTTTTTTTCGGACCATGAGTGGAACTAACTCTATGGCGAGAGTTATTGGTTATTTCAGATGACTTGCCGTCGAGTGAATCATCATGTTGTTTGCTGATATTGAAATCTGAATCTTCCTCGTAATTGTCACCGCCAATATCATCTGTGTCAGCACTGGAATCAGTTCCCGTATCGCCGCCTGTCTCAGTACCGGTGCCAGGATCAGTACCGGTGCCAGGATCAGTACCTGTGCCAGGATCAGTCCCTGTGCCAGGATCGGTCCCTGTGCCAGGATCGGTCCCTGTGCCAGGATCGGTCCCTGTGCCAGGATCAGTACCTGTACCTGGATCGGTACCTGTACCTGTATCGGTGCCGGTACTCGAGTCGGTGCCCTCATCAACAGCAAATGCCTGTTTGCAGACAATTTTAAATTGATGCCCACAGAAGGAATATGGAGCAAGGACAAAAATAAAAAAGACTAGTGATAGCAAGGCAACGAGGTGAAAGGCCGAGATAGTGATTTTCGAAATGGTGTTCCCCAATGAAACGTATTGTGCCATTGTCATTTCTCCTAAGAAAAAATTCTCTAATTTACAAATAATTCTTTGTACAGAGAAAGAGGATGAATATTTAAGCTACACTATAATTGGCTAAGCGAAAGAGTGCAATGAGTCCCTCTTGGATGCTAGGAAAAGACTAACACGGAGTAGAATATGGAAGGAAAACGCAAGAAGCCCCTGCCGGTAGAGAACCGTGCAGGGGCTTGTTGGCAAGAAATTCGGCGGCGACCTACTCTCCCACATAGTCTCCCATGC
>JAIFKM010000172.1 GCA_020049575.1 Desulfobulbaceae bacterium
GTTGCAGGAACAGGTGCTCAACAACGACAAGATAAGGGTTTTTGTCAGTTCGGTGGTCGTTGGACAATCGGGATTTGTCGGCTCTTTCAGCTCGGACATCATGACTCCCTCCGGCTCCATCCGCACCGTCAGGCATGGGGCTATCGTGGTGGCAACGGGGGCCGAGGAGGCCAGGCCGGCGCTGCATGGACTTGATCGCCTTGACACGGTCATCACCCAGACCGATTTTGAGGGGCTGCTGGCCGGCGATGGCAAAAGTTCCCTGAGGCATGTGGTCATGCTCCAATGTGCTGGTTCGCGGTCGGTCGATCCTCTTACCTTCAGCGCGCCGGATACGGGTGCCCCGTGCGAGACCCCTGATCTGGGCGAGCGACCGCAGGGCCTGCTCCCCTATTGCTCACGGGTCTGCTGTAACCAGGCGGTGAAAAATGCCCTGTGGTTCAAGGAACAGCGGCCAGGGGCGCGGATTGACATCCTCTACAGAGACATGCGCACCTACGGTCTGGGGGAACTCGATTACCAGCTGGCGAGAAAGCTGGGAGTCAATTTCATCCGCTTTGATCCGCTGGAAAACCCTCCTGATATAAAAACTGAGGAAAACGGCATCGAGATTGCCGTCAAAGACCCGTCGATCGGTAGAACGGTTCTGCTCAAACCTGACCTGCTGGTGCTTTCAACCGGCATGAAGCCCCGCGATACCGAGGAACTTGCCTCGATGCTGCGGGTGCCGCGTAATGCCAATGGTTTCTTCATCGAGGCGCATGCCAAGCTCCGGC
This sequence comes from Desulfobulbaceae bacterium, assembly GCA_020049575.1. Taxonomy (GTDB): domain Bacteria; phylum Desulfobacterota; class Desulfobulbia; order Desulfobulbales; family Desulfocapsaceae; genus Desulfoprunum. The sequence continues at coordinate 777 of JAIFKM010000172.1, forward strand.
CGGTCGACCTGCCGAGCGAGGGCCTGTTCATGGCGGGGACAGCCCATGCCCCGAAGGATGTGTCGGAGACCATCGCCCAGGCCCAGGCCGCCGTCGCCCGAGCCAGCATCCTGTTGTCGAAGAAGAGCCTGCGTCTGTCGGGCGTAGTCTCGAAAGTCGATCCCACTCACTGCGCGGTCTGCCTCACCTGTGTGCGGGCCTGCCCCTACGGCGTGCCGTTCATCAACGCCGAGCATACCGCCGAGATCAATCCTGCTCTCTGTCAGGGTTGCGGTATCTGCGTGGCGGAGTGTCCGGCCAAGGCCATTCATCTGGGCCGCTATGAGGACAAGAATCTGGAGGCCAAGATTCTGGCCTATACTGAAGAAAGATCCGTTTTGCCAGAAGGAGTGCACTGATGCGTGACTTTACGGCCAATGTCATCATTTTTGCCTGCCGCCACTGAGCGTACACCGCCGCGGACCTGGCAGGTTCGGAACGACGCAACTACCCGACGGAAACCAGCATCATCATGCTGCCGTGTACCGGCCGGATAGAAGAGGCGATAATGCTTAAGGCCTTTGAAAACGGGGCCGACGGGGTCATGGTGGTGGGCTGCCTGGAGGGTGACTGCCATTACCTTTCTGGCAACATCAGGGCCAAAGCCAGGGTGCAGCGGGTCTCCGCTATTCTCGGCCGGATTGGTCTTGGGGCCGAACGGATCCACATGTACAATCTCAGTGCCGGCGAGGGTTCCAAATTTGCCGCTTTTGCCAATGAATTCGTCGAAAAAATACGGGAGATGGGGCAAAGTCCCATAAATGCGGCCCGGTTGAAAGTGCCAGAACAGTCCGCGGGAGGAGAGAGATGATCACAGGAACACCGAAACCCATCGAAGAGATTCTGGAGATGCTTGAACCCTACGACAAGATCATTGTGGCCGGTTGTTACGGCTGCGTGACGGTCTGTCGGGTGGGCGGCGAAAAGGAGGTCCAGGTTCTTGCCTCGACCCTGCGTCTGGCGCGGGAGGCGGCGGGCAGGAAGATTACCATCAAGGAAATCAGCCTCGAACGCCAGTGCGACCCGGAATATATTGAACAAATGCGGGGCTATGTCCAGGATTACCAGGCCGTGCTGTCGATCGCCTGCGGGGCCGGTATCCAGTTCCTCGCTGAAAAATACACCACCACGCCGCTACTGCCCGGCATCAACACCGGTTTTCTCGGGGTGACGGAGCGCCAGGGCGAATGGGCCGAGCGCTGTCAAGGGTGCGGCGACTGCGTCCTGCACCTGACCGGCGGCATCTGTCCGGTCACCCGCTGCGCCAAATCGCTTTTCCATGGACCCTGCGGCGGCTCGGTGCAAGGTCATTGCGAGGTCGGCAAGGATGTGCCCTGTGGCTGGCAACTCATCATCGATCGGTTGAAGGCCCTCGATCAGATGGATAACTACACGAAGCTGAAGCCCTATAAAGGCTGGAACACCTCAAGAGATGGCGGCCCCCGCCGCATAGTCAGGGAGGATATGATCTGATGAAAAGCGGAAGCAATCTGGAAAAGGTACTGGCCGCCGGTCATTTCGCCGTGACGGCTGAATGCGGACCGCCAAGGGGTGCCGATCCCGAGGTGGTGCGTCGGAAAGCGGCCTATGTCAAGGGCAACATCGATGCCTGCAACGTCACCGACAATCAGACCTCCGTGGTGCGCATGAGTTCTATCGCCGGTTGCATGATCCTCAAGGAGATGGGTATCGAGCCGCTGCTGCAGATGGTGGTGCGCGATCGTAATCGCATCGCCCTGCAGTCGGATCTGCTCGGGGCATCAGCCCTGGGGGTACGCAACCTCCTCTGCCTGTCGGGCGATCATCAGAAATTCGGTGACGACCCCCAGGCCAAGAATGTCTTTGACATCGATTCGATGCAACTCATACATTTAACCAGGACCATGCGTGATGACGGGGTTTTTCCTTCTGGACAAAAGCTTGACGGGGCACCGAAATTCTTTATCGGCTGTGCTGTCAATCCCTTTGCTGATCCCTTTGAGATCAGGGTGCCCCGCCTGAAGATGAAGATCAATGCCGGCGCCGACTTCGTCCAGACCCAGTGCATCTATAATATGGAGAAGTTCAAGGTCTATCTGGAGGATGCCATGCGCCAGGGGCTGCACGAGAAGGTCAAGATCCTGGCGGGGGTTACGCCGCTCAAGTCGGCAGGCATGGCCAAATTCATGAAGAAGATGGTGGCCGGCATGGATATACCAGATGCCGTGATCAAGCGTATTGCCGATGAACCGAAGGAAAAACAGGCTGCAAAAGGTATTGAGATGTGCATTGAACTCATCCAGGAACTGAAAGAGATGGAGGGGATCGCCGGCGTCCATGTCATGGCTATTGAGTGGGAAGAAAAATTGAACGAGATTATCGGAGGGGCCGGATTGCTGCCCCGACCAGTTGTGGAGTGAATCGGGAGAAGAAAGAAAACAGCTCGCGTAAAGGAGGTCAGAGATGACGGAAAAGAAAAAGATACTGTTGATTGACGATGACCCTGATTTTGTTGAGGCAGTCAGGGTGATCATTGCCAGTGGCGGCTATGATGTCAGAGTCGCGTATGATGGCGCTGAAGGACTTGAGGCAGTTGCCCAGGAAAAACCTGACCTGATCATTCTCGACGTGATGATGCCGGTGATGAACGGACATGAGGCCTGTGCAAAGCTCAAGGCCAATCCCGAAACGGCCAAGATCCCGATAATCCTCCTGACCGCCGTGGCTGATCGAGTGACGACCAGCACCTATACCCATCGCGATATGCTCGAGAGTGAAGCTGAGGATTACATGCCCAAACCGGTTGAGCCGGCAGAACTGCTGGGCCTTGTTCAGCAGTGGCTGAAATAGAGCAGTCTCCCGCCTGCCGTCGGGTTTTTCACTGACGGCAGGTGTAAGGATGGCCCCGCAGCTGATCTTTACCAGACCAGGGAAAAAGTCATGGCAGAAATCCGTATCCTGATTGTCGATGATGAAAAAGTAATCCGCGACGGTGTCGAGCGGGCCCTCGCCGGGTCCGGCTATTCGGTGGCAAAGGCCGAGAGCGGGGAGCGCGGTCTGGAAATGCTCAAAGCCGAATCTTATGATATTGTTCTCCTTGATTTAATGATGCCGGGGATCGACGGTTTTACCGTACTCGACTGGGTGAAGGAGCACCGACCGCGCATCGAGGTGATCGTCATCACCGGTTTTGCCACAGTGTCCAAGGCGGTCACGGCGATGCGCCAGGGAGCCTTCGACTTTGTCGGTAAGCCCTTTACTCCCGAGTATATCCGTATCGTCGTCGGCAAAGCCGTCGACAAGATTCGCCTGCAGGAGGAGACAGAGCAACTGCGTGAAGAGAGGACCCTGAGCCTTGAGGCGATCAACAAGGAGCAGAGCCGCCTGAAGACGGTCTTTGGCTGTATGGTCGAGGCTGTCATCATCACCGATCGGGAAGGGGTGGTGGTGCATCATAATCCCGCAGCCATCACAATTCTCGAGATCCAGACCGACCCAGTGGTCGGCAAATCCCTGGCTGCTTCGATCAGGGACGCGTCGGCGGTCGATATGATTCTCGAGGCGATCGACAAGGCCCAGGTTGTCACCCGGGAATTCCCGCCGGGATCAATTTCCCGGCGATATCTCAGGGCGCATTGCGCGCCAGTCAGGTCGAATGGCGGCGATGTCCTTGGGTCGGTGACGGTCTTCGAGGATATCAGCGCCCATAAGGAAATCGACAGGATGAAGTCGGATTTCGTGGCCATGGTCGCTCATGAGCTGAAATCACCCCTGGCCTCGATAGAACAGATGATTTATGCCCTGCAGGTTGGCTGCAAATACGAGGCCCTGCACTCCTGCAACACCCTGCACAACCGTATGGTAGTACGCACCCGGGATCTGCTGCAGCTCATTGAAAATCTGCTCAACCTCTCCAAGCTTGAGAGCGGTACGGTGGTCTTTCACCTCGAACCGGTCAGAGGGCATGAGATCCTGGCCGATATCATCGACATTGTCAGACCCCAGGCCGAGGCCAAGGGATTGAAGATCAACTACGCCCCCTGCGGGGAGGACTGGTGGTTCAGTGTCGATTATGACCATATCCGCTCCGCCTTTCTCAATATTATCTCAAACGCCGTCAAATATACGCCGGAGGGCGGAGTGGTCGACATCTCTACCTCGTTGTCTGGCGGTCTGGCCAGTATTGTTGTCAAGGATTCCGGGATCGGCATCGGCAAGGAGGATCTGCCGCATATCTTTGACCGATTCTTCCGGGTAAAGGGCAAAGCGACCCGCCATATAACCGGTTCCGGTCTAGGGCTGGCGCTTGTGAAAAAGGTGGTGGAGGCCCATAAGGGCTATATTGATGTGCAGTCGGAGCTTGATAGCGGTACGGCCTTCACGCTGAGATTTCCGCTGACGGAGCTGCAGGCCGTATCCTGATGCCGGTTATTTGTCATTGGTTTCAGCTCTTGCTTTTGCCGGCGCTGGGGAAGAGCGCCATATCTGTGTGGGGCAGGAACAGGGCGGCGATATAATAGTTCATGAAATCAGGATTGTCGGAAAGCTCCATGTTGGTCATGAGTTCTCGTACTTCAGTACGCTCGCTGAATCTTCGCTGATCTGTGAGGCTTATCCGGCAGCCCAGAAGAGAGGCGTTGCCCAGATAGAAAAAGCGATCCCTGTCGAGATCCGGCAGGAGACCGATCGAGATCGCCCGTTCAAGATCAATGTGGGCACCGAAATTCCCCGCCAGGATCACCCTGTCGAGATCGCTGAAAGTCAAGCCGACTGAAGCGAGCAGGGTTTGATAGCCGGCAAAGAGGGCGCCTTTGGCCCGGATGAGGTTGTCGAGGTCGATCTCGGTGAGCGAGATATCCTCGCCGGTAAGTGAATCATGTGACCAGACCAGCACGAATTCCCAACCATCGCCTGATCGCCTGATGCGCGGGTGGGCGAGTTCGCGGGAAAATTTCCCCCGCTGGTCGATGATGCCGGTTGCCAGCAATTCCGAGACGGCCGCTATCAGACCGGAGCCGCAAATCCCTCTTGGCGGGGTGTTGCCGATGGTGACGATCATTGGTTCCAGGTTTTCCGGATGAATATGGCAGTTTTCGATGGCTCCGGGGCTTGCCCGCATGCCGAATCTGATCCCTCCTCCTTCAAATGCTGGACCTGCCGAACAGGCGGCGCAGATCAGCCACTCACTGTTGCCGACGACAATTTCGCCGTTGGTACCTATGTCGATGAAGAGGCTGATGTCTCTGCTTTTGTGTATCTGGCAGGCATGGACACCTGCTATGATATCGCCGCCGACATAGGAGGAGACGCAGGGGTAGAGATAGATACGGACAGAAGGGTGAGCCATGATGCCGAGCGCTGCCGCTTTGGTCAGCGGAAAGAGGCTGAGGCCCGGCACATAGGGGGATTCACGGATGAATTTTGGGCTGATGCCGAGAAGGAGATGGGCCATGACTGTGTTGCCGGCGGTCATGATATAGCTGATATCGCTGGGGCTGATGGTGACCATCCGGCAGAGGTCCTGGATGACCGTATTCAGGGTGTCGACCACTTTTGCCTGCAGCGCTTTCAGGCCGCCTTCCTTGAGGGAATAAATAATGCGGGAAATGATGTCTGTGCCGTATTCTATCTGCGCGTTGTAGGCCGAGGCCTCGGCCAGTATCTTGCCGGAGTTCAGGTCGATGAGGGCGCCGCAGACAGTCGTCGTGCCGATATCACAGGCAAGGCCGTACAGTCGGTCGGTTGTGTCCCCGGCTTCGACTGCAATGATAGTTTCCGGGTCGCCCAGGCGCTTGCCGTGCAGCAGGATCACCGTCACCTGCCAGTTCGCTTCACGCAGCAGGAAGGGCAAATCTCGCAGGAGTTCGGGATGATCGTACTGCGGTTCGGGACGATCAGGCAATGCTCGTTTGATGCCGCGCAACAGTCGCTGCATATCCGAGATGTTGTCGTTGAGGTCAGGGGGCGGCAGGTCAAGGAGGATTTTGCGTACGGGAGGGGCTGTTTCCCAGGTCCCGACCAGTGTCGCTATGGATTTCGCGGATATCGGCCTGGTCGACTTCGGCCGGCATTTGAGGGCCCTGCCGTCAGCCATGACACTCTCGGGGATGCGTATGACCAGATCTGAGACCGCCTTGGAAGTGCAGGCGAGACGGATGCCCTTGAGCCAGTCCTCCTGGGAGATGTTCGCCGTGATGGTGGTCTGAACCTCGCCTTTCTCGACCTGGACCCGGCATTTTCCGCAGACAGCCTCGCCGCCGCAGGAGGCTGGGATATAGACGCCGGCGGCTGCGGCAGCAGCCAGAATACTTTCTTCAGGTTCGATGCTGACTGAGATGTTGTCTGGTAGGAATAGTAGAGTATGCTGCATGGCAGAAACCTCAAAAAAGTGAACGATGACTAATTAATAATAGCAGTAAAAAATGAGTCGGTCAATAATTACACTTGATGCATTGTATCAGAAATAATTATCCATCAACTCTCTTGAAAATCCGCAAAAAAATGAGTTGCTTTGACGTGCACGGTAAGCTACAACTCTAATGGTTAATCTTTTGAAATTATACATATCGGTTTGTTGCCCGGCCAAATTTTCTTTGCAGGGAAAGAGGGTTTGTTTGTTCTTCCGGAATATACGCTTGTCTGGGCTGTCGGGGGCTTTTTGACAGGGATTCTACGATTTTTCGGGGGCGGAGTGGTCTAGGAAATGTTGCAAGTTGGGCGAGTTGTGCCCAACAGGCGGATGCAGAAATTCATCTAATTTATCCAAACCTCCCGAGGTGTGGAGCAACGCGAAAGGAATTCCATATGCTAGATCCAAAAAAACATCAGGACTGGGAAATTGCTGAAGACGCGGAGAAGACCATGAAGACGATCTATGAGATCGGCGAACAACTTGGTCTCACAAAAGATGAACTTCTTCCACACGGGCATTATATTGCCAAGATCGACTTCCGCAGGGTTTTGGCTCGACTGAAAGACAAGCCTAACGGCAAATATATCGACGTCACGGCCATCACCCCGACACCGCTAGGCGAGGGCAAGTCCACATCGAGCATGGGACTGGTTCAGGGACTCGGAAAGATCGGCAAGAAGGTCTGTGCCGCAATCCGTCAGCCTTCAGGCGGCCCGACCATGAATATCAAGGGTTCTGCCGCCGGCGGCGGTCTTGCCCAGTGTATCCCGCTTACTCCCTTCTCCTTGGGCTTCACTGGTGATATCAACGCCATCATGAACGCCCACAACCTGGCGATGGTCGCCCTGACCTCCAGGCTGCAGCATGAGCGCAACTACACCGACGAGCAGCTGGTAAGGCTGTCTGGCATGAAGCGGCTTGACATCGACCCGACCAATGTCGAAATGGGCTTTATCATGGACTTCTGTTGCCAGGCCCTGCGTAACATCATCATCGGTATCGATGGCGTTAACGGCAAAACCGACGGCTTTATGATGAAGTCGAAGTTCGGTATCGCCGTGTCCTCCGAAGTCATGGCCATCTTGTCGATTGCCACCGATCTGAAGGATATGCGGGAGAGAATGGGTAAAATCGTTGTCGCCTATTCAAAAACCGGCAAACCGATCACCACCGAGGATCTCCAGGTCGCAGGCGCAATGACCGCCTGGATGGTCGAGGCCCTCAATCCTTCGTTGATGCAGACCCTGGAAGGCCAGCCGGTCATCGTGCATGCCGGGCCGTTTGCCAATATCGCCATCGGTCAGAGTTCGATTATTGCCGATCGTATCGGCCTCAAACTGGCCGACTACCACGTCACGGAGTCCGGTTTCGGCGCTGATATAGGTTTTGAGAAATTCTGGAACCTCAAGTGCCGATACTCAGGTCTCAAGCCGGATTGTGCGGTTGTCGTCGCCACCATCCGTGCCCTGAAGTGCCATGGCGGTGCCCCGGTTCCGGTTCCCGGCAAGGAGATGCCGATAGAATACAAGACCGAGAACGTCGAATGGGTAGCCAAGGGTTGTGGCAACCTCATCCATCATATCCGCAATGTCCGCAAGGCCGGCATCAGCCCGGTCGTCTGTATCAATGCCTTCTACACCGACACCGATGCCGAGATCGCCAAAGTCCGTGAGCTGTGCGAGGCTGAAGGCGCCAGAGTTGCTCTCTCCCGGCATTGGGAGCATGGCGGCGAAGGGGCCATTGAGTTCGCCAAGACAGTGGTTGAAGCCTGCGAGGACAAGAATGACTTCAAATTCCTCTATGACCTTGAAATGCCGATCAAGGCACGAATTGAGCTGATCGCCAAGGAAGTCTACGGCGCTGATGGTGTCGATTTC
>JAIFKM010000187.1 GCA_020049575.1 Desulfobulbaceae bacterium
ATCATGGGGTTTCCTTTTTTTGTGCCGATCTATGTTCCTGGCACGAAAATGAAGGTCTATGGGCCGGTAACCTTTGAAGAAGACCCTCTGGACGAGGTGGTGGGCGGGCAGATGAAATACCGCTATTTCCCTGTGAATCTCGGTGAACTGGCCTCCGATATTGAATATATTCGGATCAAGGAAGACCCCTGCATGGATCTGGGCAGTGGCCTGATCCTTGCGACGAAGTTGTTGAATCATCCCATCACTGCCCTGGGGTATCGTTTCCAGTATGCTGGAAAGTCCGTTTGTACCTGCTATGATACCGAACCCTATAGGAATCTGTTTATCACCGATCCCGACCATCCCGACTATGACGAGTTAATGGCCGTCGAAGGTGAAGAGGTGGCGCAAGAACAGAACATGGCGCTGGAAAAGTTTTTTGCCGGCGCTGATCTGCTCATTCACGATAGTCAGTATACAGAACAGGAATACGCCGGACGGAAAAACTGGGGACACACACCCTACGAATATGCCATTGCCGCTGCCAACCGAGCGGGGGTGAAGAAACTGGCCCTCTTCCATCATGATCCCGACCGGACAGACAGTCAGATTGACGAAATGGCCAAGATCTACTGCGAGCCCGGGCGTTATGGCGACACTGAAATTTTCTTTGCCCGTGAGGGGATGGAAATCCTGCTTTAATATGTCTGTTGGCGGGATGTGCCGCTGTGATATTGGTATGTGCGTTTGATTCTGTCGATACAGTCAAGATGCGGTTGGAAGGACTCAGCGGGAGTAAGAGGCCAGTCGATGGTCAACTCAGCGGCAAAAGGCAGTGCCTTCACGTTCTGATTGTAGGCCTCGACGGCTAATCGCTCGAGATTGACCGTATCGGCAATATTGTATGCCAGCAGTGTTTCCAGAGCCTTCTGGTCATGATAGAGTTTATATTCACGCCAAAGCAAAACGGCAAAATAGCCGTCCACCCCATCAAGAGAACCCCTGTCCATTCCCAACTGTTTTTCGCAGCCCTTGAGTCCGCCTTTGAAACCGAGACGATTGAGGACATAGCGCAGGTCAATGTGTGATTGATTGAGGCTGATTTTGAAAAAGCGCTCAAGAAAGGGTACGTCAAAGGTTTTGCCGTTGTAGCTCACCAACACCTGAAATTTCTCGATAAAATCTGGAAAATCGTCAAGGTTCAAGCCGTTGATGAATGTATGGGCTACTTTGCCGTCATAGACCGCGATGGTGGTAATCTCTGCCTCGACGGCAAGTCCCGTTGTCTCTATATCGATAAAGGCCGTCTTCTGCCGGAAATGAGGGAAAATCCGCCATTGTTCAGAAGCGGCAAGGCGGTTGGTGAAAAAGGATGGGTCATCCGCGAGCGCCAAGCGTGACGCTTCGAGAAGAGCCGGTATCTCAGGTAAGCAGGCAGTTTTCAGGCGAATGGGCGGAGGCTGGCGCCAGTCAGCCCATCGGCGAATTCCCGCCTGCCACAGGAGTTGTTCCGTCTTGGTGCCCAAACCTGGGATATGGCAGAATGTATGTTCGAGCATGGGATATGGAGTTGGGTGATCGTGGTTGAAGAACTCTCGACCACGATATATCCAGCTTGTGTGACTATCCCCGGAAACCGGAAGAGGCTGTTTTTCCAGGTTGGACCCGGCGTCGTACACGCTCTGTTCGTTCGACTGGCCTTGCGATTTTGGCCTCGGGGCGATCTTTTCCCGGCTCGGTATGGCCAGAGTCCTCGAGGCGGCTGAGGCGAAGGGTCCGGTCGTTAATCCTGACTTTCTGCAATATCTTGAAGATTTCGGTCGGCATGCCGTAAGGCAGGTCTACCGTGCTGTAGTCGTCAAAAATTGAAATGCGACCGATATTAGCGCTGCTGAGGTCGGCTTCGTTGGCAATTGCACCGACAATATTGCCGGGTTTGACGCCGTGATTATGGCCAATCTCGATGCGGTATCTGTCCATTGCCTCGTCGGTTGGCAGGGTGGCAACCGTCCGTGCCGGTTTGCCTTTGACTTCCCTGTCACGGGTAAATTTTCTCTCGGGGCGGACTGGTACTGATTTTTCGAATCTGACAGTTTTGTCCACTGTTTCGGGGAGCAGCAGCGGTGTACTGCCTTGGGCGAGACGTGCGAGAGCTGCCGCCATGCTGAGGGGATCAACCTCGTGTTCCATCTGGTAGTCGCTGACCAGTTTCAAAAAGATGTCGGGGCCGGCGCTGAGAGCAGTGGTGATTTTTTCCTTGAATCGCTCTATCCGCTTGGCGTTGACCTGTTTGGTCGAGGGCAGGGCCATCGGGGTGATTTTCTGACGGGTGAGCCGTTCGATGGCCCCGAGCATCCTCTGCTCCCGTGGGTGGACGAAAAGGATCGCCTCGCCGCTTCTGCCTGCCCGCCCCGTGCGGCCGATTCGATGGATGTAGGCTTCGTTGTCGAAAGGGATGTCGAAATTGATGACATGACTTATGCGCTCGACGTCGAGTCCGCGGGCTGCCACATCGGTGGCCACCAGGATGTCGATCTTGCCGTTCTTGAGCTGTTCAATTGTTCGCAGTCTGTTGCTCTGCTGAATATCACCGCTTAATGGAGCACAGGAATAGCCCAGATCAGTAAGGCTTTCGGCAAGCTCAACCGTCTGCAGTTTGGTCCTGACAAAGACTAGCATGGCGTTGAATGACTCACTCTCCAGCAGGCGGCTGAGCGCCTCAAGTTTTTTGCCGAAGCCGTTGACCAGAAGATATCGCTGATTGATGGTCTGGGCGGTGACAGTCTTTGTCTCAATGGTAATTTCGATAGGTGAAGAGAGATATTTCTGGGCGATACGACGTATGCTCTGGGGCATGGTAGCGGAAAAAAGTGCGATCTGCCGATCGGCAGGAGTTTGCTCGAGAATCCATTCTACATCATCAATGAAACCCATTTTCAGCATTTCGTCGGCTTCATCGAGTACTAGGCTATGAATGGTTGCAAGATTGAGGCTGCCGCGACGAATATGGTCCATGACACGACCAGGGGTGCCGACTATAACCTGGGCACCACGCTTGAGAGCATTGAGCTGGATGGTATAGTCCTGGCCGCCGAAAATGGGTAGCGCACGGAAATTGGGCAGGTGCTGGCCATACTGCTGAAAGGATTCAGCAACCTGGATTGCAAGTTCGCGGGTTGGGGCGAGGACAAGAATCTGGGGAGTAATAACCTTCCCCGGTCGCAAGTGCATGAGCAGGGGCAGGGCAAAGGCGGCCGTTTTGCCGGTACCGGTCTGTGCCTGGCCGACTACATCGCGGCCCTCCAGCATATGGGGAATCATTCTGACTTGTATGGGGGTAGGGCTTTCATAGCCCGCCTCATCAAGGGATTGAAGGAGGGGTTGGCTGATACCGAGATCTGAGAACGAAGCTGTGCTGTGATTTTCTGAAGACATGATTTTTCCTGTAAAATGTGAACGGGATTTCCTCGCAGGAGATGACGGGCATGCCGTGCGGGGAGAACGTGATGAGCGGGATGGGCGAGAGGTATAAAAAAAAGAAGGAGGCTCAGTTCACTCTGCTGATATCCTCCGAATGTCTGCCTTCGCTGCCGCTTACCCTGTGCGTGTCTGTCCAGTTCTCAATAATACATCCGAAAAACTATGTCCTGGCCTGACACTCATTAGATAAACCTTCTTGTATAACAACTTTCGACGAAGATGGCAATGATATTTTGTTTGCATATTCTGCTTCTTCCTGCATTCAAGACAGTTTTTTGCGCAGTGACTTGGTCCTGCTATGCTGAATTTTTGCGTCGATCCGGCGCTGCTTGGCTGCCAGCGAAGGATGCGTGGGGCGGCGTTTCTTCATGACGATGCCCGCCTCTCGGATCATCTCGGCTAATCGGGCAAATGCTTCTTCCCGATTCTTTTCCAAACTTCGGAATTCCTGAGCTTTGATGACAATCTGACCGTCGGCTGTCAGGCGCTGATCACGCATGCCGAGCAGCCGCATTTTATAATTATCTGGTAAGGATGATTTGCGTATATCAAAACGCAGGTGCACCGCGTTAGACACTTTGTTGACATTCTGGCCACCTGATCCCTGAGCCCGGATGGGGGTTATGTCAACTTCTGAAGTCGGAATGGAGAGGATTTTGGTTATCCGGATTTCGTTCATGTCTGGTTCCCTGTTATTTTTTCCGTGAGATAATCGTCTTCAAGGCTGATTTGTCTGATGACTCTCACAGTGCTATACTATACTATGTGCCACACGAAGTATACCTTGCTGATAGTCTTTTATGGGAGAGTATGTGCGGGTATTTGATCAGAAAACTGGAGAGCAACCATTTATTTGAGGCAGCGAAGTATGACCGTGGAATTACCGGAAAGCGCGCAACGTGTGCAGGATTTTCTTTCGGCAAAGGGCTTTTCCTTTTTTGTCAGAGAGTTACCGGGTTCTTGCCGGACGGCCGAAGAGGCCGCCTTGAGTGTCGGCTGCGAGGTCGGGCAGATAGCCAAATCACTTGTCTTCAGAGATGAAACGACAGACGATCCTATCCTTATTATTGCCTCCGGGGCAAATCGCGTCGATCTGAATAAGATTGAGAAGGTGACAGGACAAAAACTTGGCCGGGCTTCTGGCAGTTATGTGAAAGAGCGTGTCGGTTATGCTATTGGCGGCATTCCGCCGGCGGGACACCGTATGCCCCTGAGCACTCTCCTCGATCAGGATTTGCAGCGCTACGATATCCTTTGGGCCGCCGCCGGCACGCCCTTTACCGTATTTTCATTGAAACCCGGTGACTTACCCGGTCTCACAGGCGGGCGATGGCTTGATCTTGCCCAAAGCAGTTGAGCATTGGCGGCCTGCTTCCGAGGTGTGATCGGCGATAAAGGTCAAATTCAGTCTCTTTGCCAGGTAAAGAAAAGAAGATGAAAGAAACAAAAGTGATCCGTTGTCCCAAATGTTCCCATGAACAGAAAAACACGATGGAGTGCGAGGCCTGCGGCCTGATTTTTGCCCGTTATGTCCGTGCCAAAGACCGCCAGAAGGAAAAAGAAGCCGGTGCCGCTCAGCAGGCAAAGTCTTCAGGGATTGGTGTAAAGATCTTCGGCGTTGTGCTGCTGATGCTGCTCACAGCTGGTTTGACCATTTACCTTATGCGACCGGCAAACCTTCAAAAGACAGACCCTCGGCCTGTAGCTTCTGGGACGCAAACCAGCCAGACAAATATTCCTGCTCCTGAGGTGAAGCCTGCTGTCATCAAGAAAACCGAAAATCCATCGCCCCAGCAAGGAGCCCGCTCAATCGAAGAGGCGCGAAATGCCACGGTATCTATAGAAACTCCCTGGGGGACTGGCTCAGGATTTTTCGTTAATAAAAATTATATCATCACCAACCGCCACGTTGTGGAAATGGATCAGCAGAAACTGGCCGAGTTGAGAGCCAAAATTGAGACCGGCAGAAAATTGATCGAGTTAGAAAAGCAAAAACTGCAGGAACTGCGGGAAAAAATGAGCCAGTTAGACGAAGGGCCAGGCCGGAGCCAACTCGCTTTGATATTGGAAACGAGGGAGGCTGAACTCAATAAGGTCATACCCCAGCAGGAAGAAGGGGAGGCAAGGATTGCTGCCATGGAAAAAAGCCTGCAGCCATCTGATATTAAAATCTTTCTGGCCGATGGACGGCAGTTTACCGCAAATTATCTCCAGGTCAGCAGCAGGCACGACCTGGCCCTCATGGCTCTTCATACCATTGATTCACCCTATCTGACCAGTCCTCCTGACAAGCGTTCCCTGCAGCAGGGGGATAAGGTTCTAACCATCGGCAGTCCTGTCGGGCTGCGCCATACGGTGACATCAGGGGTTTTTTCCGGTTACCGGAAGAATGAGCAGGATGGCAGGATGTTTCTGCAGACCGATGCCGCAATCAACCCCGGCAACAGTGGCGGACCGCTGATTGATGAAAAAGGATATGTTTTCGGCGTCAACACCATGATACTTCAAGACACCGAGGGGATTGGGTTTGCCATCCCCATAGAGGCAGTGTATGAGGAATTCTCGGCAGCACGACCGTAACCACAGTCGAATTTAGCAGAGGATTTTTGCCGATTCTCTTCCGGCCAGCCATCCCGTTGAAAATGCTGCCTGCAGGTTATAGCCGCCGGTATCGGCATGCAGGTCAAGGAGTTCGCCGACAATATAGAGCCCTCTGGTCTTGCGAGATTCCATGGTTCGCGGTTCAATCTCCCGCAGATCCACCCCGCCGGCGGTGACGATAGCCTCGTCAAAGGAGCGGTAGCCGGTAATCTCCAAGCGAAAATCCTTCAGCCAGGCACGGAGCATTAATCGATCACTGTCTGCCAGTTGCCCGGCAGCTTTTTTCGGGTCGATACCGGTAGCTTCCAGGCACACCGCTACCATTTCTTTGGGCAGCAGGCCTCTGAGGACACTGGCAATCTGTTCGCCGCTCCGGTCAAGGCAGTCCCGCTTCAGCCTGGCGTCGAGTTGGACCGTATCAAGAGCGGGTTTAAGGTCGATTGCAATCGTCAATTTTTTCCCGGCCCGCAAGCTGTCGACGGCCATGTTGCTGACGGTCAGAATCAAGGGGCCGCTCAGGCCGAAGTCGGTGAACGCCATTTCGCCAAAGCCCTGGAACCGGCATTTCCCTTCAATGAATACCCTGACCCCAACGTTTTTGAGGTTGAGCCCAGCCATGTGTCTGGCCTGATTGCCTCCTGTTTCGAGTGGGACCAGCGATGGGCGGATGGGCACGATACTGTGGCCGGCCTGCATTGCCAGCCTGTATCCGTCGCCGGTTGAGCCAGTACGGGGGTAGGAGGCACCGCCTGTCGCAAGAATGACCCTGTCCCCTGCGATGTGTCCGTCTTTCGTCATAACCCCGCCAATGCTTCCCTCCGCAAGAACCAGCGATTCAACCGGGGTCGAGCGACGAATCTCGACATCAAGGCTATTCAGCCATTTGAGCATGACCTTGAGAACCTCGGGGGCCTTGCCGCAGGTGGGGAATACTCGGCCTCCGCGTTCTGTTGTCAGGGGCAGGTCGAGCCCTGTAAAAAAATCCATGAGTTCTGTGCTGAAAAAGCGGCTGAAGGCCTGGTGCAGAAATCGTCCGTTTTTTCCAAAATGAGTTATGAAATCATGAAGATCTGCGATATTTGTAAGGTTGCATCGGCCCTTGCCTGTGATGCAGATCTTGCGGCCCGGCTGGGTCATTTTTTCAAGGAGCAGGACGGAACTGCCTGCCTCGGCCGCCTGACCGGCGGCCATGAGCCCGGCCGCCCCGCCGCCGATGACAATAATCCGATCCTTGTTCATGAACACGACGAACCGTAACAGATATGACCGGTAGCGCCATTAATGGTGATCAACTGGCCGTTTTCGAAAATCGAGGTGGCATCGGGGACATTGCAGACAACCGGAATTCCGAGTTCCCGGCCGACAATGGCGGCGTGCGAGGTCAGCCCAGGCTGTTCGGCGATAATGCCCCTGACCCGAGTGAGGTGTTCGAGCACAGTATGGTCTGTTGAGGTAACGACGACAATGACCTCCTCCGGTAGATCCAGCCAGTCGCTGTCCTTGTCGATTATCCTGACCAGACCGTGGGCGGTGGTTGAGCCGATACCCTGCCCGGCGAAACAGATATCCGCGACCATGTGAACTTTGAGCATGTTGGTAGTTCCAGGGGTTTGCAGCGGCATGCCGGCGGTAATGACCACCAGATCGCCATTGGCAATAAGTTGGGCCTGGGTGGCGATATGGATGGCCCGGTCGAGCTGCTCGTCCATGGTCGGGGCGGAAGCGCAGTACAGTGGCACAACGCCCCGGATGAGCTGGAGCTGCCGGATTGTCTCAAGAACCGGGCTGACTGCGATGATCGGCGCCTTCGGCCGGTGGCGGGCCACCATCCTGGCCGTGGAGCCAGAAGTTGTGGCGGTGATTATTGCTGCTGCCTCCAGATCGGCTGCCGTGGCGCAGCAGGCGTAGGAGATGGCATCGGTGACAATCGGTCGGCGATGGCGCAGGCCAGCTGCCAAGATATTTTCATAATCGAGGGATTTTTCCGAGATCTCGGCGCAGTTGACCAGGAAACGGATGGCCTCGAGGGGATATTTGCCGGTGGCTGTTTCGGCCGAGAGCATGACGGCGTCGCTGCCGTCGAAGATGGCATTGGTGACATCGCTGGCCTCGGCCCTGGTCGGGGTGGGGCTGGTGATCATCGATTCGAGCATCTGGGTGGCGGTGATTACCGGCTTACCGGCGAGGTTGGCGGCATGGATGAGCCGCTTCTGGATGATCGGCACCTCCTCAGCCGGCATCTCGACCCCGAGGTCACCCCGGGCGACCATCAGTCCTTCCGCGGCCAGGAGGATCTTGCCCAAATTTTCGACACCCTGGCGGTTTTCGATCTTGGCGATAATCGCCTGCCGACCGCCATGTTCTTCGATTATCCGGCGCACCGCCCAGACATCATCCGCCTGACGGACAAAAGACGCGGCGATAAAGTCGACGTTCTTGGTAACCCCGAAGGCAATATCTGCTTTATCCTCTTCGGAAAGTGACGGCAAGTTAACGATGGAGTCAGGCAGGCTGACCCTCTTGCGACTGGTCAACCTACCCGCATTGAGCACGGTTGTCAGGACATCGCCGCCTTTGACCTCGATCACTTTCAGGGCCAGTTTGCCGTCGTCAAGCAGGATACGATGACCTTTCTGCACATCGAGGGCGAAACCAGGGTAATTTACGCCGATGCGCGTCTCTGTGCAGGAGGCATGGTCCGAGGTGATTACCAGATGCTGACCTTCCTCCAGTTCCAACGGATCAGGCAGGTCGAGAACCCGGATCTCGGGGCCGCGAGTGTCCAGGAGGATGGCGGTATCGGCGCCTGCCTGTCGTCTGGCCCTCTTGACCAGGTCGATGAGCCGCTCGTGAGTCTGCCGGTCACCATGGGAGAGATTAATCCGGGCGACATCCATTCCAGCCTGGATAAAAGCAAAAATTTCTTCTTCTGTCTGGCTGCGTGGTCCGAGAGTGGCAACAATCTTGGTTTTCTTCATGGGAGTCTGAGGCTCGTTTGCATAAGAGATTGACCTGCCG
>JAIFKM010000173.1 GCA_020049575.1 Desulfobulbaceae bacterium
CAGAGTGACTCTCAGCCTGGCATAATGCTCGTCGACATTCGGTTTG
Source organism: Desulfobulbaceae bacterium (assembly GCA_020049575.1). Lineage (GTDB taxonomy): Bacteria > Desulfobacterota > Desulfobulbia > Desulfobulbales > Desulfocapsaceae > Desulfoprunum. The sequence goes on from JAIFKM010000173.1 coordinate 47, forward strand.
AGTGGAAGGACAGCTATGGTTTCAAGGAGTTGATTTACTTTGTCTGTCAAGATCGGTGAGCCTTTTTTCAAGGCGCCGTAGCGCAACTCGCAGGCAACAATGATGCTGGTGCAACACGAGTCTTCATCTTCCAATAAAGCAATTTTCTTTGCCGTAAAACCGCCAGGTCGTTTAATGAGTTCAGAGAGGATATTGGTGTCAAGGAGATACTTGAGGTTTGCCATTTCAAAAAAAATCCTCAGCTTCTATTGGCGGATCTTGAATTTCCGGCAATTCGTCAGCGAAAGGCTTCCAACTGGCAAGAAGTGCTCGAAGCGTTGTTTTCTTCACCGGTTCTATTATTAACCGGTTGCCATCTTTGCGAATAATGGCTTCATTGCCTTCCAACTCAAATTCCTTCGGAATACGTATAGCTTGACTGCGTCCATTGCGAAAGAGATGGACATACCGTACTGTTTGCATTTCACACCTCCACCATATAATTTGACATATGACACAGCATATGCCAAAGTGACCGATTTGTCAAGACGCTGGATCAGCGCATCTATTTTCCCTTCTGCTTGCCCCAGGGATTAATCGCCTCCAAAAGCTTAAAGGGTGAAGTAATGGTCCGTTCGGCCAGATCATACAGACTTGAACCGACTGCAGAGACAGACATGATCGTCACCTGGGGATCATCCAGAGTTCCGGTGATGCTGATGGGGATGGCGATCAGGCTGCCGCCCAGGAGGTAGTTGACTCCAGGGAGGTATTTAATGATGGTATCAACGGTCTTGAACGGTGCAGCCAACAATGTAACCTCAAGGGTTTTTTCCGCCAGATCGATGTCCCCCTTGCCTATCAGGTTGAGGGTCTCACCGTCCATAAAATATTTATGGATGTGAAGTTTGCCGTTTTTAAACTCGCCTTGCAAGTTCATGGTTCTGTAAGCGAAGCCGGTAGAGCCGAGGTCCGGCAGTCTGCCCTTGACGATCTCGGTGACATTGAGCACCTCAAGAATCCTCGCCACAAATTTATCCTGCTCAATCACGCCATTGCTGAGGGTTATCTGCAAGGGGCCCTTCAAGTTCTTGAACAACTCATCCTTTTTGCCCTTGGCGGTAACCCGGCTGGAAAATTCAAGGCGACCGGTTGCCTTGACCCGGCCCTCGGTCAGGCAGGTGTAACTGGTGGCAACGTCGAGGTCTTTACCTGTCAGGGTCAGATCAAGTGAGTATTCATCTCCGGCAAAGGAGAAGGAACCCAGCGAATTGATACCGCACACCTTGGCTTCGGCAAGCTCGATATCAACCCTGTCGTGCAGGAAGGAGACCGTACCGTTCACGGGCTCCCATATCAGGTTCTTCCAGGTCAGTCCGCTGATGTCGACTTTGACCTGTGAGCCGTCGGCGTTCAGGCTTATCTCCTCAATGTACGCGAAATCTCCTGAAGGCAGGATGATCGGCAGCTTCTCGCCGTTCAGCTGCCCCTTGGTGGTGGCCTTGGGTTGTCCGCTCTTTGGCACAGTGACGGCTAAATCCCCCGTCAGTCGACCGCTGCCAAGCTGTGGACCGACGAACAGATTTTGCAGGGTTTCATGGTGCAGATTGCCGATAAACCTGTAGTCGTGTTGTGCCCCAGTGACGACAAAGACCAAAGTGGCATCCGAGTATAGGTCTTTGAGATGCAGCCGGTTGACCTGCAGTTGTCCCGGCTGGTAAACGACATCGGCACTGATTGCCGGGCCTTTTTCCACGGATACCAAACCCTTGAAGGAGGCCGTGGCATCCGCTTGCCATGCAAACTGGGCGTTGCTGATGCTCAGAGGGGCATGGATCGCGTAGGCTTTCGGCACCTTGAGTTTATCGGAAAGCCATGCAACCGACTGCGGCCCCATGGTACCGTCCAGCGAGAGGTCAAGTCGGCCGAGCCGTTGCGGAAAACCATGGAGGTGGCCGGAGAGGGTGAGGGCCGCATCCCCGCTGGAAATTTTGAGCTTGTCCAATGTCAACTGGTGCGTATCGATCGTAAATCCGCCGCTCGCCAGGGTGGTGCTGTCCGGTACGAGTGTCGTGTCGACCAAGAGGTCTTTGACCGCACCGGTGGCAGCGAACTGCCAGCCGGAGGGTCTGGCGACCTCGCCTTGAAAATCGACGGCTGACAATGCCAGTCGGCCGGTCACCTGCGTGACTTTCTCCAGTTTATGACGCAGTCCTTCCAGGGAAGCCAGCCAGGGATAGAGCTCCGCCATGGCCAGATCGAACCGCCCGGAATCGATGTCGATGGAAAGATCCTTTTCCCAGAGGAAGCGGCAGGAGAGCTCGGCAAACTGCGACTGTCCCAGGGAGCCGTTGAGAGCATGAAGACCAAGCATCCGGTTACCAAAGGTAAGCTGCCCCCCGGCGATGGTGATCGGCAACGGCACCCCCTGGTAGTCGGCGGACAAGGTAACCTCGCTGACCTCGATTTTCGCGCCGATGGCGTGCAGGCTGTCGCCGAGGGTCAGTTTTCCCTGGGCGGCGCCCTGCAGCTTGGTAATCTTTTCCAATTCGGCAGTGAAGGCCGGGACACGGACCAGGCGTTGCAGAAGCATCCCTTGGGTCTGCGCCAGATCGGCGCGCACCATCAGCTCCAACTGGAACAGATCGTTCTCCTTGGTCAGACCTATGTGCAGCGTACCCTCCCGGCCGGTCGATCGGTCGAGACGGGCCGACAGCCCGCTGCCCTGCAGTATGCCCTGACTGATATCGACATCGCCAGAAACCTCGGTCAGATCGAGATTGATCCCCGGGATGGCAATCTTGCCTTCCTGCAATTGCCCCTTGATCAGGATATTGTTCAGCTTGCCCAAATCAGAAGGGTTCTCGCCGTGGGAGGAAAAGCTGATCCGTGATACCTGGCCGCCGCGCAGGTAGTCGAAGATCTGTTTGATGGGGGTGGTGTCGCCGGCAAGGGCCAGAGCGGTTTTGCGGATCGCATCGACATCCATGTTGCTGCCGGAGAGATTCAGCGTCATAGCCGGGGTGGCTGGTGCCATGGCCAGATTTCCGGTTAATTCGAGAGCCGGTTCTTTCAGTGCCAGTCGGTCGAGTTGAACCTTCCCCTTGTTGGCGCCAGCAATTTCGGCGCTGCCGTTCAGGCTGAGGCCTCTTATCGTTTCCCGGCGGTTGTTGACAAGGATGCTCAGTTCCTCAAGGTTCAGCTGCAGGCTGGCCCCGGCAGAGTTGAGAGCGGTCATCGACAGAGCGGATCGCAGGTTGAGACCCTTGATGTCAATGAACGTTTGTTCGCTCCGGGCAATGCCCAGCCGGGCGTTATCGACCTGCAGTTCCAGGCCGGCGATGGCCCTACCGAGGGGGGCAATGGCCAAGGCCAGAGACTTTCCCGGCTCGGCGGAAGCATCAGGTTTATCGCGGATATCTTCTTGTTTTTTTGCAGGAAGCTGAAGTTTCATATGCGGCGACTCCAGCTCAAGTCTGGCCAGCTGCAAATCGCCGGTCAGCAGAAGGAAAGGCTTCGGTACGATGCGCAGAGCAGCAACCGTGCCCTCCGCCAGGTCGGGGATACTCAGGCTGACCTGACGCAGTTCGATGGCCGGCCGCGGAAAAAAAGAAAAACCAATCTCCTGATAATCCATCTGGCCGCCGGTCTGGTCGCTTACCACGGCTTGAATTTTCTCTTTGACGGAAACGAGATCGATAAACCGCGGCACGATCAGTATTGCCACTGCCGGCAGGAGTAATAGTGTTACGATACCGCCCACCAGCCAACGACGGATACGGATAGAGGGAGGCACAGGGCGCTGCTTTTGCTGTTGATCGGCTTGATTCATTGGCTGCTTATGTAAGAGTGAGTGGCAAAAGTCGGAGTCAGTTTTCCTGAAAAACCGGATAAACATATCCACCGACCACCTACGATACACAACATAAAATAAATTTGGAACCCAAAGTAAAGCCTAGCCAGCTCTGGCAAAAACAGATAAATTACCCTGAAAATTCGCGGACACCATTACCAGCTCCAACTTTTAAATGCACCGGGTGCATCAACTGATGTATTTCACAGCCCCCGTCATATAAACAAAGACAGAAGGGTAATGACCTGAAAATGATGAGAAACCCAGGCAGAGTCTTTATCATCCTCGTGTTGTTCCTTCTGGCACCCTTATCCGCATCAGCTCAGAAGGTCGAATCCGGCAAGTTTTTTCAAGGGGAAGGCGCGACGCTCTATTATGAAATCCGCGGCGCCAAAACCGGCACGCCTCTCATTGTCATCAATGGCGGGCCCGGTGTAGACCACACCTATATGCAGGCAACTCTTCACCCTTCCTCGGCCCTGGATGAGCTGGCCGAGGATCACCCGGTTATCTTCTACGACCAACGCGGAGTTGGTGAATCGCCCGCTTTGACGGCGGGTCAATCGTGTACGGTCGCCGATCAAATCGCCGACCTGGAGGCCTTGCGGGCATATCTTGGATACGAACATATAAACATTTTAGGGCACTCTTTCGGCGGTTATCTTGCTATGGCCTATGCGGCACGTTACCCGGAACGGATTGAACGCCTGATTATCTGTGATTCGGCTGCCCCAAAGTTTGCCGATACCATCTTCCTCTTTGCCAAGGTTTTCCCGGAAACCTACGAACAAATGGAAGCGATAAAGATCACCGATGAGGCGACGAAAAAGGCCGCCTTTATGCATTATTTTTCCATGCTTTTCTACTCGGGCAAAAACCGTGATACCTATCTGGCGCAAGTCACTCGCATTAACGCCAATATCGAGGTCGGCGATATGCTCCGAAAAGATATGGAACAGCTGGATTTCACGTCGGAACTTTCGAAGTTTCGCTTTCCGACTCTGGTTATGACGGGCCGTTTCGATATGAACGTCGCGCCATCCGTGGCGTATACGATTCATAAGGCTATTCCCGGGTCGAGATTTGTCGTCTTCGAAGAGAGCGGTCACCTGCCATTTTACGAAGAGCAGGAGCCATTTGTCCGGACAGTGAAGGGGTTTCTCTCCGGCAAATAAGAAAACCTCCACTTAAGCGCACATCGGAAAAGCCGGACGGCGATATTCGCCGTTTTTCAGGTTCAATACAATAAGTGAGTCGGCAACCATGAAGAATAAACCGCAGAATGATCTTGTCGAGGTCGGAATCAGCAGTCTGCCCTTTTCTCCTCACTCCTTTATCCCCACCGCATACTCCAGCAAAGCATGGTTTTTCTGTCTGCTTTTCGGTATCGTACCCTTGCTCTTCCCGGCCTTGTGGAATGGTTTTGCCATTGTTTTTTACGATACCGGCGGCTACCTGGACCGCGTGCTGAAGATGACCATCTATCCGGGAAGGTCATTTCTCTACGGTTTCTTTCTCTGGATGACCTCCTTCGGCTGGTGGTTCTTCTGGGGTCCGATACTCATAAAATCCTTTCTCTGTTTCTGGATCATCCACCTGACACTGCGCTGCAACAATCTTCCCTCCAGCCCCCTGACGACCGCCCTGTTCTGCACCGGGCTCAGTCTGCTGACGGGAATATCGTGGTACACCAGTCAATTGATGCCGGATATTCTCGTGCCCATGGTGATTCTTGCCCTCTGGCTGTTGTTTTTCTCCTCACAACGCCTCAATCTCTTTGAAAAAACAGGGCTTTTCACAACCGCTGTCTTCGGCTTGATGTCACATAATTCCTGTCTCGCCCTGGGGATCGGGTTAATTCCCACCCTCCTCCTCTTGCGGGCAGTACTCTATCGAAACACCGAGCAAATCCCCACGCGCATTTTCCCCCCACTGGCGGCGGTGGCGGTCAGTATGATGCTGATACCAACAGTGAATCTGGCTGTTTCAGGGAAATTTACCTATTCCGCCGGAGGTCCGATTTTTCTCTTCGGACGCTTTGTCCAGGCGGGCATCGCCCAGCAATGGCTGGCGGATCACTGTCCGGGAGCAGGCCTGCGAATATGTGTTGCCAAGAATCGTCTGCCGCCGACGGCTGATGAATTTCTCTGGTCGAGGACTTCGCCGTTGCAGGATCTCGGCGACTGGACAGGGAAAACTGCCAATGCCGAGTTGGGACACGTTGTCGTTGAAAGCATTAAAGAGTATCCCGATGACGTTCTGTTGACCTCCCTTCAGGCCACCGTCGAACAATTTACAATGGTCAAAACCGGCGACGGACTGGATAATTATCAGGATTACACCCGGAAAGTTTTCGCCGGCTTATCTCCGGATATCGCCCAGTCATTTACATCCGCCAACCAGCAGCGCAACAGAATGCCCCAGAAACTCTTTGACGTACTGAACCTTGTACATATTCCCGTAGCCTATCTTTCGCTTCTGGGCCTGGTACTTGTCGTCGGCTGGGGGGTACGGGAAAGGCGCCATGATTTTACCGGACTCGCCCTCTATGTGCTCATTGCTCTGCTGGGCAATGCCTTCATCTGCGGAGCGCTTTCCAGCCCTTATAACCGCTATCAGAGCCGTCTTATCTGGCTTGCCACCCTCGTCGTCGGCATGGCGGCTTTCTGCCGATGGCGACAATCGAGGAAGTACTGTTTCAAGGCATGACAGGGGCGGCCTTTGCGACCTTACTTTGGCTGCTCCCTGGTTGGTCGCCGCTCGAGGATGGCCCGCACCTTGGTTGAAAGTTCGACGAGGTTGAAAGGTTTTTGCATAAATCCGTTACATCCCTGGCTCATGATACGCTCTGCCTTGTCGTCCATGGCATAGCCGCTGGCAAGCAACACGGGCATATCCGGTCGGATGCGGCGGATTCCTTCAAATACCTTGGCCCCATCCATCTGCGGCATGATCATATCCAGGATAACCATATCGATGCCTGCACCCTGCCGTTCAACCTCCGCAAGGGCCTCTTGTCCGTTGCGGGCCACGACCACCTGGTAGCCCAATACGGTGAGCATGACGTGGCTCACGTCGATGATCATGTCTTCATCGTCCACCAGCAAGATGGTGCCCTCGCCTTTGACCAGGGTCTCGGCCCGGGTCTCTTCAGGCAGATCCTCTCCTTCCGACTCGGGCAGGTAGATGGTGAAGGTGGCGCCCTTGCCGAGCCGGCTGTCAACGGTGATCATGCCCCCATGGTTTTTGATAATGCCATAGGCCGAGGCCAAACCTAAACCGGTCCCACGCCCCTTGTCCTTGGTGGTAAAAAACGGATCAAAGACCTTATTCAGGGTGTCTTCATCCATGCCGATACCCGTATCGGTGACCCGCACCAGAACACAGCGACCGGCTTCAGCCAGGGTCGACAGGATCTGTCCCTTTGCCAGGGAAACCGTCCCGGTCTCAACAATCAGGTCCCCGCCCTCGGGCATGGCCTGCCAGCCATTGATATACAGGTTGAGCAACACCTGTTCAATTTGACCTCGATCAGCTTTCACCACCAGAGGCGAGCCCTGGATCTTGGTACGAACGGTGATCTCTTTTTTCGTCCGACCGAACATCATCAAACTGGCGGTTACCAGTTCATTAAGGTCAAAAGGCCTGGCCTCATACTTGCCCCCTCGTGCCAACCCCAAAAGCTGCTTGGTCAAACCGGTGGCGCTGCGGATGCATTCCTCTATGGCGCGAATATGTTCATGGTGGGGGTGAGAAGGTGCCATATCGAACATCAGCAATGAGGCGCGCCCCTGGATACCCATCAGCAGATTGTTGAAATCATGGGCGATGCCCGCAGCAAGCGTACCAATGGCCTCAAACTTTTGCGCCTGATGAAGCTGTTGTTCTATCCGAGCACGCTCTTGTTCATAGTGTTTAGCCTGGGTGATGTCGGTGGCGATTTGCAGGTGCACCGTTCGGCCGTCGATCCAGCGAATCGCCCGGTCATGGTTGGTATACCAGCGGCCGGTGACTGGGTTTTGGCCATCCCAGACGAAGGTACCGGTGGAATTGCCCTTTTCATCGAGCAACCGGGAGTTGGTACACTGCGCACAGGGTGTTTTTTCCGCCCGAAATGATTGAAAACAGAGGGTTCCCACCAGTTCACGGCCAAAATCGTCCCGCATCTTTTTATTGACGAACAGGATTTCATAGGAAGCCATATCGGCGACATAAATATGGGTGTCGATGCTGTCGAGGATCGTCGTCAGCCGCTCGTGAGCCGCTTTGAGCTCGGCCTCGGCCTTTTTTTCCCGGGTGATGTCGCGCAGGTGCTCGATCACCTGCACCAGCTCCCCGTTTTGGCCGAGGACCGGATAAGCCCGGACATCGAGCCAGACATCCAGTTCCGGCACGAATTTTTCCACCCTGGCGACCTGCTTGGTGCGATAAACTTCGGACGTGGCGCAAATCGGACAGGGTGCGGCATGGCCGATCAGCTCATGGCATTTTTTACCCTGTGACTGCTCGGGCGTCATGGCCAAAAATGCATACCCGGCTCTGTTGTAGCGGATGACGTTGTGGTGGGGATCTTGAACACCGATCACATCCGGAATGGCGTCCAACACCGTATTGAGTAGTCGGGAAACCTTCTCCAGACGGTTACCGGCCTCGATTTCGTCGGTGACATCATGGGCGACGGCGATGGTGATCCCCTTATTAACCTGCGGCTGTGCCACCCAGTTGAGCCAACGATATTCACCGGACTTGCAGCGATAGCGATTTTTAAAATTGAGAATTTTCTTGCCTTGACGCAGGCATTCATCGACTACCCGACGCGTGGCCTCAATATCCTCGGGGTGAACAAATTTCAGGTAGCTGACGCCAAGGAGTTCCTGCTCGCAATAGCCCAGCACCTCGGTAAAAGCCGGATTGACACGCAAGAAGGTCGCTCGCTCGATGTCGGCAATGCAAATCAAGTCAAGGGAAAGTTGGAAAATGGCCTGCAGGTCGATAACAGACCCACTGCCCTCCCCTTGGATAAGCCGACCACCATGACCCTCTGGACCATTTTCAACCTGATGAGATTTGCCACAAACAACCCTGTCAACCATCGTTTCAACCTCTCGTTGAAAAAACTGAGGTATGGTAATACTCGATCACCTTCTTCGGGGTTTCCTCAAAAAATTTCCCGTGAAGGACCATCCGATCCAAAAC